>NZ_JBEYXR010000001.1:0-516049 GCF_040645135.1 Streptomyces sp. NPDC046859
CTCGGCTACGGCGATCCGGTCCTGCGCGGGCACTCCTTCGAGTTCCGTATCAACGGCGAGGACCCGGGCCGGGGCTTCCTGCCCGCTCCCGGCACGGTCACCACGTTCGCGGCGCCGTCCGGTCCGGGTGTGCGTCTGGACGCCGGGGTGGAGTCCGGCAGCGTGATCGGCCCGGCGTGGGACTCCCTGCTGGCGAAGCTGATCGTGACCGGTGCCAGCCGTGAGCAGGCCCTGCAGCGGGCCGCGCGTGCTCTGGAGGAGTTCACGGTCGAGGGGATGGCCACGGCCATCCCGTTCCACCGGGCCGTGGTCAAGGACCCCGCGTTCGCTCCCGAGCTGACCGGGTCGGGCGAGCCGTTCACGGTCCACACCCGGTGGATCGAGACCGAGTTCGTCAACGACATCAAGCCCTTCACCTCCCCCACCGACACCGACACCGACGAGGCGGGACGCGACACCGTGGTGGTCGAGGTCGGGGGACGGCGCCTGGAGGTGTCGCTGCCCGCGTCCCTCGGGATGGCCCTCGCCCGCACCGGCCTCGCCGCCGGGGCCCGGCCGAAGCGCCGCGCGGCGCGGACCTCGGGCCCCGCCGTCTCCGGCGACACCCTGGCGTCCCCGATGCAGGGCACCGTCGTCAAGGTCGCGGTCGAGGAGGGCCAGGAGGTCGAGGAGGGCGACCTGATCGTCGTCCTGGAGGCCATGAAGATGGAGCAGCCCCTCACCGCGCACCGGTCCGGCACCGTCAAGGACCTGACCGCCCAGGTGGGCGCCTCCCTCACCTCCGGCGCGCCGATCTGCGAGATCAAGGACTGAGGACGTCCGAGGAGGTGCGAACCGTGACACACGACGACGGGCGCGAGCCGCCCGCCCCCCAGCCGCCCGCGTGGCTCCTGGCCGGCGAGGACGACGAGAACGACAGCGAACAGCCGCACATCTGCCGGGGCATCGACTGACGAAAGCGTGCTCCGTCCTTTCCCGGACGCGGGGCGATGTCGCCCGCCCGCACGCCTCCTTATCCCACGCACCCTTTTCCAAGGAGAGAACTCATGCACAGCACTTTGATCGTGGCCCGGATGGAACCGGGCTCCGCGGTCGATGTCGCCAAGCTGTTCGGCGCGTTCGACGAGACCGAGATGCCGCATCTGATGGGCACCCGGCGCCGTCAGCTCTTCCAGTACCGGGGGCTGTATTTCCACCTCCAGGACTTCGACGCCGACAACGGCGGCGAGCTGATCGAGAAGGCCAAGTCCGACGAGCGTTTCGTGCGGATCAGCGAGGACCTGAAGCCCTTCATCGAGGCGTACGACCCGGCCACCTGGCGGTCGCCGGCCGACGCCATGGCCCAGCGCTTCTACTCCTGGGAGGCGTCCCGATGAGCGGTCGTCGTGTCGTCATCACCGGGATCGAGGTGCTCGCTCCCGGCGGCGTCGGCAAGGACGGCTTCTGGGGGATGCTGAGCGAGGGCCGGACCGCCACCCGCGGGATCACCTTCTTCGACCCGAGCCCCTTCCGGTCCCAGGTCGCGGCGGAGATGGACTTCGACCCGGAGCGGCACGGACTCACCCCGCAGGAGGTCCGCCGGATGGACCGGGCCGCCCAGTTCGCGGTGGTCGCGGCCCGCGGCGCGGTCGCGGACAGCGGCATCGACCTCGCGGCCCACGAGCCGCACCGGGTGGGCGTCACCATCGGCAGCGCGGTCGGCGCCACGACCGGCCTCGACGAGGAGTACCGGATCGTCAGCGACGGCGGCCGGCTGCACCTGGTGGACCACGCCTACGCCGTACCGCACCTGTACAACTACCTCGTCCCGAGCTCCTTCTCGGCCGAGGTCGCCTGGACGGTCGGGGCGGAGGGCCCCAACACCGTGGTGTCGACGGGCTGCACCTCCGGCATCGACTCCGTCGGCTACGCGGTCGAGCTGATCCGGGAGGGTTCGGCGGACGTGATGATCGCCGGCTCGTCGGACGCGCCGATCTCCCCGATCACCATGGCCTGCTTCGACGCCATCAAGGCGACGACCCCGCGCAAGGAGGACCCCGAGCAGGCGTCCCGGCCGTTCGACGGCACCCGCAACGGGTTCGTGCTCGGCGAGGGCTGCGCCGTCTTCGTACTGGAGGAGCTGGACAGCGCCCGGCGCCGCGGGGCCCACGTCTACGCCGAGATCGCGGGCTACGCCACCCGCAGCAACGCGTACCACATGACCGGTCTGCGGCCGGACGGCGCCGAGATGGCGGAGGCCATCACGGTGGCGCTCGACGAGGCCCGGATGAACGTGGACCAGATCGACTACATCAACGCGCACGGCTCCGGCACCAAGCAGAACGACCGGCACGAGACGGCCGCGTTCAAGAAGAGCCTCGGCGAGCACGCCTACCGGACCCCGGTCAGCTCCATCAAGTCGATGGTGGGCCACTCGCTCGGCGCGATCGGCTCCATCGAGATCGCCGCGTCGGCGCTGGCCATGGAGCACCACGTGGTCCCGCCGACCGCGAACCTGCACACCCCGGACCCCGAGTGCGACCTCGACTACGTGCCGGTCACCGCCCGCGAGCAGCTGACCGACGCGGTGCTGACGGTCGGCAGCGGGTTCGGCGGCTTCCAGAGCGCGATGGTGCTCGCCCGTCCCGAGAGGAGCATGGCATGAGCGCGGTGGTGGTGACGGGTCTCGGCGTCACGGCACCCAACGGCCTGGGTGTCCAGGACTACTGGGCGGCGACCCTCGCCGGGAAGAGCGGCATCGGGCGGATCACCCGCTTCGACCCCTCCCAGTACCCGGCCCGCCTGGCCGGGGAGATACCCGGCTTCGCGGCCGAGGAGCATCTGCCGAGCCGGCTGCTGCCGCAGACCGACCGGATGACCCGGCTGGCGCTGGTCGCCGCCGACTGGGCGCTGGAGGACGCCGGGATACGGCCGCAGGACCTGCCCGACTCCAGCATGGGCGTGGTCACCGCCAGCTCATCGGGTGGCTTCGAGTTCGGCCAGGGCGAGCTCCAGGCACTGTGGAGCCGGGGCAGCCAGTACGTCAGCGCGTACCAGTCGTTCGCCTGGTTCTACGCCGTCAACAGCGGCCAGATCTCCATCCGGCACGGCATGAAGGGCCCCAGCAGCGTGGTCGTCAGCGACCAGGCCGGCGGTCTGGACGCGGTCGCGCAGGCCCGCCGGCAGATCCGCAAGGGCACGGCCGTCGTCGTCTCCGGGGCCGTGGACGCCTCCATCTGCCCGTGGGGCTGGGTCGCCCAGCTCGCCGCGCAGCGGCTGACCACCCGGGACGAGCCGGCCCAGGCGTACCTGCCCTTCGACGCGGCCGCCGACGGCTACGTCCCCGGCGAGGGCGGCGCGCTGCTCGTCATGGAGTCCGAGGAGTCGGCGCGCTCCCGCGACGCGCGGATCTACGGCGAGGTCGCCGGGTACGCCGCCACCTTCGACCCGGCGCCGGGCAGCGGGCGCCCGCCGGGGCTGCGCCGGGCGATCGAACTCGCCCTGGCCGACGCCCGGACATCCGCCGGCGACATCGACGTCGTGTTCTGCGACGCCGCCGCCGACCCCGAGCTGGACCGGGCCGAGTCGGAGGCCATCACGGCCGTGTTCGGCCCGCACGGCGTCCCGGTCACCGCGCCGAAGACGATGACCGGCCGCCTGTACTCGGGCGCGGCCCCCCTGGACCTGGCCACCGCGCTGCTGTCCCTGCGCGACGGGGTGATCCCGCCGACGGTGCACGTCACGCCGTCGCCCGAGCACACCCTCGACCTGGTGGTCGACCGCCCGCGCGAGGCCGGACTGCGCTCGGCGCTGGTCCTGGCCCGCGGCCACGGCGGCTTCAACTCGGCGGCGATCGTCCGGGCGTCCGCCTGACCGACCCGCCACGACCCACGCGAACGAACGAGAGGAACCCCACGTGTCCACACAGCAGTTCACCCTCGACGACCTCAAGCGCATCCTCATCGAGGGCGCCGGCGCCGAGGAGACCGTCGACCTCGACGGCGACATCCTCGACGCGGACTTCGAGCACCTCGGCTACGAGTCGCTGGCCCTGCTCGAGACCGGCGGCCGGATCGAGCGCGAGTACGGCATCACCCTCGACGACGACGTCCTGTCCGAAGCCAACACGCCGCGCGCCCTGATCGACGCGGTCAACGGGCAGCTGGACGGCGGGTCGCAGGCCGCCGCCTGACCCTCCGCGACACCCGGCACTCCCTGACCCGCCGCCGTCGGCGCCCCCTGCGGCCGACGGCGGCGCACCCCTCGTAGCCATGACCGCAAAGGAGTTGGAAGAGACATGCCGCAGCAGCAGACGCAGCGGGTCGCACTGATCACCGGGGCCACCAGTGGCATCGGACTGGCGGCCGCCCGGCAGCTGGGCTCCGCCGGACACCGGGTGTTCATCGGGGCCCGCAACGCCGACAACGTGGCCGCGACGGTCAAGCAGCTCCAGGAGGAGGGCATCGAGGCCGACGGCGCCGCGGTGGACGTCCGCTCGCGGGACGCGGTCCGCGCCTTCGTGCAGGCCGCCGTCGACCGCTTCGGCGGCGTCGACGTCCTCGTCAACAACGCGGGCCGCAGCGGCGGCGGTGTCACCGCCGACCTCGCGGACGAGCTGTGGGACGACGTCATCGACACCAACCTCAACAGCGTCTTCCGGATGACTCGCGAGGTCCTCACCACCGGCGGCATGCGCGACCGCGGCTGGGGCCGGATCATCAACATCGCCTCCACCGCCGGCAAGCAGGGCGTCGTCCTCGGCGCCCCCTACTCCGCCTCCAAGCACGGCGTCGTCGGCTTCACGAAGGCCCTCGGCAACGAGCTCGCGCCCACCGGGGTCACCGTCAACGCCGTCTGCCCCGGCTACGTCGAGACCCCCATGGCCCAGCGGGTCCGCCAGGGCTACGCCGACGCCTACGGCACCAGCGAGGACGCCATCCTCGAGAAGTTCCAGGCGAAGATCCCGCTCGGCCGCTACTCCACCCCGCAGGAGGTCGCCGGGATGGTCGGCTACCTCGCCTCCGACACCGCCGCCTCCGTCACCTCCCAGGCGATCAACGTCTGCGGTGGCCTGGGCAACTTCTGACCCCCGACCACCGAGAAGAAGAGGACGAGGACGTGACCACGACGGACGCAACGACCCGCGAGGTGGCGCACGAGATCACCGTCTCGGCCCCCGCCGACGCCGTCTACCGGCTGATCGCGGAGGTGGAGAACTGGCCGCGGATCTTCCCGCCCACCATCCACGTGGACCATCTGGAGAAGGGCGAGCGCGAGGAGCGCATCCGCATCTGGGCCACCGCCAACGGCGCCCCCAAGAGCTGGACCTCGCGCCGCACACTCGACCCGGAGAACCGCCGGATCACCTTCCGACAGGAGGTCTCCGCGCCCCCCGTCGCCGCGATGGGCGGCGCCTGGGTCATCGAGGAACGCCCCGGCGGCGAGTCGCTGGTGAGGTTGCTGCACGACTACCGGGCCGTCGACGACGACCCCGAGGGCCTGGCCTGGATCGACGAGGCCGTCGACCGCAACTCCCGCTCCGAGCTCGCCGCCCTGAAGGAGAACGTCGAACGGGCCCACGCCACCCGCGAGCTGACGTTCTCCTTCGAGGACACCGTGCTCATCGAGGGCGCCGCCAAGGACGTCTACGACTTCATCGACCAGGCCGACCGCTGGGTCGACCGGCTGCCGCACGTGGCCCGCGTCCGCTTCGAGGAGCCCGCGCCCGGCCTGCAGGTGCTGGAGATGGACACCCGGGCCAAGGACGGCTCGACGCACACCACCAAGTCGTACCGGGTGACGTTCCCGCACCGCGCGATCGCCTACAAGCAGGTGACGCTGCCGGCGCTGATGACCCTGCACACCGGCCTGTGGACGTTCGAGGAGTACCCGCGCGGGGTCGCCGCGACCTCCCAGCACACGGTCGTGCTCAACCCCGACAACATCCGGCGGATCCTCGGCCCCGACGCGACCGTGGAGGACGCCCGCGAGTACGTCCAGGGTGCGCTCAGCACCAACAGCCGGGCCACGCTGGGCCACGCCCGGGACCACGCGGAGAAGAGCCGCTGACCATGGCCACCGACACCTCCGGAGCCGGCCGGGTCGTCGTGGTGGGGGCGGGCCCCGTCGGCCTGTTCCTCGCCGGGGAGCTGCGCCTGGGCGGCGCCGACGTCGTCGTCCTCGAACGGCTGCGCACCCCCACCACGGAGTCCCGCGCCTCCACGCTGCACGCCCGCACGGTCGAGCTGTTCGACTGCCGGGGCCTGCTGGAGGCGCTCGGCGACCCGCCCAGGGAGCCGCGCGGCCACTTCGGCGGCGTCCCCATGGACCTGACCGTGCCCGGGCCGTACTCGGGCCAGTGGAAGGTGCCGCAGACCCGGACCGAGGAACTGCTCCAGGACCGGGCCCGCGCCCTCGGCGCCGACGTCCGGCGCGGCTGGGAGGTCCGCGGACTCGTCCAGAGCGGCACACACGTGGAGCTGGCGGTGGCGGCCCCGGACGGCGAGCGGCGGCTGCGGGCGGCCTACGTCGTCGCCTGCGACGGCGAGGACAGCACCGTTCGCGCCCTGACCGGAGCGGCCTTCCCGGGCTCCCCGGCGGCCCGCGAACTGCTGCGGGCCGACATCGCCGGGATCGACATCCCGAACCGGCGGTTCGAACGCCGGGAGCACGGCCTGGCCATCGCCGCCAGGATGCCCGGCGGCACCACCCGCGTGATGGTGCACGCCTTCGGCCGGCCCGCCCGGCCGCGCACCGGACCGCCCGCGTTCGCCGAGGTCGTCGACGTGTGGCGGCGTGTGACCGGGGAGGACCTGAGCGGCGGGCACCCGGTGTGGCTCAACGCGTTCGGGGACGCCAACCAGCAGCTGGAGCGCTACCGGCACGGCCGGGTGCTGTTCGCCGGGGACGCCGCCCACCGGCAGATGCCCAGCGGCGGCCAGGCGCTCAACCTCGGTCTGCAGGACGCGGCCAACCTGGGCTGGAAGCTCGCCGCGGTGGCCCGCGGCCGGGCCTTCGACGGGCTGCTCGACACCTACCACGACGAGCGGCACGCCGTCGGGCGCCGGGTGCTCGCCAACATCCGCGCCCAGGCGCAGTTGCTGCTGGGCGGGCCCGAGGTGGAGCCGGCGCGCGCCCTGCTCGGCGAACTCATCGCCGCGGGCCCCACCCGGGACCACCTCGCGGCCATGATCACCGGGCTCGACATCCGCTACCCGGTGGGCGACGGCACCCACCCCCTGCTCGGCGCCCGGCTGCCGCTCGGCACGCTGCCCACGCCGGACGGCCCGGTCGGCGTCGCCGGGGCGCTGCGGGACGGGCGCGGGCTGCTGCTGGTCGCCGACACGGCCCGGGCGGAGCTGCGCTGGCTCGGCAAGATCTGGGCCGACCGCGTCACCCCGGTGGCGGTACGGGCCGGCGCCGGCGCGCCGCTGCATGGCGCCGAGGGGCTGCTGGTGCGCCCGGACGGCCATGTCGCCTGGGCGGGAGCGGACCCGTGGGCGGCCACGGCGGCGATCCGGCACTGGTTCGGACGGCCGGATCCCGGGCTGTGATCCCGCGCGAGGCCGAACACCGCAAGTCAGGGCAAGTCGTACATGTTCCTATCGATTCGGGCGACGTGCAGAGAGGGAAGCACTGTGGACACGGATGTGATCGTGGTCGGTGCGGGGCCGACCGGCCTCATGCTGGCCGGAGAACTGCGGCTGGGCGGAGCCCGGGTCGTGGTCGTGGAGAAGCTGGCCGAGCCGACCGGGCAGTCCCGCGGACTCGGCTTCACCGCCCGCGCCATGGAGGTGTTCGACCAGCGGGGCCTGCTGCCGCGCTTCGGGGCGCTGGAGAAGAGCCCGATGGGCCACTTCGGCGGCATCCAGTTCGACTACACGGTCCTGGAGGACGCCCACTTCGGCGCGCGGGGTGTCCCGCAGTCGCAGACCGAGGCCGTCCTGGAGGAGTGGGCCGGTGAGCTGGGCGCCGACATCCGCCGGGGCTGGGAGCTGACCAAGCTGTCCGAGGACGGCCACGGCGTCGAGATCGTCGCGGCGACCCCCGACGGTGAACAGCGGCTGCGCGGCGCCTACCTGGTCGGCTGCGACGGCGGCCAGAGCGTCGTGCGCCGGGCCGCCGGCTTCGACTTCCCCGGGCTGCCCGCCACCCGCCGGATGTACCTGGCGGACGTCACCGGCTGCGCCATCCGCCCCCGCTTCCTGGGCGAGCGGCTGGAGCACGGCATGGTGATGGCCGCTCCGCTCGCGCCCGGCGTCGACCGCATCATCGTCTGCGAGCACGGCACCCCCGCCGGGGACCGCCCGCAGAACGTCGAGTTCGAGGAGGTCGCCGCCGCCTGGGAACGCATCACCGGCGAGTCCCTGGCGGGCGGCGGCGCCGACTGGGTCAGCTCCTTCACGGACGCCACCCGGCAGGTCTCCGCCTACCGCAAGGGCCGCGTCCTGCTCGCCGGCGACGCCGCGCACGTCCACCTCCCCGCCGGCGGACAGGGGCTCAGCACGGGCGTGCAGGACGCCGTCAACCTGGGCTGGAAGCTGGCCGCGGTGGCCCGCGGCGCCCTGCCCGACACCCTGCTCGACACCTACCACGACGAACGGCACCCGGTCGGCGCACGCCTGCTGATGAACACCCGGGCCCAGGGCATGATCTTCCTCGGCGGCCCCGAGGCCGACCCCGTCCGCGCCGTGTTCGGGGAGCTGATGGAGCTGGAGGAGGTCCGCCGCCGGCTCGCCGGCATCGTCAGCCACCTCGACGTCGGCTACGACCTCGGCCCCGGCACCCACCCCCTGCTCGGCCGCCGCCTCCCCCCGCGCCCGCTGGAGCTGCCCGACGGCACCCGCACCGGCACGGCCGACCTGCTCCACCCGGCCCGCGGCGTCCTGCTCGACCTGGCCGGCGACCCCGCCCCGCGCGAGACGGCGGCCCGCTGGGCGGACACCGTCACCGTGGTCACCGCCCGCCCCGAGGACCCCGACGCCTTCGCCGGGGCCACCGCCCTCCTCGTCCGCCCCGACGGCCATGTGGCCTGGGCGGCCGGCGGCGGCACCGCGCAGGACGACGTGGCCGCCGGCATCGACCGCCTCGTGAGCGCCCTGCACCACTGGTTCGGCAGCCCGGAGGTGGCGTAGCACGATGACCACCGCGCCCCTGTCCGTCGGCCCCCGTGTACGGCGGATCACCCTGAACGCCGCCGGGCACACCCTGTCCGCCCTGCTGAGCGCGCCCCCGGACACGCCGCCGCGTGCCACCGTGGTCGCGCTGCACGGGGCCGGGATGAGCGCGGGGTACTTCGACGGCGGGGCCCAGCCCGACGCCTCCCTGTGCGCGCTGGGAGCGCATCTCGGCTTCCAGGTCCTCGCCGTCGACCGGCCCGGCTACGGCGACTCCGCCGCCGGGTTCCCCGAGGGCCTGGACCTCGCCGGGCAGGCCCGCGTCCTGGGGGCCGCGCTCGACGACTTCCGCGCCGGGTACGACACCGGCGTCGGAACGTTCCTGCTCGCGCACTCCTTCGGCGGCAAACTCGCCCTGACCCTGGCCGCCGAGGCCCCGCCGCCCGGACTGCTGGGCCTGGACATCTCCGGCTGCGGGCACCGCTACGCCCCCCGCTCCGAGGAACTGCTCACCGGCACCGACCGGGCCCGCTGGAAGCACAACTGGGGCCGGCTCGCCCTCTACCCGCCGGCCACCTTCCGCCGCAGCGCCGACTTCGTCCGGCCGGTGCCCGAGCGGGAACTGCGGGCCGCGTCCGTCTGGCCCGACGTCTTCGACGCCCTCGCCCCGCGCGTGCGCGTCCCCGTACGGCTGACGTTCGCCGAGCACGAACTGTGGTGGCGGCACGACGCCGACGCCCTCGACGACCTGCGCACACGGCTCAGCTCCGCCCCGCGCGTCGTCGTCGACCGGCAACCCGACGCCGGGCACAACATCAGCCTGGGCCGCACGGCCCGCGCCTACCACCTGCGCGCGCTCGCCTTCTTCGAGGAGTGCCTGCCCGAACGGGACGGTCCATGACCGGGTCCGCCACCGGGAAACGGGGACCCGGGCGGCTGCTGGCCACCGGGACGCGCTCGCTGGGCGTGCGCAACTTCCGGCTCTTCGCCGCCGGGCAGGTCGCCTCCGTGACCGGCACCTGGATGATGGTCGTCGCCCAGGACTGGCTCGTCCTCGACCTCACGGGCGACTCCGGCACCGCCCTCGCGACGGTCACCGCCCTCCAGTTCACCCCGATGCTGCTGCTCACCCTGTACGGCGGCCGCATCGCCGACCGGTACGACAAACGGGCGCTGCTGACCGGGGCCAACATCGCCTCCGGGCTGCTCGCGCTGCTGCTCGGCCTGCTCGTCACCGGCGGCGCCGCCCGGCTGTGGCACGTGTACGCCTTCGCCCTGGCCCTCGGCGTCGCCAACGCCGTCGAGGTGCCCACCCGGCTGTCCTTCATCGCCGAGCTCGTCGGACCGGAGCTGGTGCCGAACGCCTCCGCGCTCAGCGGCGCCTACTTCAACATCGCGCGCGTCATCGGCCCCTCGCTCGCCGGACTGCTGATCGAGGCGGCCGGCACCGGCACCGTGATGCTCCTCAACGCGGCCAGCTACGCGGCGACCGTCGCCGGGCTGCGCGCCATGCGGCCCGGCGAACTGCACCGGTCCGCGCGGCCCGCCGCCCGCGACGCCCGGGTCGTGGAGGGACTGGCCCATCTGCGGTCCCGGCCCGACCTGGTGGCGACGCTGTCCCTGCTCGCCGCCGTCTCCCTGTTCGGCCTCAACCTGCAACTGACCCTGCCGCTCATGGCCCGGACCGTCTTCCACACCGACGCCGCCGCGTTCGGCCTGCTCACCGCCGCGCTCGCCGCCGGCTCCCTGCTGGCCGCCTTCACCAGCACCCTGCGCCGGGGCCGCCCCCCGGCCCGGCTGGTCATCGCCTGGGCCTGCGCCTTCGGCGCGCTGGCCGCGGCCACCGGCTGGGCGCCGAACCTGACGGTGGCCCTGCTCCTGCTCGTCCCGACCGGCTTCGCGTCCCTGTACTTCGCGCAGGCCGCCAACCACCGCGTCCAGCTGGGCAGCGACCCCGCCTACCGGGGCCGTGTGATGGCCCTCTACACCCTGATCCTGCAAGGCACCGCCCCGCTCGGCGCCCTGTTCGTCGGCGCGGTCACCCAGTACCTGGGCACCCGCTCCGCGCTGTGGGCGGGGGGACTGATCTCCCTGGCGGCCGCGCTCGTGGCGGCGGCCGCCGACCGCGGCGGCGCGCGCGCCGGCACCGCCGGAACCGAGCCGGCGCCCCACCCCACCACCCGCACCGGGAGCCGCCCGTGAACCTCCCCCTCGGCCCGCACCCCGCCCGCGGCGCCCGGCAGCTCGGCCCGTCCGACCTGCACCTGTGGCTGCTGCCGGCGCCGGAACCATCGCGCGACGCGCCCGTCGGCGAACTCGACGAGGACGAGCGCCGGCGCGCCGCCGCCTACCGCCGGCACGCCGACCGGCAGATGTACGTCGCCGCCCATGTGGGCCTGCGCCGGGTGCTGTCCGTCTACACGGGCGTCGCGCCCCGGCGGCTGGTCATCGGCCGGGAGTGGTGCGAGGAGTGCGGGGAACGGCACGGCCGGCCCGTCCTGGTCGACCTGCCGGGCGCCCCCGAGTTCTCCCTCTCCCACAGCCACGGGCTCGCCCTGGTCGCCGTCGCCCGCACCCGGGTCGGCGTCGACGTGCAGGCGCTGCCGTCGCCCGCGACCGTCGACGCCTGCCTGCCCCTGCTGCACCCGGGCGAGCGCCAGGAGATCGCCCGCGTCCCGCCCGAGCGGCGGCCGACGGCCTTCGCCCGGCTGTGGTCCCGCAAGGAGGCGTACCTGAAGGGTCTCGGCACCGGGCTCGCCCGCGCCGCCGACCTCGACTACCTGGGCGAGGGCGCCGAGTCCTGGCGCCCGGCCGGCTGGACGGTGCGCAACATCCCGCTGTGCGAGGGCCACGTCGGCGCCGCCGCGCTGGCCGGCGCCGGCGACCGGCGGGCCGCCCTGCACCCGGTGCCCGCCGACTGGCTGCACGCCCGGGACGCCGTGGACCGCGTCCACGCCGTCGAACCGGGACTGCGCACGGTGCTGCGCGCCCACGACCCGTCGTCCGTCCGCCCGCACGACCTCATCGACACCAGGAACAGGAAGGAAAGGGCCCAGGCATCATGACCGTCGTCGATCCCGAGACGCTCCTGCCCGACACCGACGCCCCCGAGGCGGACCGGTTCTCCGAACTGGCGGCCATCAAGGAGCTCGCCCGCACCGGCCCCGACCCGAGGGCCACCGAACGCCAGCACGCCAAGGGCAAGCTGACCGCCCGCGAACGCATCGAACTGCTCCTGGACCCCGGCTCGTTCACCGAGGTGGAGACCCTGCGCCGGCACCGCGCGCAGGGCTTCGGACTCGAGGCCAAACGGCCGTACACCGACGGGGTGATCACCGGCTGGGGCACGGTCGAGGGCCGCACGGTCTTCGTGTACGCCCACGACTTCCGCATCTTCGGCGGCGCCCTCGGCGAGGCCCACGCGCAGAAGATCCACAAACTGATGGACCTGGCCATCGCGGCGGGCGCCCCGCTCGTGTCGCTCAACGACGGCGCGGGCGCCCGGATCCAGGAGGGCGTGTCGGCCCTCGCCGGCTACGGCGGCATCTTCCGGCGCAACACCAAGGCGTCCGGGGTGATCCCGCAGATCAGCGTGATGCTCGGCCCGTGCGCGGGCGGCGCCGCGTACAGCCCGGCGCTCACCGACTTCGTCTTCGCGGTCCGGGACATCTCCCAGATGTTCATCACGGGGCCGGACGTGGTGAAGGCGGTGACGGGGGAGGAGATCACCCAGAACGGCCTCGGCGGCGCCGACGTCCACGGCGGCACCTCCGGCGTCGCCCACTTCGTCTACGACGACGAGCGCACCTGCCTGGAGGAGGTCCGCTACCTGCTGACCCTGCTGCCCTCCAACAACCGCGAACTCCCGCCCGCCCACCCCACCGGCGACCCGGCGGACCGCCCCGGCGACGCCCTGCTCGACCTGGTCCCCGCCGACGGCAACCGCTCCTACGACATCCGCAAGGTCATCGAGGAGATCGTCGACGACGGCGACCACCTGGAGGTGCACGCCGCGTTCGCCACCAACCTCGTGTGCACGCTCGCCCGGATCGACGGGCACGTCGTCGGCGTCGTCGCCAACCAGCCCGCGTCCATGGCCGGCGTCCTCGACATCAAAGCCAGCGAGAAGGGCGCCCGGTTCGTACAGTTCTGCGACGCCTTCAACATCCCGCTGGTCACCCTGGTCGACGTGCCCGGCTTCCTGCCCGGCGTCGACCAGGAGCACGAGGGCATCATCCGGCGCGGCGCGAAACTGCTGTACGCGTACTGCAACGCCACCGTGCCCCGCGTCTCCGTCGTCCTGCGCAAGGCGTACGGCGGCGCCTACATCGTCATGGACTCCCGGTCCATCGGCGCGGACATCGCCCTGGCCTGGCCCACCAACGAGATCGCCGTGATGGGCGCCGAGGGCGCCGCCAACGTCGTCTTCCGCCGCGAGATCGCCGCCGCCGACGACCCCGAGGCGATGCGCCGCCGCAAGATCGAGGAGTACCGCAGCGAACTCGTCCACCCCTACTACGCGGCCGAGCGCGGCCTCGTCGACGACGTGATCGACCCCCGCGAGACCCGACTCGCCCTCAGCCGCGCCCTGATGATGCTCGCGACCAAGTCCGAGTCCCTGCCCACCCGCAAGCACGGCAACCCGCCCCAGTGAGGAGCACCCCATGACGCCGACCCCGGCCGACCTGCTCGCCGCCACCTCGGTGCGCGTCCTGCGCGGCACCCCGAGCCCCGAGGAACTGGCCGCCTTCACCGCGGTCCTCACCCTCCGGCTCGCCCCGCCCCCCGACCCGGCCCCGCCCCGCCGGTCCACGGCCCCCTGGACCCGCCCCGACCGCACCCGCCCCTACACGAGCCCCCGAGCCTGGCACACCTGACCCCGACCGGCACCAGGCTGCTCCGGCCCCGCCCCCGGTCACACCGGCGCGCCCCCGGCTCCCTCGGGGCGCCCGGCACCCGGCCCGGGGCGCGACCGGGGGGCCGGGGCCGCCGTCGGCCCCCGGAGGCCGGCGCTCGCCCGTCGGAGCGGTCAGCCCTCCGGCTTCCAGAGCGCCCGGCCGTACCACCCGCCCCGGCGCCCGAGCCCCGCCGCGACCGGAGGGCGGGCCGGCCGGCACACGTGCCGGGCCGCGTCACGCACCCCGCCCGCGCCCCAGCACCCGTGCGCCCACCGACACGAGCAGGGCCGTCGCCGCCGCCACCACCGGGACCGCGTAGCCGGTGGACGGGGACGTGTGTTCCACCGTCCAGCCGCCGGCCGCGCTGCCGCAGGCGATGCCGCCGAGCAGGGCCGTCACCGCCAGGGTCATGCCCTCGTTGAGACGGCCCGGCGGGGTGCGCCGCTGCACCAGGGCCATGTTGGTGATCATCGTGGGGGCGGTGGCCATCCCGGCAGCCAGGAGGGCCCCGGCCAGTACCACGAGCGAGCCGGTGCCGGAGGCGGCCAGGGCCGGCAGGAGCAGCAGCGCGGTCATCGCCGCCACGCACCACGGGTAGCGGCGCTCGGGGGAGCCGGTCAGCCGCAGCCGGCCGTACACCAGGCCCGCGACGCAGGACCCGGCCGCCTGGAGCCCCAGCACCGCGCCCGCCGCGGCCCGGTGCCCCTGCTCGTCGGCGTACGCGAGCGTGACGACCTCCGTCGCTCCGAACACCGCGCCCAGGGCGAGGCAGACGGCCAGCAGCGCGGGCATGCCGGGCGCGCGCAGCGGCGCCGGGCCGGGCGCCGAGGCCGAACCGTGCGCCGGCGGCTCGGTCGACCGCTGGGCCGCGAAGGCCAGCACCCCGGTCACGAGCAGCGTCACCGCGACGAGCGTGCCCGCCTGGGGGAAGAACGTCCCGCACAGGAAGGCCGCGAGCACCGGGCCCAGCATGAAGCACAGTTCGTCGACGGCCTGTTCGAGGGAGTTCGCGGTGTGCAGGGCCCCCGCGTCGTCCTTCAGCAGGTGGGCCCACCGGGCGCGGGACATGCCGCCGGTGTTGGGCGTGCTCGCGGTGGCGGCGTACGCGGCGAACAGCGTCCAGGAGGGGGCGCCGTACCGCACGCACAGCACCAGGGCGAGGCTGCCCAGCGCCGCGAGCAGCGTGGCCGGTACGGCGACCCGGGCCTGCCCGTACCGGTCGACGAGGCGCGCGATCCCGGGGGCGACCACGGCGGTCGCCGCGAGCCCGGTCGCGGTGACGGCCCCGGCGAGGGCGTACGACCCGCGCGTGCCCGCGATCATCACGACCGCGCTCACGCTGAACATGCCCATGGGCAGACGGGCCGCCAGATTGGCGGCGGTGAACGCGAGCGCGCCCGGCCGGGCGAAGAGCCGCCGGTAGGGCCCCGGCGGGCGGGTCCGCCCACGGGGGCGGAGGCCGACGGCGGCGAGCGCGTCGGCGGTGACGGTGGACAACGGGATGTCCCGGACTTTCCCGGCGTCAGGGGTACTTGGGGAGGTCGGTCGCGGCATGGGCCCAGCCTCGGCGGTCGCCGATCACCGGGTCCAACACCTGCTCGGCACGGATTCACGCACTCCTGTTGTAAGTTCGGCGCATGCCGGCCCCCGCCCACCTCGACCCCCGCCTCCTGCGCGCCTTCCTGGCCGTCGCGGAGGAACTGCACTTCACCCGCGCCGCCGCCCGCCTGTACGTCGCCCAGCAGGCGCTCAGCCGGGACGTGCGCCGCCTGGAGCGAGAGCTCGGCGCCGAGCTGTTCGTGCGGACCACCCGCCAGGTCACCCTCACCCCCGACGGCGAGCGGCTCGTGCCGTACGCCCGCCGCGCCCTCCAGGCCCAGGACGACCTGCTCGCCGCCTTCGGGCAGGCCCGCGCCCTGCTCGTGGACCTGAACTCGCCCGGCCTGCGCACCACCCGCCGGATCCTGCACCGGGCCCGTGAACTCGCCCCCGAACTGGAACTGATGGCCCGCTACGAGAGCGGTCTGACGGGTGCCGCCGGCGACCTGCTCGCCGGCCGCCTCGACGCCTCGTTCGGCCGGTTCGCCGGCCTGGACCCGGCGCTGCGGGCCGGCCTCGACCACCAGCCGGTCCGCTACGAGCCGATGGCCGTCCTCCTTCCCGAGGACCACCCCCTGGCCATCCGGGACGAGGTGCCGCTGGCCGCCCTGGCCGGCGAGACGGTGTACGCCGGCGCCGGCAACCCCCGCACCCCGGAGTGGACCGACCTCGCGCGCCGCCTCTTCGAGGGGCGGGGCGTCGCGATCGCCGCCCCCGCGCCCCTGGCCGTCGGTGACGAGGAGTTCCAGCGGCTCATGGCGAAGACGCGGAACCCGGTGCTCGCGGTCGTCGACTTCCCCCCGATGCCCGGCTCGGTGCTCCGTCCGCTGACGGACCCGGTCCCGCTGTCGCCGGTATCACTTGTATGGAGAAAGGGTCTCGAACATCCCGGACTTAAGGCCCTTTGTCGGGCAGCCGCCCAGGTCGCAAGGGAGGAAGGGTGGCTGAATCGCCCACCTGAGGGATGGATTCCGGCCAGTGACGCATGCGTCATGGGCGTCCATTAGTTGGCGCACGGCAACCACGAAACCTCCGCGTGCGCTACATTCTTCGCCTGAGCACAGTGTGATAAAGGGGGGCGCTCGGCCGGGTGGGGGCTCGGTACGGCGACGAGTGCTCGGAGTCGTGTGCGCACCCGGAACGGTCCCGTGGGGGGATGTGCGTGCGCGTGAAGAAGTGGCGAGAAGACGCCCAACCGGAGTGGCCCCAGGCCGCGTACCGGTCCGTGGGCAGTTCTTCCGCAGGGGGTGCCGGGGTCGACACCCAGGCATTCCCGGCGACCGGGGAGACCGGGCTCCCGGGTCGGGGTCCGCGCTCCCGGACCGAGGCGAGGGAGACGGACATACTCCAGGGTGGCAGGCGTGCCTCGACGGACGCCGACAAGACGGAGATCCTGCGCGGCGTTCCCGCCGCGTCCGGCGACGAGACCGCGGTCCTGCCCGGCGTCGGAAGACCGGCGGGACCGCCCCGGCACGCGGTCGGCCACACGGACCCGTTCGCGGCCGGCGGCCCCCGCACCGCACCCGTGCGCGACCCGTGGGCCGAGCACGAGCAGGCGGCGGGCCCCGAGGGCACCGGCGCCACCCACGACCCGCACGAGGTCACCGTTCAGCTCGACGGCATAGGGCTCCAGCTCGACGGCATGCTGCGCGCCGCCAAGGACGCCCCCGGCACCCCCGAGGGCTCCGACGGACCGGTGTTCGTCGACGAGACGGGCCGCCGCAGCCGCCGCTTCCGCCGGCTCGGCATGGCCGTCGCCCTGGCCTGCGCGGTCTACGCCGTGGTCATCGTCGCCACCCTGCTGTCCGGGAACTCCGACGCGCCCTGGGTGCCCGTCGAGGGCCCCCGGGAGAAGCCCGCCGGCCAGGTCGACACCTCGCCGCTGCCGGCCGAGTCGGTGACGGCGCCCTCCGAGACCTCGGACGTCTCCCCGGGCGCCTCCCCGTCCGCGTCCGCCGGCGAGAGCCTGCTGCCCGGCACCGGCGGCACCGCGTCCGGCGCGTCCGCCGACGCCCAGGACCCGGCCGGCTCCGGCCAGCCGAAGCCGGGCAACACCAAGGCGACCTCCAACCCCGGCTCCAACCCGACACCCGACCGGCAGACGCCCACGAACCCGGTCACCGACAACCCCGCACCGAGCCCGACGGACGGCGGCGGCACCACCACGGAGCCGACCGACCCCACGACCACCGAAGACCCCGGCACGGGGACGGTCGCCCACGGCCCGAGCAACCCCGAACCCGTCGCGCAGGAGACCGGAGGCACCGCCTCCGCTCCCGCCGCCCCGTTCCCGGAGAACACCTTCTGATGGCATCCCGCACCCGCCGCCGTGGGGCCGAGCACGGAGCCCGCGGCGGCTCCTCGCGTCGCCACGCACCCGAACACCGCGCCCGCGGCGCCGCCCCGCGCCGCCGCCGCGTGCCCATGCGCCTGCTGCTGCCCTGCCTCGTCCTCGTCGCCCTGATGGCGATGCTGATGCTGCGGGGCTACGTCCACAGCGAGATCCTGGCCGACCACCGGATCCGGCCCGAGGCCGCCTCCGACAAGGTCCCGGAGAAGATCATCGAGGGCGGGCCCGTCATCGACACCCGCGGCGGCCGCGCCGAGACCCTGAGCCTGCGCGACCACCGCCTGGTCCTCACCTTCGACGACGGCCCCGACCCGGAGTGGACCCCCAAGGTCCTGGACGTGCTCAAGAAGCACCACGCCCATGCCGTCTTCTTCGTCACCGGCACCATGACCTCGCGCTACCCGGACCTGGTCCGGCGCATGGTCGAGGAGGGCCACGAGATCGGCCTGCACACCTTCAATCACCCCGACCTGTCCTACCAGTCGAAGAAGCGCATCGACTGGGAGCTGTCCCAGAACCAGCTCGCGATCACCGGCGCCGCGGGCATCCGCACGTCCCTGTTCCGGCCGCCGTACTCGTCGTTCGCCGACGCCATGGACAACGAGTCCTGGCCGATCACCGAGTACATCGGCCGGCGCGGCTACCTCACCGTCGTCAACAACACCGACAGCGAGGACTGGCAGAAGCCCGGCGTCGACGAGATCATCCGCCGCGCCACCCCCAAGGGCGGCAAGGGCGCCATCGTCCTGATGCACGACTCCGGCGGCGACCGGCACCAGACGGTGCAGGCGCTCGACCGGTTCCTGCCGGACCTGCAGGCCCAGGGCTACAAGTTCGGCAACCTCACCGAGGCGCTCGGCGCCCCCAGCGCCCACAGCCAGGTCACCGGGCTCGACCTGTGGAAGGGCAAGGCCTGGATCTTCCTCGTCCGGGCGTCGGACAACATCACGTCCGTACTGGTCGTCGGCCTCGCGGTGATCGGCTTCCTGGTCATCAGCCGCTTCCTGCTGATGCTGCTGCTGTCGGGCATCCACGCGCGCAGGGTGCGCCGCAAGAGCTTCCGCTGGGGCCCGCCCGTCACCGAACCGGTCTCGGTGCTCGTCCCCGCCTACAACGAGGCCAAGTGCATCGAGAACACGGTGCGTTCCCTCATGGCGAGCGAGCACCCCATCGAGGTGATCGTCGTCGACGACGGCTCCAGCGACGGCACGGCCCGCATCGTCGAGGCCATGCGGCTGCCGAACGTCAGGGTCGTCCGCCAGCTCAACGCGGGCAAGCCCGCCGCGCTCAACCGCGGTCTGGCGAACGCCGGCTACGACATCATCGTGATGATGGACGGCGACACCGTCTTCGAGCCGGCCACGGTCCGCGAACTCGTCCAGCCCTTCGGCGACCCGCGTGTCGGCGCCGTCGCCGGAAACGCGAAGGTGGGCAACCGCGACTCCCTCATCGGCGCCTGGCAGCACATCGAATACGTGATGGGCTTCAACCTCGACCGCCGTATGTACGACATCCTGCGCTGCATGCCGACCATCCCGGGCGCCGTCGGCGCCTTCCGGCGCTCGGCGCTGGAGCGGGTCGGCGGCATGAGCGACGACACGCTCGCCGAGGACACCGACATCACCATGGCGATGCACCGGGACGGCTGGCGCGTCGTCTACGCCGAGAACGCGCGCGCCTGGACCGAGGCGCCGGAGTCCGTCCAGCAGCTGTGGTCCCAGCGCTACCGCTGGTCGTACGGCACCATGCAGGCGATCTGGAAGCACCGCCGCGCCCTCGTGGAGAAGGGGCCCTCGGGCCGCTTCGGCCGGGTCGGCCTGCCCCTGGTGTCGCTCTTCATGGTCCTGGCGCCCCTGCTCGCCCCGCTCATCGACGTCTTCCTGATCTACGGCCTGGTCTTCGGCCCGACGCAGAAGACCGTCGTCGCCTGGCTGGGCGTCCTCGCGATCCAACTGGTCTGCGCCGCCTACGCCTTCCGGCTCGACAAGGAGCGCATGACGCACCTGATCTCGCTCCCGCTCCAGCAGATCCTCTACCGCCAGCTGATGTACGTCGTCCTGCTCCAGTCCTGGATCACGGCCCTCACCGGCGGCCGCCTGCGCTGGCAGAAGCTGCGCCGCACGGGCGTGGTGGAGGCACCCGGCGGCCCCGTGCCGTCGCAGCGTTCGGCGGGCACACGTGACGGCGATCGGAGGCCGGTGGGATGACGCACGGATACCAGCCCACGGGGCCCGGAGCGGCCGGGCCCGGGGCACCGGGGCCCGCCTGGCAGAACGACCCCGCCTGGCAGAACGACCCGGCCTGGCGGACGGAGCCGTACCCCGGCCCGTACGGGCACGCGGACGGCGTCGAGCCGGCGGCCACCGCCGTCGTAGCCGAGCCCGCCGCCCCCGCACCGGCACCCGAGTCCGCGCCGGCCAGCGCGCCGAAGAAGCCGGGCCGCGACCGCTATCTGGACCTGCTGCGCTCCATCGCGCTCGTCCGCGTCGTCGCGTACCACCTCTTCGGCTGGGCCTGGCTGACGGTGCTGTTCCCGTCCATGGGCGTGATGTTCGCGCTGGCCGGCTCGCTCATGGCGCGCTCCCTGAACCGCCCGGCGTGGGGCGTGATCAAGAGCCGCGTCCGGCGTCTGCTGCCGCCGCTGTGGGTGTTCAGCGCGGTCGTGCTGACGATGATGTTCGCCGGCGGCTGGAACCCGACGAAGGACCCGGACCTGGGCGGCGGCCTGTGGGCCGTCGTGGACCTGTTCAACTACCTCGTCCCGGTCGGCGCCCCGCCGTACCCGTGGCAGCTCGGCTCCGAGTCCGGGCTGCTGGAGAACACCTGGGCGGTGCAGGCGGCCGGCGTGCTCTGGTACCTGCGGGCCTACCTGTGGTTCGTCGTGGCGTCCCCACTGCTGCTGTGGGCGTTCCGCCGGGCCCCGTGGCCGACTCTGCTGGCCCCGCTCGCCCTGACGGCCGTCGTGGGCACGGGCGTCGTGACGATCCCCGGCGAGACCGGCAACGCGATCTCCGACTTCGCCGTCTACGGCGGCTGCTGGGTGCTGGGCTTCGCCCACCACGAGGGCCTGCTCGCCAGGATCCCGCGCTACGTGGCCGTCTCCTGCGCCTCGCTCGTCATGGCCTTCGGGCTGTGGTGGGCCTCGGGCCACCTCGGCCCGGACGGCTGGGACCTCAACGACATCCCGCTCTCCCAGGCGACCTGGTCCTTCGGGTTCGTCGTGATCCTGCTCCAGTACTCCCCGTCCTGGCAGGAACTGCCGGGCAGGCTCGCCCGCTGGGACAAGCTGGTCACGCTGTCCAACAACCGCGCGGTCACGATCTACCTGTGGCACAACCTCCTGATCATGGCCACGGTCCCGATCCTGGACCAGCTGTACGACCTGCCGTTCATGGAGAGCGAGCGGGCCTCGGCCGCCCTCGACTCCACGTACATGATCTGGATGTTCTTCCTGGTCTGGCCGCTGATAGGGCTGGCCGTCGTGGCCGTCGGCTGGGTCGAGGACATCGCCGCCAAGCGCAGCCCGCGCCTGTGGCCGAACGGCGCGAAGAGGAAGGCCGCGTCCGGCGACGGCGGCCACGGCGGTCGGCGCCGCAGATGACACGGCCCTCGTCCGCCCCCGCGAACCCCCGTCCCCGCAGGTCCGCCGTCCTCGACGTCGGACCGCCGTGGAAGACTGGCCGGGTCGCGGTGGTGGACGGGGTCGCCGGGTGGGCCGGTGGGGGAGTGGGTGACGGGTGAGCAAGCGGCAGGTCCAGAAGATGCTGCGGTTGATCGCGAGCGGTCAGCCGGTGGAGCTCACGAACCCCATGGCCTCGGTGAAGAAGCTCGCCTATCTCGCCTTCGTCGCCCAGCAGTTCGGCTACGAGTACCTGGACGTCCGGCAGGGCGGACGCAACAACGCCCTCGTGATGCTGATCGCGCCGGACCCCAGCCCGCAGGCCCGCGCCCGGGCCGCGCAGAACTGGGCGCGGTATCCGGACGCCGGTGACGGCGTCTCCGTGCCGCCGCTCGTGCCCGACGCACACGAACTGCTCAAGGCCCGCATCAACTTCGACCTCACCGGCCGTCATGTCGAGAAGCGCATGTACTGGGTGGCCGGCGGTATCACGATCGGCTTCCTTGCCGCCGCCCTGAAGGCGGACGTGGAGGGCGGCTCCGCCCTCTTCGCCGTCCTCAGCTGGGTGGGGCTCATGGCGCTGCTCGGCGTCGGCGTCGTCGTCACCCGCAAGCGGAACGCCAAGTTCGCCGCGCGGCTCCAGGCCGCCGGCTTCACGCCGGTGCGGGACGAGACGGGCCGCCTGCGGTACCTGCCGGCGAGCGGCCACCTCCCCGGACACGGCAACCCGTTCGGCGCGAGCGGGCCGTACGGCCACCAGGCGCCGCCCGCCGCACCGGGCGCCCCCGGCGGATACGGGCAGCAGGCCCCGGCCCCGGCTGCGTACGCGCAGCCCGCCGCACCCGGCCCCTACCCCGCCCAGCCGACCGCTCCGGGCCCGTACGGGCAGCAGCCCGCCGCGGGCCCGTACGGCGCGCCCTCACAAGCGCCCTACGCTCAGCCGCAGCCGCCGTACGGGCAGCCGGAGCAGCCGTACGGCCAGCCGCAACCGCCATACGGTCAACCGCAGCAGCCATACGGTCAGCAACCCCAGCAGCCGCAGCCGTACGGTCAGCAACCCCAGCAGCCCCAGCCGTACGGCCAGCAGCCGCCCTACCCGCAGCAGAACCCCCACTGGCAGCCCCCGCAGCACCCCTGACCGGGCCGTCCGGGCCCGGCCGGCGGGACCTCTCATCCGCCCCGGCCGGCGGGTGAGAGCAACGTTCCTTGCCGGTCACCGGGTGCCACAGCCCGGAAACGCGCCCTCCCTACCTTCGGGACCAGCCACTCGCAGGCGACCGAGCCCGAAGACCGTGGAGGCGCCATGACAGCCCCGAGCACTGCCCCCGTCGCGAGCAGGGGAGGCCGCTGGATCGACCGCTGGGACCCCGAGGACGAGACCTTCTGGAACACCACCGGGGAGCGGATCGCCCGCCGCAACCTCCTCTTCTCCGTGCTCTCCGAGCACATCGGGTTCTCGATCTGGACCCTGTGGTCCGTGATGGTGCTGTTCATGGGGCCGGAGTACGGCCTCACCCCGGCCGACAAGTTCACCATCGTCTCGATGGCCACCCTGGTCGGCGCGGTCGTCCGGGTCCCCTACACCTTCGCCGTCGCCGTCTTCGGCGGGCGGATGTGGACGGTGGTCTCGGCAAGCCTGCTGCTGGTGCCCACGGTCGCCGCGTTCGTGGTGATGGAGCCGGGGACCTCCTTCACCACCTTCCTGATCTGCGCGATGCTGGCCGGCGTCGGCGGCGGCAACTTCGCCTCCAGCATGACCAACATCAACGCGTTCTTCCCGCTGCGGAGGAAGGGCTGGGCGCTCGGGCTGAACGCCGGCGGCGGCAACGTCGGCGTCCCCGTCGTCCAGCTCGTCGGTCTCGCCGTGATCGGCGCCGGCGGCGGCCCGCGTCTGCTGCTCGGCGTCTACATCCCGTTCATCGTGGTTGCCGCCGTCCTCGCCTGGCTGAAGATGGACAGCATCTCCTCCGTCCGCAACGACACCGGGGCCGCCAAGGACGCCGCGAAGGACCCCCACACCTGGATCATGTCCTTCCTGTACATCGGCACCTTCGGCTCGTTCATCGGCTACAGCTTCGCGTTCGGACTCGTCCTGCAGACGCAGTTCGGCCGCACGCCCCTCCAGGCCGCCTACGTCACCTTCGTCGGCCCGCTGCTGGGCTCCCTGATCCGCCCCGTCGGCGGCACGCTCGCCGACCGCTTCGGCGGCGCGCGGATCACGCTGTGGAACTACGTCGGCATGGCCGCCGCGACCGGCGTCGTCATCCTGGCGTCGGTGCGCGAGTCCCTGCCGCTGTTCACCGCCGCGTTCATCGCCCTGTTCGTCCTGTCCGGGCTCGGCAACGGCTCGACGTTCAAGATGATCCCCGGCATCTTCCACGCCAAGGCCCTCGCCCGGGGCCTGGAGGGCGAGGCGGCCGCCGCCTACGGCCGCCGGCTCTCCGGCGCCTCCATGGGGCTCATCGGCGCGGTGGGCGCCCTGGGCGGCCTCGGCATCAACCTGGCCTTCCGGCAGTCCTTCCTCTCGGTGGGTTCCGGCACCGGCGCCTTCGTCGCCTTCCTCGCCTTCTACGGCCTGTGCTTCGCCGTCACCTGGGCCGTATACCTTCATCGCCCGGCGCCCGCGGCGGCCCCCACGGCTTCGGCGACGGAGACGAAGCCGCAGCTCAGCTACGCCGAAGTGTGACGTAACACCACTGACACGTGGCCGAACCGAGCCTGTCACGCACCGTTGACAGGCTCGCCCGGCATGCGGGCGCGCCCGTGCGGGCGTCCGGCGCAGGCACCACGACTCGAGTGCGGAACGAGAGTTATGTACGACGAACAGCAGCAACCCGAACAGGGACCCCTCGCCGGGTTCACCGTGGGCGTCACCGCCGCGCGCCGTGCCGACGAGCTCGGGGCGCTGCTCCAGCGGCGCGGCGCCGCCGTCGTGCACGCCCCCGCGCTGCGCATCGTGCCGCTCTCCGACGACAGCGAACTGCTCGCCGCCACCAAGGAGATCATCCAGCGGCACCCGGACGTCGTGGTCGCCACGACCGCGATCGGCTTCCGGGGCTGGATCGAGGCCGCCGACGGCTGGGGCCTCGGCGAGGACCTGCTGAACCGGCTGCGCGGGGTGGAACTGCTCGCGCGCGGGCCCAAGGTGAAGGGCGCGGTGCGGGCGGCCGGACTGACCGAGGAGTGGTCGCCGTCCAGCGAGTCCATGGCCGAGGTGCTGGACCGGCTGCTGGAGGAGGGCGTCGACGGCCGCCGGATCGCCGTCCAGCTGCACGGCGAGCCGCTGCCCGGCTTCGTGGAGGCGCTCAGGGCGGGCGGGGCGGAGGTGCTCGGGGTGCCCGTGTACCGGTGGCTGCCGCCCGTGGACATCGGGCCCGTCGACCGGCTGCTGGACGCGGCCGTCTCCCGTTCCCTGGACACGGTGACCTTCACCAGCGCCCCGGCCGCCGCGTCGCTGCTGACGCGGGCCGAGGAGCGCGGGCTGCTCCCGGAGCTGGTGGCGGCGCTCGGGCACGACGTCCTGCCGGCCTGCGTGGGCCCGGTCACCGCGCTGCCGTTGCAGGCGCGGGGTATCGACACCGTGCAGCCCGAACGCTTCCGCCTCGGCCCGCTGGTGCAGTTGCTGTGCCGGGAACTGCCTCGCCGAGCGCGGACGTTGCCGATCGCCGGGCACCGGGTGGAGATCCGCGGTCACGCGGTGCTGGTGGACGGGGAGCTGCGGCCGGTGCCGCCGGCCGGGATGTCCCTGCTGCGGGCGCTGGCCCGGCGGCCGGGCTGGGTGGTGGCCCGCGCCGACCTGCTGCGGGCCCTGCCCGGCGCCGGACGGGACGAGCACGCCGTGGAGACGGCGATGGCCCGGCTGCGTACGGCGCTGGGGGCGCCGAAGCTGATCCAGACGGTGGTGAAACGGGGGTACCGGCTGGCGCTGGATCCGGCGGCCGACGCGAAGTACGGGGGCGAGTGAGGGGCGTTGCGGTTCCCGGGTCCGGGCCGTACCCGGCGTACAGGTTGCCGTCTCGGCGGCTGCCGCCCCCGGACCCCCGCTGTCGGCCCTGAGCGGGCCTCGTCCTCGAGCGCCGGACGGGCCGGGTGTGCCCGGCCCGGCACGAGGGGTTCCGGACCCGGGCGTCGGCGGGCACTGTGGGAGGGAACGGTTCCCCAGCCCCTTCACGCATCCACCGCCCCCCACCGACCGGGGACGGTGACCCCTAGGCGGTGACAGGCACATGGCACCGGGTACGGCCACGGCCGCGTACGACCCGCGTTTCGGCGCGGGGCGGATCAGCCTCGACCTTCTCGCGACCGCGCATCCCTGTGAACGGTTCGTCTCCGTCGAGGTGTTGTGCGCGTGGATCATCGAGTCCGGTCTCGTGCCGCCGCACACCCCGCTGGGCCACGCCGACGCCTCCTGGGTGGCCGGATTCCGCGAAGTCCGCGCGTGCGTCGACCGGTTGGTGCGCGGGGCGCTGGCCGCGCCGGCGCCCCGGCCGCCGTACGACAGGGCGCTCGAGCGGGTGAACGACCTGGCCCGCGCCGCGCCGCCCGCCCCGCGGGCCGTGCGGTGCGGGGACGGCACGCTGGTGCGGCGGCTGGAGCGGCCGCCCGAGTGCGCGGAGTTGCTCGGCGCCCTCGCGCGGGACGTGCTGGAACTGCTCACCGATCCCGTCGCGCGGGCCGGCCTGCGGGAGTGCGAAGGGGACAACTGTCCCCTCGTATACCTCGACACCTCGCGGGGCCGCCGGAGGCGCTGGTGCTCCAGCGAGGTCTGCGGGAACCGCGAAAGAGTGGCCCGGCACCGCCGCCGCGCTGCCCTCGCGCGGACCTGAGCGTCCGTTATGCCCCTTGTACGGCACAGCCGTCGACGTGATTTCGATTACACGTTGTTTACCTACGCCACCGTAGGGAAGCGTGAAGATGATCGTGCCGATGTGACGGATATGTAAAGAACGCACGGTGGGAATGTGGCGCCATGTCCCGCTCGTCACGTCACTCCGAAGAAAACTGTCGCCTCACTTTGAACACGCAACCCGCCGTCTGCGTACGGGTGGTCGAGCGACCGACTGGGGGAACCCCCGGACATCGGAGGTGGGCGTGCGCAAGGATTCCGTCGTGGCCAATGAACGTGGATCGAGGGCCCGACATCGCATGTCCCAGCCCTCGGAACCTGATGAGGAGCTGATGCGTGCGCTGTACAGAGAGCACGCCGGACCCCTCCTTGCGTATGTCCTCCGTCTGGTCGCCGGTGATCGGCAGCGAGCAGAGGACGTCGTGCAGGAGACGCTCATCCGTGCCTGGAAGAACGCCGGACAGCTCAATCGAGCGACCGGATCGGTACGCCCCTGGCTGGTGACGGTCGCCCGGCGCATCGTCATCGACGGCCACCGCAGCCGGCAGGCCCGGCCGCAGGAGGTCGATCCGTCGCCGCTGGAGGTCATCCCCGCGGAGGACGAGATCGACAAGGCGCTGTGGTTGATGACGCTGTCGGACGCGCTCGACGACCTGACCCCCGCCCACCGGGAGGTGCTCGTCGAGACGTACTTCAAGGGGCGTACGGTCAATGAGGCGGCCGAGACCCTGGGCATACCCAGCGGCACCGTCCGCTCAAGGGTTTTCTACGCCCTGCGGTCGATGAAGCTGGCTCTGGAGGAGCGGGGGGTGACGGCGTGATGAGCGGGTACGGGGGGAACCAGGGATTCGGCATGGGTGGTTCGGGTATGTCTGGGTCCATGAGCCCCACGCAGGGACGACCGGGCCCGAGCGAGCACGAGACCGTCGGCGCCTACGCCCTCGGGATTCTCGACGACGCCGAGGCAACCGCTTTCGAGGCTCATCTGGCCACCTGCGAATGGTGCGCCCAGCAGCTGGACGAACTCGCCGGGATGGAACCGATGCTGGCCGCCCTCGCGGACCTGCCCGGTGCCGGCACACAGGCCATCGGCGACTCGCTGTCGGCCAAGCCCAGCCCGCGCCTGGTGAACAAGCTGGTCGACGAGGTGGCCGAGCGCCGCGCCCAGAAGCGCCGGCGCGGCTTCTACCTGGTGGCCGCGGCCGCCGCGCTGATCATCGGCGGACCCGTCGTGGCCGTCGCGACGAACGGCGACAGCGGAGGCGGCGGCACCGAGGGGAACCGGACCGTGCAGGCGGCCAACCCCGCCAAGGAGCTCTTCACCGGCATCGAGGACAAGGTCACGGGCACCGACTCGTCGACCGGCGTCACCGCGACGGTCGCCCTGTCCGAGAAGCTGTGGGGCACCGAGACCGGCCTGGAGCTCAAGGGCGTCAAGGGCCCGCTGAAGTGCTCCATGGTCTTCGTGAGCAAGGACGGCGCGCGCGAGACGGCGGCCTCCTGGTCCGTGCCGAAGTGGGGCTACGGCCTCCCGGACGCGAAGACCGAACAGGCCAGGAACCCGCTCTACGTCAGCGGCGGCGTCGCCATGTCCCCGGACAAGATCGACCACGTCGAGATCATCGACTTCGACGGGAACAAGCTCGTCCAGGTCGACGTGTAGGGCCTGTCGTAGCGCCACCGGCCCCCCTTCGCGTACGGTTGACGGCTGCCCAGCACGTCAGAAGGGGGCCCGGTGGCCGCTCAGGCGCAGGACAGTGCGCTCGACTCCCTGCGAGACCGAGAGATCGGCGTCGAACAGGAACATCTGGACCGGGTGTACCGACGCCTCGAGGAGAAGATCCACGAGGCGGAGTTCCTCATGAACGACGCGGCCCAGCGCGGCCAGGTCGGCACACCCGGAGCGCTCGCCGAACGCGACGCGCAGGTCTTCCGGGCCGGCGTCCACCTCAACCGGCTCAACAACGAGTTCGAGGACTTCCTCTTCGGCCGGATCGACCTGCTCCTCGGCAAGGACGGCAAGAAGGGGCCCGACGGCGCCTACACCGCGGTCGAGCCCGCCGAGGGCGCGGTCCGCGACGACAACACCGCCGACATCGCCGAGACCCTGCACATCGGCCGCATCGGCGTGCTCGACCAGGACTACGCGCCGCTGGTCATCGACTGGCGGGCCCCGGCCGCCGCGCCCTTCTACCGCTCCACGCCGGTCGACCCCGGCCGGGTCGTACGGCGCCGGGTCATCCGCTCCAAGGGCCGCAAGGTCCTCGGCGTCGAGGACGACCTGATGCGCCCCGAGCTCACGGCGTACCTCGACGGACGCGAGCTGCCCGTCATCGGCGACGGCGCCCTCATGGCCGCTCTCGGGCAGGCCCGCGGCCACACCATGCGGGACATCGTGGCGTCCATCCAGGCCGAGCAGGACCTGGTCATCCGCGCCCCCGCCGCCTCCGTCACCTACGTCGAGGGCGGCCCCGGCACCGGCAAGACCGCCGTCGCCCTGCACCGCGCCGCCTACCTGCTCTACCAGGACCGGCGCCGGTACGCGGGCGGCATCCTCATCGTCTCGCCGACCCCGCTGCTGGTCGCCTACACCGAGGGCGTGCTCCCGTCGCTCGGCGAGGAGGGCCAGGTCGCCATCCGCGCGATCGGCTCCCTCGTCGACGGTGCCGAGGCCACGCTGTACGACTCCCCGGCCACGGCCCGCGCGAAGGGCTCGTACCGCATGCTCACGGTCCTGCGGAAGGCGGCGCGCGGCGCGCTGGAGCTGGGACCGGGTGCCCGCGCGGGGGGCGGGAACCGCGGCGGGCAGCTCGCGTTCGGCGACGATCCCGCCCAGGTGCCCGCCGGGCCCCCGACCCGGCTGCGCGTGGTCGCCTTCGGGCGCCGGCTGGAGCTGGAGGCCGACGCCCTCGACCGCGTCCGGCGCACCGCCCTCGGCGGGACGGCCCCGGTGAACCTGCTGCGCCCGCGCGCCCGCAGGCTGCTGCTCGACGCCCTGTGGGAGCAGTCCGGCGGTGCCAAGCGGCACAGCGACCCCGAGCTCGCCGCCGAGCTGCGCTCCTCCTTCGACGAGGACGTGACCTCGGAGGACAGCTTCATCTCGTTCCTGGACGCCTGGTGGCCGGAGCTCACCCCGGCCGCCGTCCTCGCGGCGATGGCCGACGAGCGCCGGCTCGGCCGCTGGGCCCGCCGGGTCCTCAACTCCGGCGAGGTCCGCAAGGTCGCCCGCTCGCTGCGCCGCGACGGCCTGTCCGTGCACGACATCGCCCTGATGGACGAGCTCCAGGCGATCCTCGGCACCCCGGCCCGCCCGCGCCGCAAGCGCGAGCTGGACCCGCTCGACCAGCTCACCGGGCTGGAGGAGCTGATGCCGGTGCGCGAGGAGTCGCAGCGCGAGCGCGCCGAGCGGCTGGCCGCCGAACGCACCGAGTACGCGCACGTCATCGTCGACGAGGCCCAGGACCTCACGCCGATGCAGTGGCGCATGGTCGGCCGCCGCGGCCGGCACGCCACATGGACGGTCGTCGGCGACCCGGCCCAGTCCTCCTGGTCCGACCCGGACGAAGCCGCCGAGGCGCGGGACGAGGCCCTGGGCAGCCGGCCCCGCCGCCGCTTCCAGCTCACCGTGAACTACCGCAACCCCGCCGAGATCGCCGAGCTCGCCGCGAAGGTGCTCGCCCTCGCCATGCCGGGCTCCACCTCCCCGTCGGCGGTGCGTTCGACCGGCGTACGGCCCCGCTTCTCGGTCGTGCAGGACACGCTCGCCGGGACGGTCCGCGAGGAGGCGGCCCGGCTGCTGGACCAGGTCGACGGCACGGTCGGCGTGGTCGTCGCCATGCAGCGGCGCGAGGAGGCGGCCCGCTGGCTGGCCGGGCTGGGCGACCGGGTCGTCGCGCTCGGCAGCCTGGAGGCCAAGGGGCTGGAGTACGACGCCACGGTGGTGGTCTCCCCGGCGGAGATCGCCGACGAGTCCCCGGCCGGGCTGCGCGTGCTGTACGTGGCGCTGACCCGCGCGACCCAGCAGCTCACGGTCGTGTCGGGGGAGCGCGACGAGCCGGACGCCGCCGGGGTTCCGGACCTGCTGAGGGACTGATGCGAAGGAACACCGCCGGAGGGAATGGCCTCGCGGCATCCGTTTGTTAGCCTGGACGTGACACCGGCTCGATCCAAGCCCCCGGGCCCAACCTTCGTCGCTACGAGCGACCACTTGCCGCGAGGCGAGCATGGCGGGTCGGTGTCACCTACGTAGGGCGGAGGCCCGCGTCACGAATGTGACGCGGGCCTCTTCTCATGGGAAGAGGTGGCGAACAATACGTTCGCAATGTCGGCCCGGCTAACTCCTACTCGACGGTAGGTGCGACGATCGGACGGCAGATCGCAGCTGAATGGTGAAAGCAGAGGAAGTCGGCCATGGCAACGGCGCCCAGCGTCTCCTACTCGATGACGGTCCGGCTGGAGGTGCCCGCGAGCGGAACCGCGGTCTCCCAGCTCACTACGGCCGTGGAGTCCCACGGAGGCTCGGTGACCGGCCTCGACGTGACCGCCTCCGGGCACGAGAAGCTCCGGATCGACGTCACCATCGCCGCGACCTCCACCGCGCACGCCGACGAGATCGTCGAGCAGCTCCGCCAGATCGAGGGCGTCACGCTCGGCAAGGTCTCCGACCGTACGTTCCTGATGCACCTCGGCGGCAAGATCGAGATGGCGTCCAAGCACCCCATCCGCAACCGTGACGACCTGTCCATGATCTACACGCCCGGAGTGGCCCGGGTCTGCATGGCGATCGCCGAGAACCCCGAGGACGCCCGCCGCCTGACCATCAAGCGCAACTCCGTCGCGGTCGTCACCGACGGCTCCGCCGTCCTGGGTCTGGGCAACATCGGCCCCAAGGCCGCGCTGCCGGTCATGGAGGGCAAGGCGGCCCTGTTCAAGCGGTTCGCGGGCATCGACGCCTGGCCGATCTGCCTGGACACCCAGGACACCGACGCGATCGTGGAGATCGTCAAGGCGATCGCCCCCGGCTTCGCGGGCATCAACCTGGAGGACATCTCCGCGCCGCGCTGCTTCGAGATCGAGGCGCGGCTGCGTGAGGCCCTGGACATCCCGGTCTTCCACGACGACCAGCACGGCACGGCGATCGTCGTCCTGGCGGCGCTGACCAACGCGCTTCGGGTGACGGGCAGGGCGATCGAGAACATCCGCGTCGTGATGTCCGGCGCCGGCGCCGCGGGCACGGCGATCCTGAAGCTGCTGCTGGCGGCCGGGGTGAAGAACGCTGTCGTGGCCGACATCCACGGTGTCGTGCACACGGGCCGAGAGGACCTGCGGCAGGCTCCCGCGGACTCGCCGCTGCGCTGGATCGCCGACAACACCAACCCGGAGAACCTGACCGGCACCCTGAAGGAGGCCGTGCGCGGCGCCGACGTCTTCATCGGCGTCTCGGCCCCGAACGTGCTCGACGGGGACGACGTGGCCGCCATGGCCGAGGACGCGATCGTGTTCGCGCTCGCGAACCCGGACCCCGAGGTCGACCCGGCAATCGCCCGTCAGACGGCCGCAGTTGTGGCCACGGGCCGCTCGGACTTCCCGAACCAGATCAACAACGTTCTGGTCTTCCCGGGTGTGTTCCGCGGTCTGCTGGACGCGCAGTCCCGCACCGTCAACACGGAGATGATGCTCGCGGCCGCGAAGGCCCTGGCGGACGTGGTGACCGAGGACGAGCTCAACCCGAACTACATCGTCCCCAGCGTCTTCAACGACAAGGTGGCGGGTGCCGTCGCCGGCGCGGTCCGCGAGGCCGCGAAGGCGGCGACGGCCTCCCAGGGGGCGTAACGGCCCTGCGGCGGGGTAACCGGCACGTGTGACCGGGCTGTGAGGATCGCCACGGCAAGCCCTTGTGACGGCGCGTCGCGGAACCTGAGGCCTGTTTTCGCCGTTTATCGTGACGGCCAGGCTCAGGCCCTCTCTTCGTGTGACTCCCAAGGGTGTTCTCATGACTCCTCCGGGTGCCGGATTGGCTTTCCCGCCGCAGGTAGGGGCAGGATGCGTCCCTGGGCGCGAGGGTCTGGCCACGGACCCGGTCCGGGGACCGACCGAGGACCCTGGCAGCATCGACACCGCTGTGCCCGACATGCGGCTCCGCCGCGTGGCACGCCTCAAGGCAATTGAACACGGGAGTAACAACATGAACCGCAGTGAGCTGGTGGCCGCGCTGGCCGACCGCGCCGAGGTGACCCGCAAGGACGCCGACGCCGTGCTGGCCGCGTTCGCCGAGATCGTCGGCGAGGTCGTCGCCAAGGGCGACGAGAAGGTCACCATCCCTGGCTTCCTGACCTTCGAGCGCACCCACCGTGCCGCTCGCACCGCCCGCAACCCGCAGACCGGCGACCCGATCCAGATCCCCGCCGGGTACAGCGTGAAGGTCTCCGCGGGCTCCAAGCTCAAGGAAGCCGCCAAGGGCAAGTAAGCGCTCCGCTTCGAGCGAGAGACGCCGAAGGGGCGGTCACCCGGAACCGGGTGACCGCCCCTTCGCCCTGCGGAACGTCAGCCGAGGGCCTTGCCCGGGAGTTCGACCTTCGCGCCCAGCTCGCCCAGCTTCTCCATGAAGTTCTCGTAGCCGCGGTTGATCAGTTCGATGCCGTGGACCCGGGACGTGCCCTGGGCCGCCAGCGCGGCGATGAGGTAGGAGAAGCCGCCGCGCAGGTCGGGGATGACCAGGTCGGCGCCCTGGAGCTTCGTGGGGCCCGAGACGACGGCGGAGTGCAGGAAGTTGCGCTGGCCGAAGCGGCAGTCGGAGCCGCCCAGGCACTCGCGGTACAGCTGGATGTGCGCGCCCATCTGGTTCAGGGCGGACGTGAAGCCGAGCCGGGACTCGTAGACCGTCTCGTGGATGATGGACAGGCCCGTCGCCTGCGTCAGCGCGACCACCAGGGGCTGCTGCCAGTCGGTCTGGAAGCCCGGGTGCACGTCGGTCTCCAGCGCGGTGGACTTCAACTGGCCGCCCGGGTGCCAGAAACGGATGCCCTCGTCGTCGATCTCGAAGGCCCCGCCCACCTTCCGGTAGGTGTTGAGGAACGTCATCATCGAACGCTGCTGCGCGCCGCGGACGTAGATGTTGCCCTCGGTCGCGAGCGCCGCCGACGCCCAGGACGCGGCCTCCAGGCGGTCCGGCAGGGCGCGGTGGGCGTAGCCGTCGAGCTTGTCCACACCGGTGATGCGGATGGTGCGGTCGGTGTCCATCGCGATGATGGCGCCCATCTTCTGCAGGACGCAGATGAGGTCCTCGATCTCCGGCTCGACGGCCGCGTTCGAGAGTTCGGTGACGCCCTCCGCCAGGACGGCCGTCAGCAGCACCTGCTCGGTGGCGCCGACGGACGGGTACGGCAGCCGGATCTTGGTGCCGCGCAGCCGCTGCGGGGCCTCCAGGTACTGCCCGTCGGCCCGCTTCTCGATCCGCGCGCCGAACTGCCGCAGCACGTCGAAGTGGAAGTCGATGGGCCGGCCGCCGATGTCGCAGCCGCCGAGGCCGGGGATGAAGGCGTGGCCGAGGCGGTGCAGCAGGGGGCCGCAGAACAGGATGGGGATGCGGCTCGAGCCCGCGTGGGCATCGATGTCAGCGACGTTCGCGCTCTCCACGTACGTCGGGTCCATCACCAACTCCCCGGGCTCCTCGCCCGGACGGACCGTGACGCCGTGCAGTTGGAGCAGGCCGCGTACGACCCGGACGTCCCGGATGTCCGGGACATTGCGCAGTCGGCTGGGGCCACTGCCCAGGAGGGCGGCGACCATGGCCTTCGGTACGAGGTTCTTCGCACCGCGGACACGGATCTCGCCCTCGAGCGGGGTTCCGCCGTGGACAAGCAGTACATCGTCATTGCCGTTGACGGTCATGTATCTCGCGTTCCGATGAGTCGGGCAGGGGCCAGAAGGGAAAGGGTAATCGTCGCGCACCCCCCTCGAGTAAGCCCGAGCGGGGCTCATCAACGTCATAGTCGTGTCACAACACGAACGGTTCCGCGCCGGGCACGGGCGGTCACCGTCCTGCCCCGGCGCCGGGGCAGGCCCCCCGTGTCCCACGGGCCCCGGCGGCCCCGGCCCCACCAGGAGGCGCTCCTCCCGCACCTGCCGCGCTCCCCCGCGAAGCGGCGTTGCCTCCCCACGCGGGGCGAAGATGCGGGATCATGTCTGGCATGACCGAGGTGTCCTCGCTCACAGGGCGGCTGCTCGTGGCCACGCCCGCCCTGGCGGACCCGAACTTCGACCGCGCGGTGGTGCTCCTTCTCGACCACGACGAGGAGGGCTCCCTCGGCGTCGTCCTCAACCGGCCGACCCCCGTCGACGTCGGCGACATCCTGGAGGACTGGGCGGAGCTGACCGGTGAGCCCGGTGTCGTCTTCCAGGGCGGCCCGGTGTCGCTGGACTCGGCGCTCGGCGTCGCCGTGATCCCGGGCGACGCGGCCGGGGAGAGCGCGCCGCTGGGCTGGCGCCGGGTGCACGGCGCGATCGGCCTGGTGGACCTGGAGGCGCCGCCGGAGCTGCTGGCCTCGGCCCTCGGCTCGCTGCGGATCTTCGCCGGGTACGCCGGCTGGGGCCCCGGCCAGCTGGAGGACGAACTGGTCGACGGCGCCTGGTACGTCGTCGAGTCCGAGCCCGGCGACGTGTCGTCCCCGGCGCCGGAGCGGCTGTGGCGGGAGGTGCTGCGCCGCCAGCGCAACGAGCTCGCGATGGTGGCCACGTATCCGGACGACCCTTCGCTCAACTGATGGCTGTGAGCTTCAGTACCCTTGGCGGTATGAGCACTCTCGAGCCCGAGCGCGGGACTGGTACGGGGACCCTCGTCGAGCCCACGCCGCAGACTTCCCACGGCGACGGTGACCACGAGCGCTTCGCCCACTACGTCCAGAAGGACAAGATCATGGCGAGCGCCCTCGACGGTACGCCCGTCGTGGCGCTCTGCGGCAAGGTCTGGGTGCCCGGCCGTGATCCCAAGAAGTATCCCGTGTGTCCCATGTGCAAGGAGATCTACGAGTCCATGGGCGCCGGTGGCGACGACAAGGGCAAGGGCAAGGGCGACAAGTAGAACCGCCCCCCGGGCCGGCGTGACCCAGGCCCCCAGGTGTGTTTCGCGCACCTTGGGGGCCTTTGCGCTGCCCGGGCGTTGCACGGAGTGCGTCCCCCGGTCACAGAGTGGTTGAGACCTCTTGTGGTCGTGTTCATGAACTCCCTAGCCTCCCGGTGTTGTGCACAGCGAAACCGCCATTGCGCATGATGCAACGCCTCATCGGAGGAGTGCCATGAACACCCGGAAGCCCGCTGCCCGTGTCCTCGGGGCCACGGCCCTCGCGGCCGCCACCCTGATCGTCTCCGCCTGCGCCCCCCAGACCACCGGCGACTCCTCCTCCGACAAGGACGAGAAGACCGGCACCCTGCGGGTCTGGCTCTTCCAGGAGGTCGGCAACAAGCCCAAGGAGAAGGTCGTCGACGCGGTCGTCGCCGGCTTCGAGAAGGAGCACGAGGGCACGAAGGTCGACGTCGAGTACATCCCCGTCGAGACCCGCGCCCAGCGCGTCAAGGCCGCGTTCAACGACCCCGAGTCCGCCCCGGACCTCATGGAGTACGGCAACACCGACACCGCCGGCTATGTGAAGGACGGCGGACTCCTCGACGTCACGAAGGAGTTCGCCGCCTGGGACGAGGCGAAGGACACCGACCCCACCGCCCGCCAGTCCGTCACCGTCGACGGCAAGGTCTACGGCGCCCCCTTCTACGTCGGCGTCCGTGCCCTGTACTACCGCACCGACGTCTTCGACGAGCTCGGTCTGGAAGTGCCGGAGACCATGGCCGAGTTGGCCACCACCGCCCGCAAGATCCGCGCCGAGAGGCCCGAGTTGTACGGCCTGGTGGTCGGCGGCGCCTACACCTACGGCGCCATGCCGTTCGTGTGGGCCAACGGCGGGGAGCTCGCCGAGGGCAAGGGCGGCTCGTACGCCTCCGCGATCGACAGCGCCCAGGCCCAGAAGGGCATCAAGGCCTACACCTCCCTCTTCTCCGACGACAACTGTCCCGCCGCCAAGTGCGCCGGCATGGGCGGCAACGACACCGTCACCGCGTTCGCCGCGGGCAAGGCGGGCATGGCCATCGGCGGCGACTTCAGCCACGCCGCGGTCGAGGCCGGCAAGGTCAAGGGCAAGTACGCCGTCGTGCCCCTGCCCGGCGTGACAGCCGGCTCGGTCGCACCCGCGTTCGCGGGCGGCAACAACATCGGCGTCCTGAAGAGCACGTCCCACCGCACGCTGGCCGTCGAGCTGATGGAGCGGCTGGCCGCGAAGGACACCCAGGAGTCGATGTTCGAGGCGATGGGCTTCCTGCCCACCTTCGCCGACGTGCGCCGGCAGGCCGCGGCGAAGAAGCCGTACGTGAAGCCGTTCGTCGAGACGCTGGCCGCCGGGACCAAGTTCGTGCCCGCCTCGCCCGCCTGGGCCCAGATCGACTCGTCGCTGGTCCTGCCGACCATGTTCCAGGAGATCGTCAGCGGCAAGAAGGACGTCGCCGGGGCCTCGCGCGACGCGGCGAAGAAGATGGACGCGGCGTTCGGCTCCGCCGGATGACAGCGCCCGCCCGGCCGCGGGCCCGCCGCCCGCGGAGCACGACACCCTGGCTCTACCTGGCACCCGCCCTCGCCGTCATCGGCGGACTGCTCGTCTACCCCGTCTACCAGCTCGGCCTGATCTCCTTCTTCGAGTACACCCAGGCCCAGGTCAGCGGCGGCGAGCCGACCACCTTCCAGGGGCTCGGGAACTACGCGGAGCTGTTCTCCGACGAGCAGTTCTGGCAGGTGCTGCTCGCCACCGTCGCCTTCGCGGCGGCCTGCGTCCTGTCGACGCTCGCCGCCGGCTGCGCGCTCGCCGTGCTGCTGACGCGGGTGCGGGCCGTGCCGCGGCTGGCGCTGATGCTGGCCGCGCTCGGGGCCTGGGCCACCCCCGCCATCACCGGCTCCACGGTCTGGCTGTTCCTGTTCGACCCGGACTTCGGGCCGGTGAACCGGCTGCTCGGGCTCGGCGACCACTCGTGGACGTACGGGCGCCTCAGCGCCTTCTCCCTGGTGCTGCTCGAAGTGGTCTGGTGTTCCTTCCCGTTCGTGATGGTGACGGTCTACGCCGGGATCCGGGCCGTCCCCGCCGAGGTGCTGGAGGCGGCCGCCCTGGACGGCGCCTCGCAGTGGCGGATCTGGCGCTCGGTCCTCGCGCCGATGCTGCGGCCGATCCTGGTGGTCGTCACCATCCAGTCGGTGATCTGGGACTTCAAGGTCTTCACCCAGATCTACGTCATGACCAACGGCGGCGGCATCGCCGGCCAGAACCTCGTGCTGAACGTGTACGCCTACCAGAAGGCGTTCGCGTCCTCGCAGTACAGCCTGGGCTCGGCGATCGGTGTCGTGATGCTGCTGATCCTGCTGGCGGTCACGCTCGGGTACCTGCGGCTGCTGCGCCGGCAGGGGGAGGAACTGTGAGGCCGATGAACGCGACGCGCCTCGTACGGCGTCCCCGGCGGCTGCTCGCGGAGGCCACCGCGCTGCTGATCGCCGTGGTGGTCGCCTTCCCGCTGTACTGGATGGTGCTCGGCGCCTTCAAACCGGCCGGGGAGATCGAGTCCACCGAACCGCGGCCGTGGACCCTGTCGCCCTCCCTGGATTCCTTCCGGAGGGTCTTCGAGCAGAACGAATTCGGCCGTTACTTCGTCAACAGTCTCGTCGTCGCGTGCACGGTCGTGGTCGTCTCGGCGCTCATCGCGTTTCTCGCCGCGACCGCGGTGACGCGATTCCGGTTCCGCTTCCGGACCACCCTGCTCATCATGTTTCTGGTGGCCCAGATGGTGCCGGTGGAGGCCCTGACGATCCCGCTGTTCTTCCTCATGCGGGACTTCGGCCAGCTGAACACGCTCGGGTCGCTGATCCTGCCCCATATCGCCTTCTCGCTGCCCTTCGCGATCTGGATGCTGCGAGGGTTTGTGAAGGCCGTTCCGGAGGCCCTGGAGGAGGCCGCGTACATGGACGGCGCGAGCCGTTCGCGATTCCTGTGGCAGATCCTTTTCCCCCTGGTCTTCCCGGGCCTCGTGGCCACGAGTGTGTTTTCCTTCATCTCCGCCTGGAACGACTTCCTGTTCGCCAAGTCGTTCATCATCAGCGACACCTCCCAGTCGACCCTCCCGATGGCCCTGCTCGTCTTCTACAAGCCGGACGAGCCGGACTGGGGCGGCGTGATGGCGGCGTCCACGGTGATGACGATTCCGGTGCTGATCTTCTTCGTCCTCGTACAGCGGCGACTGGTGTCGGGGCTGGGCGGGGCGGTCAAGGACTGACGTGACTGACCTGACTGACGTGACTTCCGCGAGAGAACTGATTCCCGCACCGCGCGCGACCGAGGGCCCGGGGGAGGGCACCCTCACGCTCGACGCGGACACCACCCTGTGGGCGGCCGACGGCACGGGCACCGCGGAACGCTGGCTGCGCGCCACCCTCGGCGCGGCGTTCGGCCTGCCCCTGCGACCTGGGCCGCGGGACGCGCGCGGCGCCATCAGGCTGCTCCTGGACGGCACCCTGGACGCGGAGGCGTACCGGCTCACCGCCGGCCCGGACGGCGGCGTCGAGATCCGGGGAGGCGACGCCGCCGGTGTCTTCTGGGGCGCCCAGACCCTGCGTCAGCTCCTCGGCCCGGAGGCGTTCCGCCGCGCCCCGGTCCGGTCCGGCGCCCTTCCCGCCCTCGCGCACGGGACCGTCGAGGACGCCCCCCGATTCCGCTGGCGCGGCCTCATGCTCGACGTGGCGCGGCACTTCATGCCCAAGGACAACGTCCTGCGCTACCTGGACCTGATGGCCGCCCACAAACTCAACGTCTTCCACTTCCATCTGACGGACGACCAGGGCTGGCGCGTCGAGATCAGGAAGTACCCCCGGCTCACCGGGACCGGGGCCTGGCGGGCGCGCACCAAATTCGGCCACCGTGCCTCCCCGCTCTGGGAGGAGAAGCCGCACGGTGGCTTCTACACCCAGGACGACATCCGCGAGATCGTGGCGTACGCCGCCGAGCGGCATATCACCGTCGTCCCGGAAATCGACGTGCCCGGGCACTCGCAGGCCGCGATCGTCGCGTACCCGGAACTCGGCAACACCGACGTCGTCGACACCACCGCCCTCTGCGTCTGGGACTCCTGGGGGATCTCCCCGAACGTACTCGCCCCCACCGACACCACCCTGCGCTTCTACGAGGGGGTGTTCGAGGAAGTCCTGGAACTGTTCCCGGGCGAGTTCGTGCATGTCGGCGGGGACGAATGCCTCAAGGACCAGTGGCGCGACTCGCCCGCCGCGCAGGAACGCATCCGGGAACTCGGCCTGAAGGACGAGGACGGTCTCCAGGCCTGGTTCATCGGCCATTTCGACCGGTGGCTGTCCGCGCGCGGGCGCCGGCTCATCGGCTGGGACGAGATCCTGGAGGGCGGACTCGCGCCGGGCGCCGCCGTGTCGTCCTGGCGCGGCTACGCGGGCGGCGTCGCGGCGGCCCGCGCGGGGCACGACGTCGTCATGTGCCCCGAGCAGCAGGTGTACCTGGACCACCGGCAGGACGCGGGCGCCGACGAACCGGTGCCGATCGGGTACGTGCGCACCCTGGAGGACGTCTACCGGTTCGAGCCCGTGCCCGGGGAGTTGACGCCGGAGGAGTCCCGGCACGTGCTCGGCACGCAGGCCAACGTGTGGACCGAGGTGATGGAGGACGCCGCGCGCGTCGACTACCAGACCTTCCCGCGGCTGGCCGCCTTCGCCGAGGTCGCCTGGAGCGCCCTGCCCGCCCCGGTGGAGCGGGACTTCGCCGGCTTCGAGCGGCGGATGGCCGCCCACTACGCGCGGCTCGACGCCCTGGGCGTCTCCTACCGGCCGCCTGCCGGGCCGCGCCCGTGGCAGCGGCGCCCCGGGGTGCTCGGCCGTCCGATCGACGGACCGCCTCCGAACAGATGATGGAAAAACCGGCGGCGGGTCACCGAAGAGTGTCAATCGGCACTCAACGGTGATGCCGCCCCAAAACGGACCATCTCCCCGATGAGGTGGGCGAATGCCTCCTAGCGGACCCGTGTCCGCGTGCCCTGGGAAGATGTGCCAGAGTTGCCACGTCCGCCCTGTCAGCACGTACCGTACGGCAACACAGGTGGGACCAGGTGGGGCAGCGGGAAGGGGCAGCCGGTTTGACCACGCACGCACCGCAGGCGGCGCAGGCCGTCACGCTGCCCACGACGCTGGACGAGGCCGTGGCGGCGCTCACCGCCATGCCCGCCGCCGTGCCCGTCGCGGGCGGCACCGACCTCATGGCCGCCGTCAACTCCGGGCAGCTGCGGCCCGCCGCCCTCGTCGGACTCGGCAAGATCAGCGAGATCCGCGGCTGGCAGTACCAGGACGGCCACGCCCTGCTCGGCGCCGGACTCACCCACGCGCGGATGGGCCGCCCCGACTTCGCCGCCCTGATCCCGGCGCTCGCGGCCGCCGCGCGCGCCGCCGGCCCGCCGCAGATCCGCAACGCCGGCACCCTCGGCGGCAACGTGGCCTCCGCGTCCCACACCGGTGACGCGCTGCCGGTCCTCGCCGCCCTGGAGGCGACCCTGATCATCGCGGGCCCCGGCGGGGCCCGCCGCGAGATCCCGGTGTCGCACCTGCTGGCGGGCGTGGACACGCTGCGCGCCGGTGAACTCATCGGCTACGTGCGCGTACCGCTGCTGCACGCCCCGCAGGTCTTCCTCAAGGCCACCGGCCGCACCGGCCCCGGGCGGGCCCTCGCGTCCGTCGCGGTCGTCCTCGACCCGGCCCGGCGCGGCATCCGCTGCGCGGTGGGCGCCATAGCGCCGATGCCGCTGCGGCCCCTGGAGGCCGAGCAGTGGGTCGCCCAGCTGATCGACTGGGACAACAACCGCGCCATCGTCCCCGAGGCGCTGCAGGCCTTCGGCGAGTACGTCGCCGCGGCCTGCATCCCCGACCCGGCCCCGGCCGAGGACGGGACCGTGGCCCAGCACCCGCCCGCCGTTCTGCACCTGCGGCGCACCGTCGCCGCGCTGGCCCGACGAGCACTGGGGAGGGCGCTGTCGTGACCGACGACCGGCACGGAGAGGGCACGCCCCGCGGCAACGGCCGCTGGGACCCGCTGCCCCAGGGCGAGTACGACGACGGCGCCACCGCCTTCGTCGAGCTGCCCGAAGGCGGCATCGACGCCCTCCTGGCCTCCTCCGACAGCCCGCTCGCCGCACCCGGTCAGGGATACGTGCCGCCGCGCATCACCGCCGCGCCCGGCACCACCGACCCGGCCGCCGCGGCCGGCTGGCCCGCCCCGGGCACGCCCGGCGAGGGCACCGGGTGGCCCGACCCGAACGGCGCGCCCCAGGAGGGCGGCGACCGGTTCACGTACAACCCCGCGGCCACCCAGCAGTGGAACATCCCGGACGCCCAGGGCCGGCCGCCCGGGCAGGACGTCACCGGGCAGTGGTCGATCCCGCTCGCCGGAGGCGACCTTCCGGACGAGTCGGGCGAGTTCACCACCTCCTCGCTCGTCGAGCAGTGGGGCGGCGGAGCCCCCGCCACGCTGCCGGGCGGCGCCTCCGCCCCCTGGGCGCCCCAGCCGCCCGAGCAGCCCTGGGAGCAGCCCGGCGAGCCCGTGACCGACGGACCGCGCGACGCCGGTGCCGAGCGGCCCGGCGCCCAGGGTCCCGGTCACGAGCAGCCCCCGGCGACGCACACCCCCGAGCGAGCCGCCGAGAACGCCGCGAAGGCCGCCCAGGCCGTCCGTGAGGCGGGCGAGGCCGTGGCGGCCGCCGAGGACGCCCGCGACGCCGCAGAGACCGCCCAGAGCCCCGCGGAGCCCTCCACCGAGGGCGACGCGGACGGCGCCCGCGCCGAGGAGCCCGGCGAGACGCCCCCGGCCCCCGGCGAGGAACACCCCCTCGCCTCCTACGTCCTGCGTGTCAACGGCGTCGACCGGCCCGTCTCCGACGCCTGGATCGGCGAGTCGCTGCTGTACGTGCTGCGCGAGCGGCTCGGCCTCGCGGGCGCCAAGGACGGCTGCTCGCAGGGCGAGTGCGGCGCCTGCAACGTCCAGGTCGACGGCCGGCTCGTGGCGTCCTGCCTGGTGCCGGCCGTGACCGCCGCCGGCAGCGAGGTGCGCACCGTCGAAGGGCTCGCCGAGGACGGGTACCCCTCCGACGTGCAGCGCGCGCTCGCCCGCTGCGGCGCCGTGCAGTGCGGCTTCTGCGTGCCGGGCATGGCGATGACCGTGCACGACCTGCTGGAGGGAAACCCGGCCCCGAGCGAGCTGGAGACCCGCCAGGCCCTGTGCGGCAACCTCTGCCGCTGCTCCGGCTACCGGGGCGTCGTCCGGGCCGTCCAGGAGGTCGTCGCCGAACGCGCCGCCCACGAGGCCCCCGAGGGGGACGAGGACGAGCCGCGCATCCCGCACCAGGCGGGCCCGGGAGCCGGCGGCGTCAACGCCTCGGCGTTCGAGGCGCCCGGCGCCATGGAACCGCATGACCCGTACGGCCAGGACGGAGGCCAGGCGTGAGCAACGAAGCCGCCACCGCGACCACCGCCGCGGAGGCCGCACCCGCCCCCGAGCAGGTCCCGCACGGCCTCGGCGCCTCCCTGCCGGCCGCCGACGCCCGCGCCAAGACCGAGGGCACCTTCCCCTACGCGGCCGACCTGTGGGCGGAGGGCCTGCTGTGGGCGGCCGTCCTGCGCTCCCCGCACCCGCACGCGCGCATCACGTCCATCGACACCTCCCACGCGCGGGAGATGCCCGGCGTCCGCGCCGTCGTCACCCACGAGGACGTTCCCGGCAGCCCGCTGCTCGGCCGCGGCCGGGCCGACCGGCCCGTCTTCGCCTCCGACGTCGTACGCCACCACGGCGAGCCCATCGCCGCCGTCGCCGCCGACCACCCCGACACCGCGCGGCTGGCCGCCGCCGCCGTCATCGTCGAGTACGAGGTGCTCGACCCGGTGACCGATCCCGAGCATGCCTTCGAGGCCGAGTCGCTGCACCCCGACGGCAACCTGATCCGGCACATCCCGCTGCGCCACGGCGACCCCGACGCCGTCGGCGACATCGTCGTCGAGGGCCTGTACCGCATCGGCCGCCAGGACCCGGCCCCCATCGGCGCCGAGGCCGGGCTCGCCGTGCCGCGCCCCGACGGAGGCGTGGAGCTCTACCTCGCCTCGACCGACCCGCACAGCGACCGCGACCGCGCCGCCGCCTGCTTCGGCCTGGAGCCCGAGCGCGTCAAGGTCGTCGTCACCGGCGTCCCCGGCGCCACCGCCGACCGCGAGGACCAGGGCTTCCAACTGCCCCTCGGGCTGCTCGCGCTGAAGACCGGCTGCCCGGTGAAGCTCACCGCCACCCGCGAGGAGTCCTTCCTCGGCCACACCCACCGGCACCCCACCCTGCTGCGCTACCGCCACCACGCGGACGCCGAGGGCAGGCTGGTCAAGGTCGAGGCGCAGATCCTGCTGGACGCCGGCGCCTACGCCGACACCTCCTCCGAGGCGCTGGCCGCCGCGGTCGCCTTCGCCTGCGGCCCGTACGTGGTCCCCAACGCCTTCATCGAGGGCTGGGCCGTGCGCACCAACAACCCGCCCTCCGGCCATGTGCGCGGCGAGGGCGCCATGCAGGTGTGCGCCGCGTACGAGGCGCAGATGGACAAGCTGGCCAAGAAGCTCGGCGTGGACCCGGCCGAGCTGCGCCTGCGCAACGCGCTCGCCACCGGCGACGTCCTGCCGACCGGCCAGACCGTGACCTGCCCGGCCCCGGTCGCCGAACTGCTCCAGGCCGTACGGGACCACCCGCTGCCGCCGCTGCCCAAGGACACCCCCGAGGAGGAGTGGCTGCTGCCCGGCGGCCCCGAGGGCGCGGGCGAACCGGGCGCCGTGCGGCGCGGCGTGGGCTACGGCCTCGGCATGGTGCACATGCTCGGCGCCGAGGGCGCCGACGAGGTGTCCACGGCCACCGTGAAGGTCCACGACGGCGTCGCGACGGTGCTGTGCGCCGCCGTGGAGACCGGCCAGGGCTTCACCACCCTCGCCCGGCAGATCGTCCAGGAGACCCTGGGCATCGACGAGGTGCACGTGGCGCCGGTCGACACCGACCAGCCCCCGGCCGGCGCGGGCTGCCGCGGCCGGCACACCTGGGTCTCCGGCGGCGCCGTCGAGCGGGCCGCCAAGATGGTCCGCACCCAGCTCCTGCAGCCCCTGGCGCACAAGTTCGGCATGTCCACCGAGCTGCTCCAGATCACCGACGGAAAGATCACCTCCTACGACGGCGTCCTGTCCACCACCGTCACCGAGGCGCTGGAGGGCAAGGAGCTGTGGGCCACGGCCCAGTGCCGCCCGCACCCGACCGAGCCGCTGGACGGCGCGGGGCAGGGCGACGCGTTCGTCGGCATGTCCTTCTGCGCGATCCGCGCGGTCGTCGACGTCGACATCGAGCTGGGCTCGGTGCGCGTGGTCGAGCTGGCGCTCGCCCAGGACGTCGGCCGGGTCCTCAACCCCGCCCAGCTGGAGGCGCGGATCGAGGCGGGCGTCACCCAGGGCGTGGGCATAGCGCTCACGGAGAACCTGCGCTCCGCGCGCGGGCTGATCCGCCACCCCGACCTGACCGGCTACGCGCTGCCCACGGCGCTGGACGCCCCCGACATCCAGATCGTGAAACTGGTCGAGGAGCGGGACGTCGTCGCGCCGTTCGGCGCGAAGGCGGTGAGCGCCGTACCGGTGGTGACGTCGCCCGCGGCCGTCGCCTCGGCCGTGCGCGCCGCGACCGGCCGCCCGGTCAACCGGCTGCCGATCCGCCCCCAGGCCGCGGTCGTCCACACCCAGTGACCGGGCCCGGCGGACCGCCGCCGGGCCAGGATCCGGCGCGAATTCGGCGCGTTGTGGGAACGTACCCGGGGTGCTTGGGCGTCTACTGAGGTGAAGCGCTTCCCACGGCCGTGCCGGGCCCGGTGCGATGTCAGTGGTGGCGCGTAGTGTTCTGGGCAGTGGGGACGACGGCCGGATGCGGTGGCCGGCCGGTCAGGCCGTGTCGTGCCCAGGGGCGGTGAGCAAGCGCATGCGGGGGAGCCATGAGCACGACGATCACGACCCAGGCGGGTGACCGGACGATCATCCTGTCCGAGCCCGAACTCGACCCGTACGTCACGCACGCGTCCACGCGGCGCTGGCTGACCGGCCCCGGACTCCCCGGCGGCAACTCGGTGCTGAGCTTCGCCGAGCTGTCCCGCGCCGGCCTGCGCACGGTCGCCGACTCCACCGGCGACGCGGGCCGGCTCGCGGCCGAGCTGCGCGACCAGCTGGTGATAGGCGGACTGCTCGGCCCCGGCGGCCAGGAGACCGAGTCCGTCCTCCTGGACGGCGCGACCGGCGAGGTCTCCACGACCCATCTGCTGCACGACCGGCCCGACCTGATGGACCGCCGCGCCCTGGCGCCCTCCCTGCGCACCCTGGTCCGCTTCGCCGAGGCCACGGACGAACTGGCGGGTCTGCGCGGCCAGTTCGCCTCCTACGCCGGGCGGTACGGCACCAAGGCGGTCGCGGAGGCGTCCCGGCATCTGCTGTCGGTGTTCGAGGAGGGCGCGGACGGCGAGCCCGCGCCGTTCTGGAAGATGGCCGCGCTGATCCGGCCGCTGGCGCTCGTCGCGGGCCGTGCCGGTCAGTCCGGGCTCGCCCTGGACCTGCCGCCGCGGCTGCTGGACGAGGAGTTCGGCCGGCGCGCGGTGGTCCGCTTCGAGGAGGTCGACTTCCCGGCCGCCCTCGGACACGAGCCGACCCGCCGCTTCCTGCGCGAAGTGGGCCTGCCGGAGGGCGGGTTCCTGTTCACGCTGGACACGGACGCGCCGCTGGCCGCCCTGGACGAGTACGAAGCCGACTGCGACGCCTCGGCCGAACTGCCGCCGGGCGCCGCCTCCTTGATCCGCCTCGGCGACCTCGCGGAGGACGGCAGCCTCGTCCTCGACGGCCTGACCGGCGCGGTCCTGCACTGGAGCGGGCGCGAGGCGCGCCTGTACCCGCTGAACACGGACGTCTCGACGCTCGCCTTCACCCTCTGGCTGCTGCACCGCGAGCGGGCGATCGACGCGGCGTCGGGCCACGAGCTGACGACCGCCACCTACGACCAGCTGGCGATGACGATGCTCCAGGTCCTGTCCGCCGTCGATCCGACGGGCACCGCGACGGGCGGCGCGGCCCGGCACTACTGGACCGAAGCGTTCCAGGACGAGGCCGTCGGCGTACTGGAGTCCTGCGCCCGCTGACCCGGCGCGGAGCGCTCCTGACACCGACGGCCCGGGGAGCGTGGGCGCCCGTCAGCCGGCCTCGGTCCCCCGCGGCGCGCCGCCGGGCGCACGGGCCAGGACGCCCCCGAGTCGACGAGGCCATCGGCGTGCCGGACCCCCGCGCCCGCCGATCCGGCGCCGGGTGCCCCCAGGGACGAGCTGCCCCCGGGACGAGCCGCCCCAGGGACGAGCCGCCCCGGGAGCGGATGCCCGTCGTCCGTCAGCCGGCCTCGGTCCCCCGGCGGTGCGACGCCGGGCGCACGGGGCAGCAAGATGCCCCCGAGTCGACGAGGCCGTCTGCGTGCCGGAGCCTCGCGCCCGCCGACTCGGCGCCGGTGCTCCCAGGGACGAGCTGCCCCGGGGACGAGCTGCCCCGGGGACGAGCTGCCCCGGGACGAGCCGCTCCGGGAGCGGATGCCCGTCGTCCGTCAGCCGGTCTCGGTTCCCGTGGCGCGACGCCGGCGCACGGCCAGGAGGAGTCCGGCGCCCAGGGCCGCCGCGGCGGCAGCGGCGCCCGCGATCAGCGGGGTGCCGTCCGAGCCGGTGCTCGCCAGGTTCCCGTCCACCGTGCCGGTGCCGGTGCCGGAGCCGCCCGTCGAGGAACCGCCGGTGCCTCCGGAGCCACCGGTGGTCTGACCGGACGGGTCGTTGCCGCCGGAGGAGCCGTTGCCCCCCGTGCCGCCACCGCCGGAGGACCCCGCGGAGGGCGTCGGTTCGGGCTCGTAGTCGGTCGGGATGGCGACGCGGATGACGTCCTTGTCGTTGGCGGGGTTCTTGTCGAAGGCGGGGTGGATGTCGTACACCGACGTCGCCTTCACCTCACCCGTCGTCGTCCTGGTGTCCTCGCCGATCTCCAGCATGAACGTGAACAGCGCCTCCTCGCCGACGTCGAGCGTGTTGTCGGCCGGCGTGCAGACGTACGTCGACTTGCCCGGTGTGCCGCCCGGCCCGGTCGGGCCGTCGACGCCGAACGGCGCGCACGTCTTCGGCACCATGGAGGCGGTGGTGCCCTTGGGGATGCGGACCATCAGCGCCGTCTGGTCGTCGCTCTCCTGGTTCTGGATCCAGCCGGGCCCGTCGTTGCGCAGCCGCACGGTGATCGACTGCCGGTCGCCCGCCAGGGCCTCGGTGTCCTCCCCTACGGCCGCCAGGTCGGCCGAGCTGTCCGCGGTCAGCGTGAGCCGCCGGTGACTGTCGTCGTACCCGTCGCCCGGGGCCTCACCGGTGGCGGAGGTGCCGTACTGGACCGCCTCCATCAGGGCCTCGGGCAGCGCCTTGAACCGCACGGGCGTCTCGATGGAGGCGCCCGGCTCGATGACCTCGTCGATCTCGCACAGCGCCTGGCGGACCCGGTCCTCGACGGTCGTGTAGGTGCAGCCGGGCACCTGCGCCGGGAAGTCCAGCCCACGGGTCAGCCGGACCCGGAAGGTGAGCCCGTCCGCCGCGGCGGTGCCCTTGTTGGTGATGACGACGTTCTCGTCGTACACGTCGCCGGGCTCGGGAGACGTCTCGGGCAGTTCCGAGATCACCAGGTTCGCCTCGCCCTCCTCCGCGTACGCCGAGGGAGCGGCGAGCGCGGGAACGGCGGCGGCGATCACGGCGGCGGCCACCAGGGCGGCCGAGGTGCGAAGGTGCGAGGTGCGGATGCGCTGGCGCACGGATGGGTCTCCTCGGTGGACAGAGAGCACGGCGGCCGAGGCCACGACCCCGACACCAACAGGACCCTCCGTGGCCATGGAGGGTTGTGCTCCTGTTCGGGGAGAGACGGGGGAGGGCTGTGGGGCGAGGAGGAGGAATGGGCGGAAAAGGGGGCGGCACCTCAGTGGTGCCGCCCCTGCGTCGCCCGGTCGGGCTGTGGAGGCCGTGGCGGGAATCGAACCCGCGTAACTCGCTTTGCAGGCGAGTCCCTGAACCACTCGGGCACACGGCCGTTCGCAGGCCCGGTGGGACGGGCCTGGTCGGTGGTTCGACCGTACGGGCGGGGTGGGGCGGGGCTCAAGGGAAGCGTGCGGTCCGCAACGCGACTGCCACACCGCGTTCATGAAGCGGGCGGTCGTAGGACCGTCGTACGACCAAGGTCCGAGGCGGGGAGAGGCCCCCGACAGGGGTCAATGTCAGTCACGGCCCTTACTCTGGCGACCATGACTGCCCTCGAGCCGCGCGACGCCGATGTCGCCAAGACGTCCGCCGTCCCCTCCGCCGTCGCGGCGGAGGAGTCCGTGCTGGGGCGGTCGTACCGGGCCCTGAGCATCGGGATCGTCTCCGTCGTGCTGCTCATCGCCTTCGAGGCGACCGCCGTCGGGACGGCGATGCCGGTCGCGGCCCGCGAGCTGGACGGGGTGTCGCTGTACGCCTTCGCGTTCTCCGGATACTTCACCACCAGCCTGTTCGGCATGGTGCTGTCGGGCCAGTGGTCCGACCGGCGCGGCCCGCTCGCGCCGCTGACCTGCGGCATCGCCGCCTTCGGGGCCGGGCTGCTGCTGTCCGGCACCGCGGGGGCCATGTGGCTGTTCATCCTCGGCCGGGCCGTCCAGGGGCTCGGTGGCGGACTGGTCATCGTCGCCCTGTACGTCGTCGTCGGCCGCGCCTACCCCGAGCGGCTGCGCCCGGCGATCATGGCGGCTTTCGCCGCGAGCTGGGTCGTGCCGTCGATCGTGGGCCCGCTGGCCTCCGGCGCGGTCACCGAGCACCTGGGCTGGCGGTGGGTGTTCGTCGGCATCCCCGTGCTGGTGCTCCTCCCGCTGGGCCTCGCCCTGCCCCAGATACGCCGCCGCGCCGCCGGCCCCGTGCCGGGCGCCGGGGGCAGCGCCTCCTTCGACCGGCGCCGTATCCGGCTCGCCCTCGCGATCTCCTTCGGCGCCGGGCTGCTGCAGTACGCCGCCCAGGACCTGAGGTGGATCTCCCTCGTCCCCGGCGCCCTCGGTGCCGCGCTCCTCGTGCCGGCCGCGCTCGGCCTGCTCCCGCGCGGCACCTACCGCGCGGCGCGGGGTCTGCCGTCCGTGGTGCTGCTGCGCGGCGTGGCCGCCGGGTCCTTCATCGCGGCCGAGTCCTTCGTGCCGCTGATGCTGGTCACCCAGCGGGGCCTGTCGCCGACGCTCGCCGGGTTCTCGCTCGCGGCCGGCGGTGTCACCTGGGCGCTGGGCTCCTGGGTGCAGTCCCGGCCGCGCGTGGAGCCGTACCGGGAACGGCTGACGACCGGCGGGATGGTCCTGGTCGCCGCGGCCGTCGCGGCGGCGCCGAGCGTGCTGATCCACTCCGTGCCCGCCTGGACGCTCGCCGTGGCCTGGGCGTTCGGCTGCTTCGGGATGGGCCTGGTGATCTCCTCCACCAGCGTCCTGCTGCTCAAGCTCTCCGCCCCGGAGGAGGCCGGCACCAACTCCGCCGCCCTCCAGATCTCCGACGCCCTGTCGAACGTCGTCCTGCTGGCGGCGGGCGGCGCCGCCTTCGCCGCGCTGGGCGGGGGCGCGCTGAGCCACGCCCCGGTCGACCCGTCCGGTGCCGGTTCGCACCCGGCGGCTTTCGCGGTGGTGTTCCTGCCGATGGCGGCGGTCGCCCTGGTGGGCGCCTGGGTGACCACCCGGCTCCGGGAGCACTGAGCCCGCCCCGGCGAAGCCCTCCCGCTGTGACGTCAGTCCCACCCGCGGGTGACCCGGCCCGGTCCGCGCCGGGCGGGTGCCGGGCCGCCGGTAGGGTGGCCCGGTTGTCATACGCAGGCCGACCGCCCGCCCCGCGGACCGTGTGCGGCCCTTGAACCGACCCCCGTACGGAGACCGTGACTACCACCGCCGCCTCCTCGCACCACCTTTCCCCCGCCTTCCCCGGACGGGCCCCCTGGGGCACCGCGAGCAAGCTGCGCGCCTGGCAGCAGGGTGCGATGGAGAAGTACGTCCAGGAGCAGCCGCGCGACTTCCTCGCGGTCGCCACGCCCGGCGCCGGAAAGACGACCTTCGCCCTCACCCTCGCCTCCTGGCTGCTGCACCACCACGTCGTGCAGCAGGTCACCGTGGTCGCGCCGACCGAGCACCTGAAGAAGCAGTGGGCGGAGGCGGCGGCGCGCATAGGCATCAAGCTGGACCCCGAGTACAGCGCGGGCCCGCTCGGCAAGGACTACCACGGGGTCGCGGTGACGTACGCGGGCGTCGGCGTGCGCCCCATGCTGCACCGCAACCGCGTCGAGCAGCGCAAGACCCTGGTGATCCTCGACGAGATCCACCACGCCGGTGACTCGAAGTCCTGGGGCGAGGCGTGCCTGGAGGCCTTCGAGCCGGCCACCCGCCGGCTCTGCCTGACCGGTACGCCCTTCCGGTCCGACACCAACCCCATCCCGTTCGTGACGTACGAGGAGGGGGACGACGGCATCCGCCGCTCCGCCGCCGACTACACCTACGGCTACGGCTCCGCGCTCTCCGACGGCGTCGTGCGGCCCGTCCTCTTCCTCTCCTACAGCGGCAACATGCGCTGGCGCACCAAGGCGGGCGACGAGATCGCCGCCCGCCTCGGCGAGCCGATGACCAAGGACGCCGTCTCCCAGGCGTGGCGCACCGCGCTCGATCCGCGCGGCGACTGGATGCCGTCCGTGCTGCGCGCCGCCGACCAGCGGCTGACCGAGGTGCGCAAGGCGATCCCCGACGCGGGGGCCCTCGTCATCGCCTCGGACCAGGACTCCGCCCGCGCCTACGCCAAGCTGATCCGCGAGATCACCGGGCACAAGGCGACCCTCGTGCTGTCCGACGACGCCGGCGCCTCGAAGCGGATCGACGACTTCAGCGGCAGCGACGACCGCTGGATGGTGGCGGTCCGCATGGTGTCCGAGGGCGTCGACGTACCCCGGCTCGCGGTCGGCGTGTACGCCACCACGATCTCCACGCCGCTCTTCTTCGCGCAGGCCGTCGGCCGTTTCGTACGGTCCAGGCGGCGCGGCGAGACGGCCTCCGTCTTCCTGCCGACCGTGCCCGACCTGCTCACCTTCGCCAACGAGATGGAGGTCGAGCGCGACCACGCCCTCGACAAGCCGAAGAAGGAGGGCGAGGAGGACCCGTACGCCGAGTCCGAGAAGGAGATGGAGGAGGCGAACAAGGAGCAGGACGAGGACACCGGCGAGCAGGACACGCTGCCCTTCGAGGCGCTGGAGTCCGACGCCGTCTTCGACCGGGTCCTCTACGACGGCGCCGAGTTCGGCATGCAGGCCCACCCGGGCAGCGAGGAGGAGCAGGACTACCTCGGCATCCCCGGCCTGCTGGAGCCGGACCAGGTGCAGCTGCTGCTGCAGAAGCGGCAGGCCCGGCAGATCGCGCACAGCCGCAAGAAGCCGGACGCCGAGGCCGACCTGCTCGAGCTGCCCGCCGAGCGGCGCCCGGTCGTCTCGCACAAGGAGATGATGGAGCTGCGCAAGAAGCTCAACACCATGGTCTCCGCCTACGTCCACCAGAGCGGCAAGCCGCACGGCGTCATCCACACGGAGCTGCGGCGCGTGTGCGGGGGGCCGCCGAGCGCCGAGGCGACGGCCGGGCAGCTGCGCCAGCGGATCGCCAAGGTGCAGGAGTGGGCCACCCGGATGCGGTGATCCGGCGCGCGCCAGCCGCGTGCCGCGAACTCGCGCGCCTCACAGGGCACCTCACGCCCGTCCCGCATCTCGGTGCGCCGTCCATATACGGGCGAACCCGTGCGGTCCGTACCAGCGCATGCCCGGATTCTGGACGGAGCCTTCCGCTCAGCGAACCGGCTTCGCTAATGTCCGCCTACGCACACGCCCCGTGGCAGCGCAGCCGCGGAGCGCAGCCGTGAAGCGACGCGGTCCGGAAGGCCGGACCGCCGGCCGATCGGCGGCCTCTGAAGCGCGTGACCGACGGGACTCGGTGACGCATCCGCCGCGACGAGGCCGTCGACCTCACCACTAAGGAGTGGGCGTCGTGACCGCGGAGACCTCTCAGACGCTCGACAGGGGACTGCGCGTCCTCAAGCTGCTGGCCGATACGGACCACGGACTGACCGTCACCGAGCTTTCCAACAAACTGGGCGTGAACCGGACCGTCGTGTACCGGCTGCTCGCCACGCTCGAACAGCACGCCCTCGTACGCCGCGACCTCGGTGGCCGCGCCCGCGTCGGGCTCGGCGTGCTGCGGCTCGGCCGCCAGGTGCATCCGCTGGTGCGCGAGGCCGCGCTGCCCGCGCTGCGCTCCCTGGCCGAGGACATAGGCGCGACGGCCCATCTGACGCTCGTGGACGGCTCCGAGGCGCTGGCCGTCGCCGTGGTGGAGCCGACCTGGACCGACTACCACGTGGCCTACCGGGCGGGTTTCCGGCACCCCCTGGACCGCGGGGCCGCGGGCCGCGCCATCCTCGCCGCCCGGAAGCAGCCCTCCGAGGGCCCCGGGTACACCCTGACCCACGGCGAACTGGAGGCCGGGGCGAGCGGGGCCGCCGCCCCGCTGATCGGCGTCACCGGTGTCGAGGGCAGCGTGGGCGTCGTGATGCTCGCCGACGCCGTACCGGAGCGGGTCGGGCAGCGGGTCGTGGACGCGGCCCGGGAGGTCGCCGAAGCGCTCCGCTGACGCGCCCGCGGACCTGGCGCGCGGCCCCCTAGGCAGCCCCCGCGCCACCTCCGACACTCGTGTCATGACCTCACTGAGCATCCGCACCGTCCACGACCCCGCAGGGTTCGCCGCCGTCGCCGACTACTTCAGTGACGTGTGGAAGACCCCGCGCAGCGCGCCGCCGCTGCTGCCCGAGACGCTGAACAGCCTCGCCCACGCGGGCGGTGCGGTGCACGCCGCGCACGACGGGGAGCGGGTCGTCGGCGGCTGTGTCGCCGTGTTCGGGCCGCCGGCGGCCAGAGAGACGTACTCGCTGCTCGCGGCCGCCGAGCGGGGGCTCGGGCCGCGGCTCAAGGAGGCTCAGCGGGTGTGGGCGGTGGGGCTCGGGGCGCGCACCATGCGCTGGACCTTCGACCCGCTGGTGGGCCGCAACGCCCGCTTCAACTTCGTCAAGCTGGGCGCCGAGGGCACCGGCTACCTCGTCGACTTCTACGGGCCCATGGCCGACGGCGTGAACGACGGCGACGAGAGCGACCGGCTGGAGGTCACCTGGGACCTGACCGGTACGCGGCGGCCGTCCGCCGACGCGACGGCCGTGCGCGAGGCCGCGCCCGTCACCCACCCGGCGCCGGACGGCGGGCCGCTCGCCCGCCGCGACCCCGGGGACCGGTACGTGTGGTGCCGGGTGCCGGACGACGTCGTGGCGTTGCGGGCCACGGACCCCGAACTCGCCCTCGGCTGGCGGCGGGCCGTGCGCGAGGTGTTCACGAAGGCGTTCGCCGAGGGGTTCACGGCGACCGCCATGTCCCGTGACGGCTGGTACACGCTCACCCGACGGGAGGGCCCCCCGTGAAACTGGAGCGCGTCGAACTGGTCCGGGTCGCGATCCCGCTCGTCACCCCGTTCCGCACCTCCTTCGGCACGATGACGACGAAGGACACCTTCCTGCTGCGGGTCGTCACCGACACCGCCGAGGGCTGGTCGGAGTTCGCCGGCGACCCGGAGCCGCTGTACTGCGCGGAGTTCGTGGCCGGGGCCGAGATCGTGCTGCGGGACGTCCTGCTGCCCCGGGCCGCCGCCCTGCCCGCGCTCACCGCCCACGCCCTCGGCCCGGCCCTGAGCGGCGTCAAGGGGCACGAGCTGGCGAAGGCGGCCCTGGAGACGGCGGTCCTCGACGCCGAGCTGCGGTCGTACGGCATGTCCCTGGCCGCGTATCTCGGGGCGGTGCGCGAGCGGGTGCCCGCCGGGGTGTCGGTCGGAATCCGGCCGACCGTCGGGGAGCTGCTGGACGAGGTCGAGGGGTACCTCGCCGAGGGGTACGTGCGGATCAAGCTGAAGATCGAGCCCGGCTGGGACCTGGAGCCGGTCCGCGCGGTGCGGGAGCGCTTCGGGGATGCGATGCCGCTCCAGGTCGACGCCAACGCCGCCTACACGCTCGCGGACGCCGAGCACCTGCGGCGGCTCGACGCGTTCGGGCTGCTGCTGGTCGAGGAGCCCCTCACGGGAGGCGACCTGTACGCCCACGCCCGCCTCCAGCAGCGGCTCGCCACCCCCGTCTGCCTGGACGAGTCGCTGCACAGCGCCCGCGACACCGCGTCCGCGATCGCGCTGGACGCCTGCCGGGCGGTGAACGTGAAACCGGCCCGGGTCGGCGGCTACCTGGAGGCGCGGCGCGTCCACGACGTGGCCCACGCGCACGGGGTGCCGGTGTGGTGCGGCGGCATGCTGGAGACGGGCATCGGCCGCGCGGCCAACCTGGCGCTGGCCGCGCTGCCCGGTTGCACCCTGCCCGGCGACACCTCGGCGTCCGCCCGCTACTTCGCCGAGGACGTCACGGAGCCCTTCGTCCTCGCCGACGGCCACCTGCCGGTGCCACGCGGCCCGGGCATCGGCGTCCGGCCGCTTCCCGAGACCCTGCGGCGCTTCACCACGGCGCGGCGGGACCTGTACCGCGCGTGAGGCCGCCGGGCGGCGGGGCTCCTCGGCGCGGTGCGCGCGGCCCGGACCGGCCGGGGTCCCGAGGACCTGCGGACACCGGCCGGCGAGGAGAGGACGGGCGGACCCCGAGGGGTCGCCGGGCCTTGGCCACCCACGCGCGGCGGCGTCGGGCGCGGGCCTGTACCGCGTGTGAGCCGCCCGGCACTCCGCGATCCGTGCCGCCCCGGCCGCCGCCCGAGAGACGGCCCCGGCCCCGGTCCGGGCCGACACGCCGCCACGTTAGATTTGACCCGTGCTCTCACGCCTCACGCGCCCCCGGGCCCTCGCCGTCTGCGCCCTGCCGGTGGCGGCCCTGCTCGCCACCGCGGCCTTCGCGCCCCTGCCGTTCTCGCTGACGCAGCCCGGTCTGACGGCGAACGTGCTCGGCGACAACCGGGGCGAGCCGGTCATCACGATCTCCGGTGCGCCGACCCGGGACACCAGCGGCCAGCTGCGCATGACGACGATCGAGGCCACGTCGCCCGACACCACGGTGCGGCTCGGCGACGTGATCGACGCCTGGTTCAGCACCGACCAGGCGGTCATGCCGCGCGACTCGGTCTATCCCAGCGGCCGGAGCACGCGGGAGATCGAGCGGTTCAACACCCGGCAGATGAAGGAGTCCCAGAACGACGCCACCGAGGCCGCCCTGAACTACCTCGACCTCGACGGCAAGGACGTCAAGGTCACCCTGAAGCTCGCGGACGTCGGCGGCCCGAGTGCCGGTCTGCTCTTCTCGCTCGGCATCGTCGACAAGATCGAGGGCGACGGCGGCGGCGGCGACCTCACGGGCGGCCGCACCATCGCCGGCACCGGCACCATCGACCCCGCCGGCAAGGTCGGCGCGGTCGGCGGGGTCGCCCTGAAGACGCAGGCCGCCCGGCGGGACGGCGCGACGGTGTTCCTGGTGCCGAAGGACGAGTGCGGCGACGCGAAGGCGGAACTCCCCGAAGGGCTGCGCCTGGTCCCGGTGACCACCCTGAAGGGCGCGATCGGCGCCCTCGACGCGCTCACGTCAGGCAAGGGCACGGTCCCGGCCTGCTGAGGCCGGGCGGTCACTTCACGAAGCCCTCCTGCTTCAACCAGTCCAGCGCGACCTGGTGGGGGTCCTCCCCGTCCACGTCCACCTTCGCGTTCAGTTCCTGCGCCACCGCGTTGTCCAGCTTCTTCGTGATCGGGTCCAGGACGTCGGGGATGGCCGGCCACTTCCGCAGGGTCTTGGTGTTGACCATCGGGGCGGCGTTGTAGTTCGGGAAGAAGTGCTTGTCGTCGTCCATCACCACCAGGTTCATGGACTTGATCCGGCCGTCGGTGGTGAAGACCTCGCCGTAGGTGCAACTGCCCTTCGCCGTCTGGGTGTAGATGATCCCGGTGTCCATCTGCGTGATGTTCCGCGGCGGCACGTCCATGCCGTACGTCTTCTCCATGCCCCGCAGCCCGTCGGCCCGGTTGGCGAACTCGACCTCGACGCACAGCGTCACCGCGGACGGGTCGGACTTCGACAGGGCGGCCACCTCGGAGAGGTCGTCCGTGCGGTACCTGCGGTGGTTGGCCTGGTTCGTGGCCAGCGCGTAGGTGTTGTCCAGCCGGGACGGCGGCAGCCAGGTCACCCCGTTGCCCGCGTCCTCCTTCTTCACCGCCTCCCACTGCTCCCGCGGGTCGCTGATCGGATCGCTGTGCCCGAGATACGTGATCCAGGCGGTGCCCGTGTACTCGTACCCGGCGTCCGCCTCTCCCTTGACCACGGCCTCCCGGCTGCCGATGGAGCCCTGGATGCCGGTGCGGTCCACCACCTCGGCACCGGCCGCCTCGAAGGCGATGCCCATCATCGCGCCGAGGATCAGCTGCTCGGTGAACGACTTCGACGTGACCGTCAGCTTGGCGCCTTCGAGGGGGTCGCCCCGCCCGATCGTGCCGGGCTCCACGTCGTCGACCATGGGGCTGCCGCTGGTCAGCCCGCAGGCCGCCGCCGTCATCAGCAGTCCCGCCGCCAGCAGGACGGCCGGCCGCCTCACAGGTCCAGCCCCCTCGGCCGCAGCAGCACCTCGGCCAGCGACGCCAGCCAGTCCACCAGCAGCGCCAGCGACACGGTGAGGATCGAGCCCAGCACCAGCACCGGCATCCGCTGGTTGGTGATGCCGGCCGTGATCAGCACGCCCAGCCCGCCGCCCCCGCCGAACACCGCGAGGGTCGCCGTACCCACGTTGAGGACGAGGGCCGTGCGCACACCCGCCAGGATCAGCGGCACCGCCAGCGGCAGCTCGACCCGCGTCAGCACGCCCGCCGGGGACATCCCGATGCCGCGGGCCGCCTCCAGCAGCGTCGGGTCGTTCGCCTCGAGACCGGCGATCGTGTTGGACAGCACGGGCAGGACGGCGTAGACGATGATGCCGATCAGCGCCGCCCGGCGGCCGATGCCCAGCCAGATCACCAGCAGGGCGAGCAGCCCGATCGCCGGGGTCGCCTGGCCCATGTTGGCGAACGCCAGCGCCACCGGTGTGGCCTTGCTGAAGGCCCGCCGGGTCAGCAGGATGCCCAGCGGGATCGCGATGATCAGCACGAAGAACGTGGAGATCACGGTCAGTTCGATGTGCTCCCACAGGGCCTGCGAGACCTGGCCGTCGGAGAGCGCGTTCTCGGAGATCGGGTCGAGGTCGGCCTGCCGGAACCACAGCCAGGTCGCGAGGAGCAGCAGCACCAGCATCGTCGGCACGACGGTGAGCTTCTGCCAGCTCAGCTTGCGCGGCGGCCGCTTCGGGGGCGGGGGAGGGGGCGCCTCCTCGTCCTCGGGAGCGAGGTGTTCCTCCCCCGTCGCCGCGCCCGGCGCCTGGGACGTGCTCACGACTCCCGCCCTTCCGTGCCGCCCTCCTGCTCGGCGCGGGTGAGCCCGCTGCGCTGGTCCTCCAGCTCGTGCTGGGCCTCCAGCGCCTCCAGCCGGTCGGCCTCCAGCAGTTCGTGCACGGAGTTCATCAGCGTCTCCATGTCGACGACGCCCTCGTACTCGCCGCGCCGCCCGGTCACCGCCACCCGTCCGGTGTTGTCGGTGAGGACGGCCTCCAGGGCGTCCCGCAGGGTGGCGTCCCGGGTCACGGTGTCGCTGACCGGCGTCCCGGCCCGGGCCAGTGAACCGCGGGCGCGCATCAGGTCGCCGCGCCGCAGCCACTTGTAGGGGCGGCGCCGCTTGTCGAGCAGCAGGATCTCGTTGGTGCCGCTGGAGCGCAGCCGGTTGAAGATCTCCTGGAGCGGGTCGTCGATGGTCACCGTCGGGTAGTCGGTGATCTCCACGTCCCGCACCCGGGTCAGGTTGAGCCGCTTCAGCGCCGCGCCCGCGCCGACGAACCCGGACACGAAGTCGTCGGCCGGGTTGGTGAGGATCGCCTCCGGGGTGTCGAACTGGGCGATGTGCGAGCGTTCGCGCAGCACCGCGATCCGGTCGCCGATCTTGATGGCCTCGTCGAAGTCGTGCGTGACGAACACGATCGTCTTGTGCAGTTCCTGCTGGAGCCGGATCAGCTCGTCCTGGAGGTGGTCCCGGGTGATCGGGTCGACCGCGCCGAACGGCTCGTCCATCAGCAGCACGGGCGGGTCGGCGGCCAGCGCCCGCGCCACGCCGACCCGCTGCTGCTGCCCGCCGGAGAGCCGGCGGGGGTAGCGGCCGTGGAACTCGCCGGGGTCCAGTCCCACCAGGTCGAGCAGCTCCTCCACGCGGGAGGCGATCCGGGCCTTGGACCAGCCGATCATCCTCGGCACCAGGCCGATGTTCTGGGCGACCGTCATGTGCGGGAACAGCCCGGCCGACTGGATGGCGTAGCCGAGGCGGCGGCGCAGCTTCACCGGGTCCATGTCGGTGACGTCCTCGCCGTCGATGCGGATGCGGCCGCTGGTCGGCTCGATCAGCCGATTGATCATCTTCAGGGTCGTGGACTTGCCGCACCCGGAGGGGCCGACGAAGACCACCACCTCGCCCGCCTTGATCTCCATGTTCACGTTGTCGACGGCGGGCTGCGGGCTGCCGGGGTAGCGCTTGGTCAGGTTCTCCAGCTCGATGGAGGCACCGTGGTGGTCGCTCTCAGACACGGATCCCCCTGGGAATGGTCAGCCGTCCGAGGACGACGTAGGCGGCGTCGAACAGCAGCGCGAGGATGATGATCCCGACGGTGCCCGCGAGCACCTGGTTGAGCGCGTTGGCGCTGCCCAGCGAGGCCAGCCCGCGGAAGATCACGTTGCCGAGGCCGGGACCCGACGCGTACGCGGCGATCGCGGCGATGCCCATCAGCATCTGGGTGGCGACCCGGATGCCGGTCAGGATCGGCGGCCAGGCCAGCGGCAGCTCCACCCGCAGCAGTTGCGCGAGCCGGGACATCCCGATCCCGCGGGCGGCGTCCACCAGGGACGGGTCGACGCCGCGCAGCCCGACGACGCAGTTGCGCACGACCGGCAGCAGCCCGTACAGCGTCAGGGCGATCACCGTCGGCGCCACGCCCAGCCCCACGATCGGGATGAGCAGGCCGATCATGGCGAGGGACGGGATGGTCAGGATGCCCGAGGTGGTCAGCGTGGCCAGGTTCCCGGCCCACTCGCTGCGGTACGTCAGCACCCCGATCAGCACCCCGATGAGGGTCGCCACCACCATGCACTGCAGGACCGCGCCGGCGTGCTGCAGGGCGTCGGCGAACAGCTGCTGGTGGCGGTTGCCCAGGTACTCCCAGAAGCTCACGAGGACTCACCCCCAGCTGATCGCGCCGCTAACTGCTCTCCCGGTCCTGCGCCGCCTGTTCCACCAGCGGGATGACCCGCAGCGGGACGGGGTTCTCCATGACGATCGCGGTGGAGGCCCGGACGATCCCATCGAAACCGACGACCCGGTCGATCACACGTTGGAGATCGGCGTTGGAACGCGCCACCAGCCGGCACAGCATGTCCCCGGTGCCGGTGGTGGTGTGCAGCTCCAGCACCTCCGGCACGGACGCCAAGTGCGCCCGTACGTCGGCTCCTTGGCCCTGCCGGATCTGCAGCGTGGCGAACGCCGTGACCGGGTAGCCGAGGGCCGCAGGATCGACCTCGGGCCCGAAGCCGCGGATGACTCCGTTCGACTGAAGACGGTCCAGCCGCGCCTGCGCGGTGCCGCGGGCCACCCCCAGCCGCCGGGACATCTCCAGCACCCCGATCCGCGGCTCGCGCGCCAGCAGCGCGATGATCCGCCCGTCCAGCCGGTCGATCGCCATACGGCCCCCTTCCGGGGTGGTCATCCTGTACAGAAAGTCCGCCGGTACAGCCCAGGCGCTATGCAGACTGCCCAGCGAAGAACGAAACTATTGCGCACCTTGCCGTGCCGGGTGAGGCTGCGCCTATGACGCAGACCACACACCACACTCCCGACACCGCACGGCAGGCCGACCCCTTCCCGGTCAAGGGAATGGACGCGGTCGTCTTCGCCGTGGGCAACGCCAAGCAGGCGGCGCACTACTACTCCACCGCCTTCGGCATGCGCCTGGTCGCCTACTCCGGACCGGAGAACGGCAGCCGCGAGACCGCCTCCTACGTGCTGGAGAGCGGCTCGGCCCGCTTCGTCCTCACCTCCGTGATCAAGCGGTCCACCGAGTGGGGCGCCTTCCTCGAGGACCATGTGGCCGCGCACGGCGACGGCGTGTACGACCTCGCCATCGAGGTGCCGGACGCCCGCGCCGCGTACGCCTACGCGATCGAGCACGGCGCCACGTCCGTCGCCGAGCCGTACGAGCTGAAGGACGAGCACGGCACCGTCGTGCTGGCCGCCATCGCCACCTACGGCAAGACCCGCCACACGCTCGTCGAGCGCGGCGGCTACGACGGCCCGTACCTGCCCGGCTACGTCACCGTCGACCCGATGGTCGAGCCGCCGGCCAAGCGCTCCTTCCAGGCCGTCGACCACTGCGTCGGTAACGTCGAGCTCGGCCGGATGAACGAGTGGGTCGAGTTCTACAACAAGGTCATGGGCTTCACGAACATGAAGGAGTTCGTGGGCGACGACATCGCGACCGAGTACAGCGCGCTGATGTCGAAGGTCGTGGCCGACGGCACGCTCAAGGTCAAGTTCCCGATCAACGAGCCCGCCATCGCCAAGAAGAAGTCCCAGATCGACGAGTACCTGGAGTTCTACGGCGGCGCCGGGGTCCAGCACATCGCGCTGAACACCAACGACATCGTCCACACCGTCCGCCAGATGCGCGCGGCCGGCGTGCAGTTCCTGGACACCCCGGACTCGTACTACGACACCCTCGGCGAGTGGGCGGGCGAGACCCGCGTGCCCGTCGAGACCCTGCGCGAGCTGAAGATCCTCGTCGACCGCGATGAGGACGGCTACCTGCTGCAGATCTTCACCAAGCCGGTCCAGGACCGCCCGACCGTCTTCTTCGAGATGATCGAGCGCCACGGCTCCATGGGCTTCGGCAAGGGCAACTTCAAGGCCCTGTTCGAAGCGATCGAGCGCGAGCAGGCCAAGCGCGGCAACCTCTGACGGCCCGGTCCGCCGGGCAGGCTCACTCCCCGGCGGACCAGTCCTCGAAGTCCGGGACGTCCTCCATCGACGGCTCGCCGAGCTCCCGCAGCGCCTCCTCCGCCCTCGGCACCAGCGTCGGCGAGAAACGCGGACTGATCCGCAGCGCCTCCTGGAGATGCCGCCGCGCCGGGCCCTCCCGGCCCAGCTCCCGCTCGATCATCCCCAGGTGATAGCTGTACAGCGCGCTGCGCACCCCGCCTCCCTCGGCCCGGTCCGTGGCCCGCCGGGCGAACGCCAGGGCCTCCTCGTCCTCCCCGGCCCGGTGCAGCGCCCAGCCCAGCGCGTCCGCGACCGCGATCCCCGGCTGGCGCCGCCACTCCGCGCGCAGCCGCCGTACCGCCGACTCCGCGTCCCCGTGGTCCGCCTCGAAACGGCCCAGCACCAGCTCCTCGTCCACCCCGGCCGCCGCGGCCCGCGCCGCCCGCTCGCGCAGCAGGTCGTACTGCACGCGCGCCGCCTGCCCCAGCCCCATCGACTCGTACAGCTCGCCCAGCTCCAGCGCGTACTCCGGCGACGGCTGCCGTGCGAGGGCCGCCCGGTAGGCGGTCAGCGCCTCCGTGGTGCGGCCCAGCGCGGCCAGCGCCCGGCCCTGCCCGGCCAGCGCCGCCCACTGGTCCTTGTCGAGCCGCACCGCCTGCCGGAAGTGCCGCAGGGCCTCGTCCACGTCCCCGCGTTCGAAGGCCAGCTGCCCCGCCCGCTCCAGATAGGCCGCCCGCTCGGCCGGGGCCGTCGCCCCGGCCGCCGCGTCGGACAGCGCCGCCGCCGCGTCCTCGAGCCGCCCCCGGTCCCGGTACACGGCCGCCGCCCGCGCCTGCACCGCCGGGCCCGAGCGCAGCTTCAGCAACCGGTCCAGGGCCCGCCCCGCCGCCTTGTAGTGCCCGAGCCCGGTGTGCGCGTCGATCAGCTGCGGATACGCCGTCCACTGCTTCGGGTCCGCCTTCACCGCGGCCTCCGCCCAGGTCAGCGCCGCCCCGAAGTCCCGCCGGGCGTTCGCCAGCGCCGCCATGCCGCTCAGCGCGTCGGCATTGCGGGAGCGGGCCTCCAGCGAGGCGCGCAGCGCCTTCTCCGCCTTCGGGTAGTACGCCGGTTGCGCGGTCCGCCGGCCCTGCTCGACGTACGCGCCCCCCAGCACGGCCCACGACACGGCGTCCCGGGGATGCGTGCGCACCTGCCGCTCGCGCCGGTCGATCAGCACCGCCAGATCGGGCAGCGCCGCCGGCACCCCCGAGGTCACCGCGGTCAGCGCCCGCGCCCCCGGGGCCGGTGCGGGCGGCCGCGCCGGCCCCGGCCCGGACGGCAGCAGCGCCAGTGCCCCGCCGAGCACGGCGCACCCCGCCACCGACGCGACGAGGACCCGGCGCCGCAGGCGCCGCCGGCCGGTCGCGTCCTGTTCCTGGTCCACGGCCTCGTTCTCCATGGCGTCACTGTGCGCGAAGCGGGGCGCGGACACGACGACCACACCCGCCCGGGCCCAGCTGCCGCGCGTGGGGTTCACACCGATGGCCCCGGGTGTCACGCTGTGATCATGAGCCGTACCGAAGCAGCACCCGACCAGGCCCTGGGTGACCTCACCGAGCGGCTGCTCGCCGGTCTGCCCGCCGAGGCCGTCCTCACCGACACCGACGTCACCACCTCCTACGCGCACGACATGGCCAGCTTCTGCCCGGCCGGCGCCCCCGCCGTCGTCGTCCTCCCGCGCACCGTCGAAGAGGTCCAGCACGTGATGCGCACCGCCACCGCGCTGCGCGTCCCCGTCGTCCCGCAGGGCGCCCGCACGGGCCTGTCGGGCGGCGCCAACGCCTCCGACGGCTGCATCGTGCTGTCCCTGACGAAGATGGACCGCATCCTCGAGATCAACCCGGTCGACCGGATCGCCGTCGTGGAGCCCGGCGTCGTCAACGCGGCGCTCTCCCGCGCGGTGGGCGAGCACGGCCTGTACTACCCGCCGGACCCCTCCAGCTGGGAGATGTGCACCATCGGCGGCAACATCGGCACCGCCTCGGGCGGGCTGTGCTGTGTGAAGTACGGGGTGACGGCCGAGTACGTCCTCGGCCTCGACGTCGTCCTCGCCGACGGACGCCTGATGAGCACCGGCCGGCGCACCGCCAAGGGCGTGGCGGGCTACGACCTGACGCGGCTCTTCGTCGGCTCCGAGGGCTCGCTCGGCATCGTCGTGCGGGCGGTGCTCGCGCTGCGCCCCAAGCCGCCCCAGCAGCTCGTCCTGGCCGCCGAGTTCGCCTCCGCGGCCGCGGCCTGCGACGCGGTGTGCCGGATCATGGCCGGCGGACATGTGCCGTCGCTGCTGGAACTGATGGACCGTACGACGGTCGCGGCGGTCAACTCCATGGCGAAGATGGGGCTGCCGGAGACCACCGAGGCCCTGCTGCTGGCCGCGTTCGACACCCCCGACCCGGCCGCCGACCTCGCCGCCGTCGGCGCGCTGTGCGAGGCGGCCGGCGCCACCCAGGTGGTCCCGGCGGACGACGCCGCCGAGTCCGAACTCCTCCTCCAGGCCCGCCGGCTGTCCCTGACCGCGCTGGAGGCCGTCCGGGGCGTCACCATGATCGACGACGTGTGCGTGCCGCGCTCCCGGCTCGGCGACCTGATCGAGGGCGTGGAGCGGATCGCGGAGAAGCACCGGCTCACCATCGGCGTCGTCGCGCACGCGGGCGACGGCAACACCCACCCCACCGTCTGCTTCGACGCCGCCGACCCCGACGAGTCCCGGCGCGCCCGTGCGTCGTTCGACGAGATCATGGCGCTCGGCCTGGAACTCGGCGGCACGATCACCGGCGAACACGGCGTGGGCGTGCTGAAGAAGGAGTGGATGGCGCGCGAGATCGGCCCCGTCGGGATCGAGATGCAGCGCGGGATCAAGCGGGTCTTCGACCCGCTGGACCTCCTCAACCCCGGCAAGCTGTTCTGACCCGCCCTCCGGGCGCCCGTCACCGCGCGAGCAGCTCGTCGAGCGCGTCGTCGATCCCGAGCTGCTCGGCCTCGCTGCCCGGGGGAACCGCCCGCAGCGTCCGCTCCAGCCACGCCGACACCTGCGCGGCGGGCGCCTCCAGCAGGGCGTCCCCGTCGGGCGAGCTCAGCGCCATCAGCACCACGCTGCGGCCCTCCGACTTCGTCGGCCACACCCGCACGTCCCCGTGCCCGCACTGCCGGAACACCCCCTCGACCAGCAGTTCGCGGGAGAAGGTCCAGTGCACGGGGCGCGTCGAAGTGATGTGGAAGGCGACGTGGACGGCGTACGGGTCGTCGCTGCGGTAGCCCAGCCGGGCCGGGACCGGGACGCTGCGCTCGGGCGACAGGATGAGCCGCAGCTCCAGTTCGCGCTCGACGACGGTGTGAGACATGGCAGGGGTCCTCTCTCGTGACACGTACGGGTTCCCCCGATGGGCCCGTACGAGTGGAGAGGGATGGCCCCGCGCGGCATTACGCGACTCGGGCGTACCTTTTCCCGGCCCGGTCTCCCACCCGGCTTTCGTACCTGTGACGTACGTGCACGAGGTTGCCCGGAAAGGAGCGGGTCCCGTGGGACCGGCGGTGGCGGGTGCGTCCGTCTGATAGATGTGGAGCCCCCGTAGTGACCCACGAGCAGATACCGGACGACGGACATGAGCGCCCCAACCCCGGCCCCCGGTGACGACCGGCCCCGCGAAGGGTATTACCCGGACCCGTCCATTCCTGGATACGTCCGGTACTGGAACGGCGCCTCCTGGGTGCCGGGCACCAGCCGTCCCGCCCCGACCGACGGCGAGCCGCTCGCCCCGCCGCCGGGCGCCCGGCCGGCCGGCGCGCCCGCCCCGGTCGAGGAGACCGGCCCGCACTTCTTCGACGAGGACCCGGTCGCCCCGCCCGCCGCCGGCGAGGCCCAGCACGGCAGCCGCCCCGAACCCGCCTCCGCCTGGGGCGCCGACCGCTCCCGGCAGACCGGGTTCGGCGGCGACCAGGACCGCCGGGTCTCCTGGGGCGGCCAGCGGGAGGGCGCCGACCCGCGCGTCCCGGCGCCCGCCGAGCCGGAGGCGGAGTCCGGCGGCGGCGCCGCGCCCGACACCTTCCTGACGCGCCGGCCGGTGACGGACGGCGGGGGAGCGCGGTCCGCCGCCGCGCCCGACCCCGGCACCATGGCCATCCGCGCGGTGAACCCGCGCGGCGGCGCGCAGGACCCGCCGCCGGCCGTGCGGGGCACCGCGGCCGGCGCCCCGCAGGGCCCCGGCTTCAACGCCGGAAAGGCCGCCGCGGCTCCCTCGCCGGCCCAGGGGGCGGCCGCGGCCCCGCCCGCCGCCCAGCCCCCCGCCCCCGCGCCCCCTTCCGGCCCCCAGCAGGCCGGGCCGGGCATCCCCCAGCAGTCGGGCGGACCGCAGCCCGCGCCCGCGGCCCCCGCCGCGTCCGGTGCTCCGATCGCGCCGGGCCCCGGCGGCGGTCAGTCCTCCTGGGCGCAGCAGGTCCACCGGCTCGCGGAGCCGGGCGCCGACGGCCGGCCGGTCGCCCCGTGGAAGCCGGTGCGGGAGGACCCGTTCGCGGCGGCCGCCCTGCGGCAGGCCGCCGCCCGGCCCGCCGGCCTCGGCAAGCGGCTGGCGGCCCGGCTCGTGGACACCGTGGTGCTCGCCGCCGTCACGGCGGTGGTGGCCGTGCCGCTCGGCACCAAGGCGCTCGACCATGTCAACGACAAGATCGAGGCGGCCAGGCTCTCCGGACGGACCGTCACCGTGTGGCTGCTGGACGGCACCACGTCGGTCTACCTCGGCATCGTCCTGGCCGTGCTGTTGGTGGTCGGCGGGCTCTACGAGGCCCTGCCCACCGCCAAGTGGGGCCGCACGCTGGGCAAGCGGCTGTTCGGCCTGGAGGTGCGCGACATCGAGGCCCACGAGCCGCCGGAGTACGGCGCGGCGGTGCGCCGCTGGCTCGTGTACAGCGTGCCGGGCGTGCTCGTCGTCGGAGTGGTCGGGGTGCTGTGGTGCCTGTTCGACCGGCCCTGGCACCAGTGCCTGCACGACAAGGCGGCGCGTACGTTCGTCGCCGGATGACGGGATCCACCGTCCGGCAAGAATGACTGCGTACTCCGGACGGCCGCGCGCCGGATGCGCGGCCGTGCGGTTCGCGGTCGACTCGGGCCATGAGCAGCGAACCGCCTCCCGGCCCCGGCCGGCAGCCCCCGGACGACGACCCGTTCCGGAAGCAGCCCCCGCCCGGCGGGGGCCCGGACGGGCCGTACGGCGACCAGCCGCCCCAGGGCGGGCAGCCCCCGCCTCCGCCCGGTGGTGAGGGCGGCCCCTACGGCGGGCAGCCGCCCCCGCCTCCGCCCGGCGGCGGTGGCCCCTACGGCGGCGGTCCCTACGGGGGTGACCCGTACGGGGGCGGCGGCGGACCCGCCGACCCGCTGGCCGGGATGCCGCCGCTCGCGGACAGCGGCAAGCGCACGCTGGCCCGGCTCATCGACCTGATCCTGGTGGCGGTCGTCGTCTGGCTGATCACCTGGGGGTTCGGGATCACCGAGTACGACGTGAACACCGACAAGGTGCAGTACGGCAAGTCCTTCGCCCAGTCGCTGGTCGCCGCGGTGCTCTTCGTCGGCTACGACACGGTCATGATCTCCCGGACCGGTCAGACGCTCGGCAAGAAGCTGCTGCACCTGCGGGTCGCCAACCTCGACAACGGGGCCACGCCCTCGGTGCAGACCACGCTGATCCGCTCCCTGGTGCTGTGGATCCCGTTCGCCTTCTGCTGCGCCTGCATCTGGACCGCGATCGCCGGCGGCTGGAGCTTCTTCGACCGGCCCTACAAGCAGGGCCTGCACGACAAGGCGGCGAAGACCGTGGTCGTCAGCACGGACGCGTGAGCGCGGGTCAGGACTTGGTGAGGGCGGGCTCCTCGGTCTTCTCCCGCTCCGCCCCGGCGGCCCGGCCCACCGTCACCACACGGGACCCGCGCGGCACGGGCACCGTCATGGCGACCAGGAGTCCGAGCAGCATCGCGGCGAAGGCGATGACCGCGATCCCGGCGCCCGAACTGGTCTGGGACAGCAGCAGCATGGCGAGCGTCGAGAAGACCACGGTGCACGAGCCGTAGGCGAGCTGTGCGGCAGTCGGACGAGGCATGGTCATCGTGTCCTCGGAATCGGGGGTGCACGGGGGTTTCGGCCTGGCTTTGCGCCGACGTCCGGGCGTTCCGCCATCCGACTCTAACGGCGTCCATGCCCGAGCGGAACGTTCGGTAAGCGTGACCTGACCAACAGTGCCGGTGCACGGGGGGCGCACGGATTCATGGCGTCCACCCTGTGGGCGGCGGCACGCGCCCGCCCTCCGGCCGCCGTTCGGTAAGTGGACAGCGACTCCGCATAATGCAGTTGACCTGTCCAAGTCAAGGTCTGTTTTTTCTGCTTAACCTCTAGTCAAATGACGTCACTTGACTACACGCGTTGATAACGCGCGCGGATCCTACGTTGACCAGGACCCTCCTTCCGCGCGCCCGAACGCGGGGGAGGATCTCAAGTGACCAGTAGACCCTGGACGTTCCGGACGGCGGCGACGGCTGTCGCGCTCGCGACGGCCGCGGCGACGTTCTCGACCTTCGCGGTGGCTCAGGCCGACGAAGGCGCACCGGCCTCGGTGGACCGTCGTGACCCGGCGGACCGCCGGCACGCCGACCACGACCTCGAAGGCCCCCTGAGCAAGACCGTGGCGGCGCAGCGGCAGGAAGCGCTCAACCAGGTCATCTCGGGCAAGACCGAGGTGAAGAGCCGCGACGGCTCGAAGGTCGTCGAGCTCAAGAGCAAGAAGGGCGACAGCAAGTACGTCGAGCTGGGCCGTGAGAAGACCGACAAGATCTTCACGATCCTGGTCGAGTTCGGTGACCAGATCAGCCAGTTCGGCGGCACGCCGGGCCCGCTGCACAACCAGATAGCCAAGCCGGACCCGAAGAAGGACAACTCGACGGCCTGGAAGGCGGACTACAACCGCGAGCACTTCCAGGACCTGTACTTCGGCACCGGCGAGAACACCGAGTCGGTCAAGAAGTACTACGAGAAGCAGTCCTCGGGCCGCTACTCGGTCGACGGCGAGGTCTCCGACTGGGTCAAGGTGCCCTACAACGAGGCCCGTTACGGCAACAACGCCTGCGGCGACACGAACTGCTCCAGCGTCTGGAACGTCGTCAGCGACGGCCTGAACGCCTGGGTCGCGCAGCAGAAGGCGGCCGGCCGCACCGACGCCGAGATCAAGGCCGACGTCGCCCAGTTCGACGAGTGGGACCGCTACGACTTCGACGGCGACGGCGACTTCAACGAGCCGGACGGCTACATCGACCACTTCCAGATCGTCCACGCCGGCGAGGACGAGTCCGCGGGCGGCGGCGTCCAGGGCACGGACGCCATCTGGGCGCACCGCTGGTACGCGTTCGGCACGGACGCCGGCGCCACCGGCCCCGCGCAGAACAAGCTGGGCGGCGCGCAGATCGGCTCCACCGGCATCTGGGTCGGCGACTACACGGTCCAGCCGGAGAACGGCGGCCTCGGCGTCTACGCCCACGAGTACGGCCACGACCTCGGTCTGCCGGACCACTACGACACCCAGGGCGGCGAGAACTCCACCGGGTTCTGGACGCTGATGTCCTCCGGGTCCTGGCTGGGCACCGGCAAGACGGAGATCGGTGACCTGCCCGGCGACATGACCGCCTGGGACAAGCTGCAGCTGGGCTGGCTGAAGTACGACACGGCCAAGGCCGCCACGAACTCGTGGCACAAGCTGGGTGTCGCCGAGTACAACACCAAGCACAAGCAGGCCCTCGTGGTCGAGCTGCCCAAGAAGAAGGTCACCACCGAGATCGTCCAGCCCGCCCAGGGCGAGAACCAGTGGTGGAGCGGCAGCGGCGACAACCTCGCCAACACGCTGACCCGTACGGTCGACCTGACGGGCAAGTCGGCGGCCTCGCTGACGCTCGACGGCTGGTGGGACATCGAGGCCGGCTACGACTACCTCTACACCGAGGTGTCCACCGACGGCGGCGCCAACTGGACGGCCGTCGACGGCACCGCCGACGGCGCGGCCATCGGCAAGGACGCCAGCGGCAAGCCGGCGCTCGACGGCACCTCCGGCGCCTGGAAGAAGCTGGTCTTCCCGCTCGACGCCTACGCGGGCAAGAAGGTCGACCTGCGCTTCCGCTACCAGACGGACGGCGGTGTGGCCCAGAAGGGCTTCGCGGCCGACCGGATCACGGTGACCGCCGACGGTTCGGCGGTGTTCTCGGACGACGCCGAGAGCGCCGACGAGGCCTGGGCGAAGAAGGGCTTCTCGCGCATCGGCGCGTCCATCACGGACGACTACGCCCAGTACTACATCGCCGAGAACCGCCAGTACGTGTCGTACGACAAGACGCTGAAGACGGGCCCGTACAACTTCGGCTTCTCGACGACCCGTCCGGACTGGGTGGAGCACTACGCCTACCAGAACGGCCTGCTCATCTGGAAGTGGGACACCTCCCAGCTGGACAACAACACCAGCCAGCACCCGGGCACCGGTCTGATCCTGCCGATCGACTCGCACCCGACCCAGCTGAAGTGGACGAACGGCACGCTGATGCGCAACCGCATCCAGTCCTACGACTCCCCCTTCAGCACGTTCCGCACGGACGGCGTGACGCTGCACAACGCGGACGTCGCCGCGACGATCCCGTCGCGTCCGGGTGTGGGGGTCTTCAACGACCGCACCAACACCTACTACGACGCGTCGAACCCCTCCGCGGGTGTCAAGATCACTGACACCAACACCAAGATCAAGATCGTCAAGGAGGCCAGGGACGGCTCCACGATCGAGCTCGAAGTGGGCCCCGCGGCGAAGTAAAGAGTAGAACTGCAGGTCAGACCATGATCGGCGGCAGCCCCCTGGCGGGGTTGCCGCCGGTCGTGTTTAGGTGCACCCTGTGCTTCCGCTATTGACACCGCATCGCACGGGGGTGTGACCGTATGGCCGCAGGAGGTTTCTGCAAGCTGCCGACCGGCAGCGTCGTGGTGGCGCTGAACCTGCCCAGACCCACCACCGACGGCACGGGCAGCGTCCGTGTCCTGGTGCACGCCCGCAACCGCGCCCGAGCCCTGACCAGGCTCCGCAACCTGGGCATGCGCGCCGTCTACCTGCGCGGCAACGCCGCCCCGCCGACCCCGGACGAGATCACGGCGGTCCTGCACCACCCCGACGGGCTGATATGGCGCACGGCCCCCTGCCCGGACGTCGTCCCCACCGTGCCGGAACTCGTCCCCGGACCGCCCCAGGAGCTCTGGCACCCGATCCGGGCCCTCCTGCGCCGGCCCGCCGCCCCCGCCTAGGCGGCGTCACGCCCGATCACGCCGGGCACCCGGTGATCCAGCCTGATCGACAGGACACCCCCTGGGGGCTACGCCACCACGGGCTTGCCGGTCAGCTCCACACCGGCCCCGCGCAGCTCCTCCAGCGCCCGCTCGGTGGTCTCCGCGGCCACTCCGGCGGTCAGGTCCAGCAGCACCTGCGTACGGAACCCCTCGCGTGCCGCGTCCAGCGCGGTGGCCCGCACACAGTGGTCGGTGGCGATGCCCACCACGTCCACCTCGGTGACCTCCCGGGCCCGCAGCCAGTCCGCGAGCCGCACGCCGTTCTCGTCGGCGCCCTCGAACCCGCTGTACGCCGCCGCGTACGCCCCCTTGTCGAAGACGGCGTCGATCGCGCCGGAGGCGACCGCGGGCGCGAAGTTCGGGTGGAAGCCCACGCCCTCGGTGCCCGCCACACAGTGCGCCGGCCACGAGTGGACGAAGTCGGGGTGGGCCGAGAAGTGGCCGCCCGGCGCGATGTGGTGGTCGCGTGTGGCCACGACGTGCTGGTAGCCGGACCCGGCCGCCTGGCCGATGAGCTCCGTGACGGCGGCGGCCACGTCGGCGCCGCCGGCCACCGCGAGGCTGCCTCCCTCGCAGAAGTCGTTCTGCACGTCTACGACGATCAAGGCGCGGCGCATGGTCGGTGTCCTTCGGTTATGGACGCTGAGGTCGGGACGGCGGATCGGTGCGGCCCGGCCGTGAACCTCCGAGCCTAGAGACTTCGCGTGCGGTGCGGGAGAGGGCATGGGGCGGGCACTGCGGGCGCGCCCGGTTCACGCCCCCGTCTGGCTACCCGGGCGCCCGTGGACGTACTCCGTCGGAATGACGGGTTCCCCCCGGGAGAGCTGGATAGCGGACAGCGGCAGGTTGGCGCGGGCCGCCGCGTGCCGGTCCCGGACGACGTCCAGCGGCTCGCGCGCCACGACGTCCCCGCCCTTGACGAGCTGGGCGAGCAGCTGCCGGTCGGCGAGCTCGGCGGGCACCGGCCCAGTGCCGACCACCTCGGCCTCCGCGACCCCCTCGGCGTCGAGCCGGCGTGCCGCCCACTTGCGGCCGCCGACGGAGGTCTTCCCGCCGGTCGACCGCTTCGCCACCGGTACCAGGGGCGCCCCGGGGTCGGCGGACTCCGAGCGGGCGACGAGCTTGTAGACCATGGAGGCGGTCGGGTGCCCGGACCCGGTCACCAGCTGGGTGCCGACGCCGTACGCGTCCACGGGCGCCGCCGCCAGCGAGGCGATGGCGTACTCGTCCAGGTCGGAGGTGACGAGGATCCTCGTGCCGGTCGCGCCCAGCTCGTCGAGCTGCTGGCGGACCCGGTGCGCGACCAGCAGCAGGTCGCCCGAGTCGATGCGGACGGCGCCCAGCTCGGGTCCGGCGACCTCCACGGCCGTACGGACCGCCTCGGCGACGTCGTAGGTGTCCACCAGCAGCGTGGTGCCGCGGCCCATGGAGTCCACCTGGGCCTGGAAGGCGTCCCGCTCGTGGTCGTGCAGCAGCGTGAAGGCGTGGGCGCTGGTACCGACCGTCGGGATGCCGTACCGGAAGCCCGCGGCCAGGTCGGAGGTGGAGGTGAAGCCGCCGATGTAGGCGGCGCGCGCGGCGGCCACCGCGGCCAGCTCGTGGGTGCGGCGGGCGCCCATCTCGATCAGCGGGCGGTCCCCGGCGGCGGCGGACATCCGGGAGGCGGCCGCGGCGATCGCCGAGTCGTGGTTGAGGATGGAGAGGATCACCGTCTCCAGCAGCACGCACTCGGCGAAGCTGCCCTCCACCCGCAGGATCGGCGAGCCGGGGAAGTAGACCTCGCCCTCCCGATAGCCCCAGATGTCCCCGGAGAAGCGGTAGTCCGCCAGCCAGCGCAGCGTCGGCTCGTCGACGACGGCCCGCTCGCGCAGGAAGCCGAGGACGTCCGCGTCGAAGCGGAAGTTCTCCACCGCGTCCAGGACGCGTCCGGTGCCGGCCACCACGCCGTAGCGCCGGCCGTGCGGCAGCCGCCGGGTGAAGACCTCGAACACGCTGCGCCGCCCGGCGGTGCCCGCGCGCAGCGCGGCCTGCAGCATCGTCAGCTCGTACTGGTCCGTGAAGAGCGCCGTCGAGGGGACATCCACCGGCAGCCCAAGGTCCGCTGTGTTCATGGCCACGCATCGTACCCCCATTTCGTCAGTCTGACGATTTAGGGGCGGGTAGGGCCGGGGATTTGTGCGACCACCCCCCTGCGGTGGCAGCATGGGCACTGTGACGTCACCCGCTCCCCTAGAGATCGAACGCACCGAGTCGGCGGAGGAAGTGTTCGCCGTCCCCGAGCCCGACGTCCCCTGGGTCACGATCGTCCACAACGACCCGGTCAACCTCATGAGCTACGTGACGTACGTCTTCCAGACGTATTTCGGGTACAGCAAGGACAAGGCCACCAAGCTCATGCTCGACGTCCACCACAAGGGCCGGGCGGTCGTCTCCAGCGGATCCCGCGAGGAGATGGAACGCGACGTGCAGGCCATGCACGGCTACGGCCTGTGGGCCACCCTCCAGCAGGACCGGAAGTAGCGAATCGTCTCCATGCCAGGAACCTTCGAACCCGTCCCCGGCGGCGGCGCCGCCGTCGCTCTCGACGAAGTCGAGATCTCCATCATCCGGTCGCTGGCCGTCCAGCTGCTGGAACTCATCGGACCCGGCCCGGCCGGGGACGCCTCCGACGACCCGCTCGCCGAGCTGTTCGCCGAGGGTCCCAGCGAGCCGCCCTCCGACCCCGTGCTCAAGCGCCTGTTCCCCGACGCCTACAGCGACCCCGAGGGCACCCCGCAGGCCCAGGAGGCCGAGGAGCAGCGGGCGTACTCCGCCGAGTTCCGCCGGTACACGGAGAACGACCTGCGCGCCGGCAAGCGGGAGAACGCGCTCGCGGTGGTGCGCACCCTGGACGCGCTCAGCGCCGAGAGCGCCGGCGAGGGCGGCGCGGTGCTCAAGCTGTCCACCGAGGAGTCCCAGCAGTGGCTCGGCGCCCTCAACGACCTGCGCCTGGCCATCGGTTCCCGGCTGGAGATCACCGATGACGACGACACCGACCTGCTGTACGGCCTCCCCGACGAGGACTCCCGCAAGCCGATGGTGATGGCCTATCTGTGGCTCGGCGGCCTCCAGGAGACCCTGGTCGCCACCCTCATGCCCTGATCCCACCGGCCGTGCGACCGTTCCGTGCCGATATGTAAGGGTTCTGTGTTCGCTCAGCGGACGCTCAAATCCGGATAACGATCCTGTCACCGCCGCCACCCGCTATGCGGGGCGGCGGTGATTTTGTCCGGTTCTTCCTGTGGGATGCGCCACACGTGCCCTCACCGATCATCGTTGCGGTCGTGATAAATCTTCACGACCGCCCGCCGAGCACCACCCGAATGTTCGGCCGGGTGCGCCACAGGGCCGGCGGATCGCCGGCCGGGCACAGCTCCAGCAATCCGGGGGGATCGAGACCCGATCCGCGGCCGACGAAAGGCCCGGGTCGGCATGGAGAAAGGCGCACAACACATGACCTCTTCGAAGGTCACTGACGCGACGGCCACGGGTGCCCCCGAAGAGGGGTACGAGCGCGGCCTCGGCAGCCGTCAGGTCCAGATGATCGCGATCGGCGGCGCCATCGGTGTCGGCCTGTTCATGGGTGCCGGTGCGAACATCGCAAAGGCCGGACCGAGCATCATCCTCATGTACGCCCTCGCGGGCGTCGTCATCTTCTTCATCATGCGGGCCCTGGGCGAGCTGCTCCTGTACCGGCCCGTGTCCGGCTCCTTCGCCGAGTACGCCCGCGAGTTCCTCGGCCCGTTCTTCGGCTTCGTCACGGGCTGGACGTACTGGCTCATGTGGGTGGTCACCGGCATGGCCGAGCTGACGGCCGCCGCGATCTACGTCCACTTCTGGTTCCCGGAGATCCCGCAGTGGGTCAGCGCCCTGGTGTTCCTCGTGGTGCTCTTCGGCGTCAACCTGATCTCCGTCAAGATCTTCGGCGAGGTCGAGTTCTGGTTCTCGATGGTCAAGGTCACGGCCATCATCGGCATGATCGTCATCGGCCTCGGCGTGCTCACCCTGGGCTTCTCGGACGCCGGTGACACCGCCGCCGCCTCCAACCTCTGGTCGCACGGCGGGTTCTTCCCCAACGGCATCGGCTCCAGCCTGATGACGCTCCAGGGCGTCATGTTCGCCTACCTCGCCGTCGAGCTGGTCGGCGTCACGGCGGGCGAGTCCGAGAACCCCGAGAAGACCCTGCCCAAGGCGATCAACACGCTGCCCTGGCGCATCATCGTCTTCTACGTCGGCGCGCTCCTGGTGATCCTCTCCGTCGTCAAGTGGACCGAGTTCACCGCCGGCGAGAGCCCCTTCGTGCACGCCTTCGGCAAGATCGGCATCCCGCTCGCCGCGGGCATCGTCAACTTCGTGGTCCTCACCGCGGCCCTGTCGTCCTGCAACTCCGGCATGTACTCCACCGGCCGCATGCTGCGCGACCTGGCCGCCAACAACGAGGCCCCGCAGGCGTTCGGCAAGCTCAACAAGCGCAAGACACCGGCCGTCGGCATCACCGTCTCCGTGGCGCTCATGGGCATCGGCGTGATCCTCAACTACGTCGTCCCGGAGAAGGCGTTCCTCTACGTCACCTCCGTCGCCACCGCGGCCGGCATCTGGACCTGGATGATGATCCTCGTCAGCCACATCCGCTACCGCGCCGCCGTCGACGCCGGCCGGCTGCGCGCCTCGTCCTTCCCCGCCCCCGGCGGCGCCCTGTTCAGCTGGGTCGCGCTGCTCTTCCTCATCGGCGTGACCTGCATGATCGCGTACGACAAGGACGCGCGCGTCTGCCTGTACGTCGCCGCCGGCTGGGCCGTCGCCCTCGGCGTCGGCTGGACGGTCCTCAAGAGCCGCAACCCGGGCATCGCCACGCGCGGCGGCGAGGAGCCGGAGCTGGAGAAGGTCGGCTGAACCGCGCGCGGACGTCAGGTCGCGGGGAGCGCTCGTGGTGCCCCCCGCGCCCGCCGCTCAGGGCGTCCGCGCCTCCCGGGACGTGACCGCACGTCCGGCATGTGGGCCGCCCCGTACCAACCCTCGGTACGGGGCGGCCCCTCTGCTTATCCTGGCCGCATGCTGACCATCACCCAGGCCCTCGTCGACCAGATCGTCGCCCACGCGCGCAAGGACCACCCGGACGAGGCGTGCGGAGTCGTCGCGGGCCCGGCCGGCTCGGACCGCCCCGAACGCTTCCTCCCGATGCTGAACGCGGCGATGTCCCCCACGTTCTACGAGTTCGACTCCGGTGACCTGCTCAAGCTCTACCGCGACATGGACGACCGCGACGAGGAGCCGGTGATCGTCTACCACTCGCACACCGCCACCGAGGCGTACCCCTCGCGCACCGACATCGCCTACGCCAACGAGCCCGGCGCCCACTACGTCCTGGTCTCCACGGCCGACACCGACGGCCTCGGCGAGTTCCAGTTCCGCTCCTTCCGCATCCTCGAGGGCGAGGTCACGGAGGAGGAGGTCAGGATCGTCGAGTCCTACTGACGGCCCGCCCGCACGGCCCGCACCGGCCCGGTCTCACCAAGCGACCCGTCACCGTCCGGGATGTGGGATCACATTCCAGGACCCGGACCGGGAATCGATACGATGACCCCATGGTTCTCCACGACGTGAGCGGGAAGACGCCGGGCATGCTGCTCGTGGCGCGACTGCACGTCGACCTGTGCAGGCTCGCCAGCGCCATCTGTTGACGCGACACCCTGCCGCCGTCCGGCCGTGAGCCCCGGCGCCGCACTCACGCACCACGCCTGTTCCAGCGCTGCCGCGCGCCCCCGACCGACTACTCCCGACAGGAGCCCCGACCCATGGCCATCGAGGTCCGCATCCCCACCATCCTCCGCACCTACACCGACGGTCAGAAGGCGGTGGAGGGCAGCGGTGAGACCCTCGCCGAGCTGTTCGCCGACCTCGAGACCCGCCACACGGGCATCCAGGCGCGCATCGTGGACGGCGGCCAGCTGCGCCGCTTCGTCAACGTCTACCTGAACGACGAGGACGTCCGCTTCCTCGACGGCATCAACACCAAGCTCAGCGACGGCGACAACGTCACGATCCTGCCGGCCGTGGCCGGCGGTATGGCCTGATCGGGATGCGGTACGACTCCCCCCTCGCCGCGGTCGGCAACACCCCCCTGGTGCGCCTGCCGCGGCTGTCGCCGTCCGACGACGTCCGCGTCTGGGCCAAGCTGGAGGACCGCAACCCCACCGGCTCCGTCAAGGACCGGCCCGCCCTGCACATGATCGAGCAGGCGGAGAAGGACGGCCGTCTCACCCCGGGCTGCACCATCCTGGAGCCCACCAGCGGCAACACCGGCATCTCCCTCGCCATGGCGGCCAAGCTCAAGGGCTACCGCATGGTCTGCGTGATGCCCGAGAACACCTCGCAGGAGCGCCGGGACCTCCTCGGCATGTGGGGCGCGGAGATCATCTCCAGCCCCGCCGCGGGCGGTTCCAACACCGCCGTACGGGTCGCCAAGGAGCTCTCCGCCGAGCACCCGGACTGGGTGATGCTCTACCAGTACGGCAACCCGGACAACGCGGGCGCGCACTACGCGACGACCGGCCCGGAGATCCTCGCCGACCTCCCCTCGGTCACCCACTTCGTGGCGGGTCTCGGCACCACCGGCACCCTGATGGGCGTCGGCCGCTACCTGCGCGAGCACAAGCCCGACGTGAAGATCGTCGCCGCCGAGCCGCGCTACGACGACGTCGTCTACGGGCTGCGCAACCTCGACGAGGGCTTCGTGCCCGAGCTGTACGACGCGTCCGTGCTGACCACCCGCTTCTCGGTCGGCTCCGCCGACGCGGTCACCCGCACCCGGGAGCTCCTCCAGCAGGAGGGCATCTTCGCGGGCGTCTCCACCGGCGCCGCCCTGCACGCCGCGATCGGCGTCGGGAACAAGGCGCTGAAGGCGGGGGAGAGCGCCGACATCGTGTTCGTCGTCGCCGACGGCGGCTGGAAGTACCTCTCCACCGGCGTCTACACGGCCGCCACGACCGAAGAGGCCATCGAGACGCTGCACGGCCAGCTCTGGGCCTGACCGCCTCCGGCGGCTACGACGACAGGTGACGGACCTGGTCCCACACGGCCGGGTCCATCACCCCGACCCGCCGCCGGAAGTCCCGCAGCGGAACGACCCGCAGCTCACCCGTCTCCAGATAGCTGGCCCGGCCCCCGGCGTCCCCGACCGACCCCGGCGGCAGCGCGATGACACCGCTGCGCTCGGCGCGGTTCTTGCTGGTGATCTTCGCGACCGTGACGCGCTGGCCGCGCACCGCCAGCACGAGACACGGCCGGTCCTTGGCCCCCGGCCGGTCCTCGTAGGGGACGTTCGCCCACCAGATCTCCGCCGGCTCCGGCAGCCGGGCCGGCGCACGCCCCCCTGCGCGCCCCCGGGGCCGTCCCGGCGGCCCGGTCAGCCGTCGACGCGGCCTGCGCCCCCGCCCCCAGCCGTCGACCAGCGCGGCCACCAGCGCGAGCAGCACGACCGCGCCGAGCGCCGGCCACCATGACGTGTCCATAGGGACGAAGGTACCGGCGCCCACCCCGACCCGCGTGCCTACCGGCGGGTCGGGACGCCGGAGGGGGAGAGGCGAGGACGGTTCGTGCAGCCCAGGGACGTGCTCACTTCGGACGCGGCTGCGAGCAACACCTTGAGTTCGTCGCCGCCCGGAAGTCCGCATGCGAAGCGTGCACTTGCACGCAAGGGCTCCTCCACGGCGAGCGTCATCTCCGCATCGCCCACCCTGAAGCCGAGGGCATCGGCATCGGACACTTCCCCGTCGGTGAAATACGGGAGTTGTCCGTATCCGTTAGGCGACTTCCCCGGGAGTTCCAGGCGTCGAGTGCGGTATTCCGGGTGTCTCGCGATGGACCTGTCACGCCTTGGGCCGGCTCGGGGCAACCGCGGCCGGCCGCCAACAACTGCTCCGTGTCGTCGACATGAGTCGTGCCTGCCATTCGGGAAGAAGGCGTCCGTCCGGGTAGGCGGACGGTGGCAGCCGGCACGCCCGCCGGAGGGTGAGCGTGCGCGCGGCACAGCATCAAGATCGCCGACGGGACGAGGGCACCCGCGAGGCGGTCGAGGACTTCCCGCCGGGGGCGGCGCGGCAGCCCCAAGGTGACCTTGGATCTTGGTCGAACGGCTGAGCGCCTGCTAACCCGGATGGCAGCGCCTGTCAGGTGAGTTCGCCCACAACAGACCTTGGCGGAGGAGCGACCGGAGGTTTTGCGCCTTACGCTCGACAAACCGCACGACCCCCGACGCCCCCCATCCCCGATCTTCGGATTTCCCGCCAGCGGAGGTTTCTGTTTCATGAAGCTCACCGTCGTCGGCTGCTCGGGGTCGTTCCCGTCCGCGGAATCGGCCTGCTCGAGCTACCTCGTCGAGGCCGACGGCTTCCGGCTGCTCCTCGACATGGGCAACGGCGCCCTGGGCGAGCTGCAGCGCCACTGCGGTCTCTACGACCTCGACGCGATCTTCCTCAGCCACCTGCACGCCGACCACTGCATCGACATGTGCGCGTACTTCGTGGCGCGCTACTACCGGCACGACGGCGGCCGCTGCGCCCCCATCCCGGTCTACGGCCCCGAGGGCACCGAGCAGCGGCTGACCACCGCCTACGCCGACACCCCCACCGCCTCGTCCATGAGCGAGGTCTTCGACTTCCACACGGTCAAGCCGTCCACCTTCGAGATCGGCCCGTTCACGGTGCACACGGAACGCGTGGCCCACCCGGTGGAGGCGTACGGCATCCGGATCGAGCAGGGCGGCCGGGTGCTGACCTACTCCGGCGACACGGGCATCAGCGGCGCACTGGACGAACTCGCCCGCGACGCCGACCTGTTCCTGTGCGAGGCCGCCTTCACGCACGGCAAGGAGAACATCCCCGACCTGCACCTCAACGGTCGCGAGGCGGGGCAGTCGGCGGCCCGCGCGGGCGCCCGGAGCCTGGTCCTCACGCACATCCCGCCGTGGACCGACCCCGAGGTCAACCTGGCCGACGCGCGCGAGGTCTACGACGGCCCGGTGACGCTGGCGGCGCCCGGCCGGACGTACGAGATCTGAGGCCCCGAGCTGTTCCGCCGGTGGCACGGCGAAGGCCCCGGAACCATCCCGGTTCCGGGGCCTTCGCCATGCCGTGGGGCTCACGCCTTGGTGAGGTCCTCGACCTCCTCCTCGGGCTCGCGGCCCGGGGTGGGGAGGTTCCACTTCGTGATGGCGAAGCGGAAGACGGCGTAGTAGATCGCGGCGAAGACCAGACCGATCGGGATGATCAGCCAGGGCTTGGTCGCCAGGTTCCAGTTGAGCGCGTAGTCGATGAAGCCCGCCGAGAAGGTGAAGCCGGCGTGCACGCCGAGCGCCCAGGTGATCGCCATGGACAGTGCGGTGAGCACCGCGTGGATCACGTACAGCACCGGGGCGATGAACATGAACGCGAACTCGATCGGCTCGGTCACACCGGTCACGAAGGAGGTCAGCGCGAGCGAGACCATCATGCCCATCACGGCCTTGCGGCGCTCGGGACGGGCACTGTGGGCGATGGCGATGGCGGCGGCCGGCAGACCGAACATCATGATCGGGAAGAAGCCGGACATGAACTGACCGGCGGTCGGGTCACCGGCGAAGAAGCGGTTGAGGTCACCGTGGACGATCTCACCGGCGGCGTCCTTGAACTCGCCGAGCTGGAACCAGGAGACGGTGTTCACGAACTGGTGCATGCCCACCGGGATCAGCGCACGGTTGATCAGGCCGAACAGACCCGCGCCGAAGGCGCCGAGGCCGGTCATCCACTCGCCGAAGTCGGAGATGACCTCACCGATCGGCTCCCAGACCAGGCCGAAGAAGACACCCATCGCGGTGCCGACGAAGGCCATGATGATCGGGACGAGCCGGCGGCCGTTGAAGAAGCCCAGCCAGTCCACCAGCTTCTTGCGGTGGTAGCGCTGCCACAGCACGGCGGCCAGCAGACCCATGATGATGCCGCCGAGGACACCGGGGTTGTTGTAGGTCGCGGCTATGTCCGCGCCGTCCTGGACCTTCGCCTCGGTGACCGGGAACGCCTTGAGGACGTTGCTGTAGACGAGGAAGCCGACGAGGGCGGCCAGGGCGGTCGAGCCGTCCGCCTTCTTGGCGAAGCCGATCGCGACGCCGATGCAGAACAGCATGGGAAGGTTGTCGAAGATCGCACCGCCCGCGGTGGCGAACACGGCGGCGACCTTGTCCCAGCCGAGTCCGTCCTTGCCGAACACGTCGGGCTGGCCGAAGCGGAGCAGCAGACCGGCCGCCGGCAGCACGGCGATCGGGAGCTGCAGGCTGCGGCCGACCTTCTGAAGGCCCTGGATCAGGCCTGATCCCCACTTCTTCGTGGGGGCCGCCGTTGGCGAGGTGGCGGTGCTCATAGACTTCCTCCATCGGGTGGTGGTCTACACCACTCAGTGGTGTAGACCTGTTGTACACGATGAAGGTGCGATAAGGAACCCACGATTCCCGAGCGTTGCCCGGACCGTTATCCCGCCTTATTCGGACCTTTGCGGAGCCCCCCGGACCGCCGTCCGCCCCCGTCAGCCCTTGGTGACGTCCTCCACCTCCTCCTCCGGCTCCCGGCCCGGCGTCTTCAGGTCGAATCTGGTGATCGCGAAACGGAAGATCGCGTAATAAAGGACGGCGAAGCACAGACCGATCGGAATGATCGCCCACGGTCTCGTCGCCAGATTCCAGTTGATGACGTAGTCGATCAGCCCCGCCGAGAAACTGAACCCGTCGTGCACCCCCAGGGCCCAGGTCACCGCCATCGACACACCCGTCAGCACCGCGTGCACCGCGTACAGCAGCGGCGCCACGAACAGGAACGAGTACTCGATCGGCTCCGTGATCCCCGTGACGAACGACGTCAGCGCCACCGACAGCATCAGACCGCCGACCTCCTTGCGGCGCCGCGGCCTCGCACAGTGCGTGATCGCCAGTGCCGCCGCCGGCAGCGCGAACATCATGATCGGGAAGAACCCCGAGGTGAACTGACCGGCGTCCGGGTCACCCGCCAGGAACATGTTGATGTCACCGTGCACCACCCGGCCGTCCGGCGTGGTGAACGTGCCGAACTGGAACCAGATGGGCACGTTCAGGAACTGGTGCAGCCCCACCACCAGCAGCGCCCGGTTCGCGACACCGAAGACACCCGCGCCCCACCCGCCCAGACCGCTCATCCAGTCGCTGAAGCTCTCCAGCGCGTCACCGATCGGCGGCCACACCCACAGACACAGCGCCGCGAACACGATCGCCACGAACGCCATGATGATCGGCACCAGCCGCCGGCCGTTGAAGAAACCGAGCCAGTCCACCAGCTTCGTCCGGTGGTAACGCGCCCAGAAGAAGGCCGTCAGCAACCCCATGACGATCCCGCCGAACACCCCCGGATTCTGGTACTCGAAGACCGTCACCGAGCCGTCCCGCAGCCGGCAGCCCACCATCGGGACCGCCTTCGAGCCCTCCGGACAGTCCTCCGGGAACTGCCGCAGCACCGTGTAGTACACGAGGAACCCCGCCACCGCCGCCAGCGCCGTCGAACCGTCCGACTTCCGCGCCATGCCGATCGCCACGCCCACACAGAACAGCAGCGGCAGCCCCAGCGCGCCGTCGAGCAGCGCACTGCCCGCACCCACCATCACCCGCGAGACATCGGTCCAGCCCAGACCCTCGTCCCCGAACACATCCCGCTGCCCCAGCCGGTTGAGGATGCCCGCGGCCGGCAGCACGGCGATGGGGAGCTGAAGACTGCGCCCCATCTTCTGCAACCCCTGGAACAGCGCGTTCCAACGAGCCCGACCGGGGGTGACCATGCCGTCGGCAGTCATCCGAACCCCTGTCGTCGCTAGGCGGTTTGTCGGCCGTCCCCCTGGTGGTGTAGACCAGTCGCGGACGGTTCCGCTGTCGTGAAGGCCATCCTTCGACACAGACGGCACGACCGCTCGCGAAGATGGGCCAACTGTGGGTTACTGCGACAAAGCGGTTCGGATCAGGGAGAGGCAACATGGCCAGCAAGGCTGAGAAGATCGTCGCCGGGCTCGGCGGCATCGACAACATCGAGGAGATCGAGGGCTGCATCACCCGCCTCCGCACCGAGGTCACCGACGCCTCACTGGTCGACGAGACCGCCCTCAAGGCCGCCGGCGCCCACGGCGTCGTCAAGATGGGCACCGCCATCCAGGTCGTCATCGGCACCGACGCCGACCCGATCGCCGCGGAGATCGAAGACATGATGTGAAGAGCGGGCATCATCCCCGGCTTCACCCCCTGAAGGGCCCCTCCCCACGCGGGACGGGCCCTTCCTCCGGTCCCGCTAGGCTCACGCCATGTCCTCACAGCCCCGCATCGACGGCCGCACCCCCGACCAGCTCCGCCCGGTCACCATCGAACGCGCCTGGAGCAAGCACGCAGAAGGCTCCGTCCTCGTCTCCTTCGGCGACACCAAGGTGCTGTGCACCGCCACCTTCACCGAAGGCGTCCCGCGCTGGCGCAAGGGCAGCGGCGAAGGCTGGGTCACCGCGGAGTACGCCATGCTGCCCCGCGCCACCAACACCCGCGGCGACCGCGAATCCGTCCGCGGCAAGATCGGCGGCCGCACCCACGAGATCAGCCGCCTCATCGGACGCTCCCTGCGCGCCGTCATCGACTACAAGGCCCTCGGCGAGAACACCGTCGTCCTCGACTGCGACGTCCTCCAGGCCGACGGCGGCACCCGCACCGCCGCCATCACCGGCGCCTACGTCGCCCTCGCCGACGCCGTCGCCTGGGCCCAGGGCCGCAAACTCATCAAGCCCGGCCGCAAGCCGCTCACCGGAACCGTCAGCGCCGTCTCCGTCGGCATCGTCGCCGGCGTCCCCCTCCTCGACCTGCGCTACGAGGAGGACGTCAAGGCCGACACCGACATGAACGTCGTCTGCACCGGCGACGGCCGCTTCGTCGAGGTCCAGGGCACCGCCGAGGCCGAACCCTTCGCCCGCGACGAACTCAACACCCTGCTCGACCTCGCCGTCGCCGGCTGCGGCGAACTCGCCGACCTCCAGCGCAAGGCCCTCGGCACCCCCCTCGAACAGTAAAGAACAAACCAAGACACCGAGCGGCCCCGGGCAACCGCACCGCCCTCCCCGGCGTCACTAGGAATACGGGCGTACGGCACACCGCCGTACGCCCGCAGTGCACGGGGGCCCGCCAGGCCCGCGCAGGGAGGGGAACGACCACCATGGCCACCAGCCGACGCCGCCGGAGCCGCATCGCCACAGCCGCCGCAGCCGTCGCGGCACTGGCCCTCACCGCCGGACTCACCACCGGCTGCGACGCCGTCAGCAAGGCGATGGACTGCGTCAAGACCGCCGACGCCATCGCCGACAGCGTCACCGAACTCCAGCAGGCCGTGGAGAACGCCAGTGACGACCCGACCCAGCTCGAGGAATCGCTGACCTCCATCGACAAGAACCTCGGCGAGATCGGCGACCAGACCGACGACGCCGACGTGAGCAAGGCCGTCGACAACCTCCAGAAGGCCGTCACCAACGTCCGCGACGCCATCGAGGACGGCGACACGACCCCCGACATCAGCCCCGTCACCGACGCCGCCGGCGAACTCACCAAGGTCTGCACGCCCTGACCGGCCGTCCCCGCGGTTGGCCATACTGGGGGCCATGACCCGCCTGATCCTCGCCACCCGCAACGCCGGAAAGATCACCGAACTCCGGGCGATCCTCGCCGACGCAGGACTCGACCACGACCTCGTCGGCGCGGATGCCTACCCCGAGATCCCCGACGTCAAGGAAACCGGCGTCACCTTCGCCGAGAACGCCCTCCTCAAGGCCCACGCCCTCGCCCGCGCCACGGGACTGCCCGCCGTCGCCGACGACTCCGGCCTCTGCGTCGACGTCCTCGGCGGCGCCCCCGGCATCTTCTCCGCCCGCTGGGCCGGCAAGCACGGCGACGACCAGGCCAACCTCGAACTGCTCCTCGCCCAGCTCGGCGACATCGCCGACCCCCACCGCACCGCCCACTTCGCCTGCGCGGCCGCCCTCGCCCTCCCCGACGGCACCGAACGCGTCGTCGAGGGACAGCTCCGCGGCACCCTGCGCCACCACCCGGCCGGCACCAACGGCTTCGGCTACGACCCGATCCTCCAGCCCGACGGCGAGACCCGCACCTGCGCCGAACTCACCCCAGCCGAGAAGAACGCCATCAGCCACCGGGGCAAGGCGTTCCGGGCACTGGCACCGGTGGTACGGGAACTGCTGGGCTGACGGTACGACAACGGCCTGCGTCTCGATCTTCGAAACGCAGGCCGTTCAAGTGCGGCGGAAGGGATTCGAACCCTCAAGCCCGCTAAGGGCCACAGGACCTAAACCTGCTGTGTCGCCATTGCACCACCGCCGCTAGGTGCCTGTCATCGTACCGGCAGACACCGGCCGCCCGGCGCCTCCCCTGCACCACGTCCCCGTGAGCGCGTGGCAGTTGGGACACAGCAGCCGCAGATTCTCCCGCCGGTCGTCCCGCCAGGCCCCGCTGATGTGGTCGACCTCCAGCGTCATGGGCTTGCCGAGCCACTCGGGGCCCACCCCGCACCGCGCACACCGCTCCGGGACACCGACCGCCAGGAGCGCCCGGCGCAGGCGGCTCGTCGCGGTCCGGCGTGCGCCGTCGTGCAGGACCAGCACTTCCTGCGGGGGCTTCGCGTTCCGGGCCGGACGGCCGCGCTGATGGGCCTGCCCCGGGAAGTGCGCGGCGTCGATCCCCTCCTCGGCCAGCCACGCGCGCAGCCGGGCGCGTTGGGTGCCGTTGACCGTGCGCTCCAGGCGCCGCAGGACGTCCGCGAGGGACGACGACTCCGCGACTGCCGTGCACAGCTCCTCACGCGTGGGCCGTGGACGTCTGCCGCAGGGGCGGAAGTGCGAGACGTCGATGCCGAAGCGGGCGAAGCGCGCCAGCAGATGACGACGCAGATTGGCGTACGGCCGCGTCCCGAGGAAGACGATGACCTCGTCGATGTCGCCGCACCGGCGGGCGGCTTCGGCCAGCCGCTCCCGGCTGTACGGAGTGCCTGCGCTCATGAGGCCCCCTCCCGAGCGCGCCGCGTGCCGCGCCCGCGGTAACGGTCGGTCGTCGAGTGACAGTTGGGGCACAGGAGGCGCAGGTTCTCGAACCGGTTGTTGCGCCACTCGCCGTCGATGTGGTCGACCTCGAGCGGCAGGGGCTCGCCGAGCCACACGCCCTCCACACCGCACAGCGCGCACCGCTCCGGCACGCCCTTCTCCCGCATCGCGCGCTTGAGGCGAGCGCTCGGCACGCGTCCGGTCCGCCCCGAGGCGAGCACGGTCAGGATCTCCTCGGCCGTCCGGCGCCGCCGGTTGTCGCGCTGCCGCTCGGTGCGGACGGCCGGCGCGAAGTGCGACGTGTCGATCCCGTACGACCTGATCCGGCGGCTGATGTGGGTGTGGTGGCCGCCGACCACGTCCAGGCCGAGGTGGCGGAGGACCTCGGACATGTTGGTCGAGGCCGTGACCGCCTCCTGGAGGATGTCGCGCGTCCACTTCACGCCCTCGCGCTCGAAGTGGGAGACGTCCACGCCGAGCCGCTTCATCCGGGTCAGGACGTATCGCCGGGACGGCCCGCGCGGGTCCACGCCCAGTCGGTGCAGAGCCTCCGAGAGCGTCCGGGCGTCCCGTGCCGCCTCCTCCAGGCGCTCCCTGGTGCAGGCCCCCGCCTCCATCGCATCCCCTCCCCGTACCCGGCCACGCGTTCGTGGCTCGTACGGATCAACGAGCCGGGCGTCGGGGTGTCACGCCCGGAATGCGGAACGGCCCGCGCCGGGGTGTCCCGGTGCGGGCCGTCGCGGTGCTGCCAGGGGCCTCAGATGCCCAGGTCCTTGATGATCTTGGCGACGTGGCCGGTGGCCTTGACGTTGTAGAGGGCGCGTTCGACCTTGCCCTCCTCGTCGACGACGACCGTGGAGCGGATGACGCCGACCACCGTCTTGCCGTAGAGCTTCTTCTCGCCGAAGGCGCCGTACGCCTCCAGGACCTTCTTGTCCGGGTCGGCCACCAGGGTGACCTGCAGAGACTCCTTCTCGCGGAACTTGGCGAGCTTCTCCGGCTTGTCGGGGGAGACGCCGATGACGTCGTAGCCGGCGCCGGCCAGGAGCTCCAGGTTGTCCGTGAAGTCGCAGGCCTGCTTGGTGCAGCCGGGTGTCAGGGCGGCGGGGTAGAAGTAGACGATGACCTTGCGGCCCTTGCGGTCCGAGAGGGACACCTCGTTGCCGTCGGCGTCGGGCAGGGTGAAGGCGGGGGCCACGTCCCCCGGCTGGAGTCGCTCGCTCATCGAACAAGCGTAACCGGGGAGCCGGACGGTGCGGTTCGCCGTGGAGCTGACAGACTGTCCGGAAACATCATCAGTTCACTTCGGAGGCCGTACGGTGGCGGACACGTCGGACACCAGGACCCCGGCACAGATCGAGGCGGACATCAAGGCCCGCCGCGCCGTGCTGGCGGAGACGCTCGACGAGATCGGGGTGCGTGTGCATCCGAAGACGATCGTCGGCGACGCCAAGGCCAAGGTCGTGGCGAACATCGACCACACGCTCGGGCGGGCCTACGTGGGCGTGAACCGGGCCGTGAGCGACGTCAGGGCCAAGTTCACCGACGAGGACGGCGCCCCGCGTCTGGAGCGCATCGTGCCGGTCGCGCTCGTGGCCGTCGGACTGGTCGGGCTGCTGGCCCTCGGCACCCGGCGCCGCAAGGGCTGAGGGCGTGGACCCGGCGGCGTGCAGAGGTGGCGGAGGCAGGTAGGTTCGAGGCGTGAGCGCCAACAGAAACGAGCAGAGCACCCAACACGACAAGCTGCCCATCCGGATGCTGCACGACCGCGTACTCGTGCGGCAGGACACCACCGAGGGTGAGCGGCGTTCCGGTGGCGGGATCCTGATCCCCGCGACGGCCGCCGTGGGCCGCCGGCTGGCCTGGGCCGAGGTCGTCGCGGTGGGGCAGAACGTACGGACCGTGGAGCCCGGTGACCGGGTCCTGTTCGACCCGGAGGACCGTGCCGAGGTGGAGGTGCGCGGCGTCGCGTACGTGCTGATGCGCGAGCGCGATCTGCACGCGGTGGCCGCCGACCGGTTCGAGGGGTCGGAGGACTCCACGGGGCTCTATCTGTGAGGTGACGGTTCGAGGGGCCGGTGACGATCGTCACCGGCCCCTTCTTCCGTGGGCTTGCTAGCGTGGGACCTGCCCGACGAGACGCGCCGTACCGGGATGAAGGCAAGGACGACGCACCCCGTTCCACGTGGTCACGTCTCGAAAGGTGCCTGTCATGGCCTGGGTCCTGCTCGTTGTCGCCGGTCTGCTCGAGGTCGCCTGGTCGGTGGGCATGAAGTACACCGACGGTTTCACCCGGCTCGTCCCCAGCCTGTTCACCGGCGCGGGCATCGTGGCGAGCATGCTGCTGCTGTCGTACGCCGCCCGTTCGCTGCCCATCGGTACGGCCTACGGGGTGTGGGTCGGCATCGGCGCGGCCGGTGCCGCGGTGGTCGGCATGGTGGTGCTGGGGGAGCCGGCCACCGCGGCGCGGATCTTCTTCGTCTGTCTGCTGCTGGTCGCCGTGGTGGGGCTGAAGGCGACGAGCGGCCACTGAACCGCTCTCAGGGCCTGCGGGTCGGGAAGCCCGCCGTGGTGCCCGTGGTGCCCGGTCCGCCGGTGTCGGTGCCGCCGTCCTGGCCGGTGCTGGTACCGCCGTCCTGGCCGCCTGGTCCGCCGGCGCCCCCGTCGGTGGTCCCGCCGTCGTCCGTGCCGCCGTTCTGACCGCCGTCGGTGGTGCCTCCGGCGTCCGTGCCGCCGGTGTCGGTGCCGCCGTCCTGGCCGGTGCTGGTGCCGCCGTCGGGGCCGCCGGGCGTCTCGCCGCCGGTCTGGCCCTCGGTTTCCGTGCCGGAGGTCGGCTTCCCGGAGGCGTCCTCGTCACCCTCGTCCTCGTCCTCGTCGCCCTGCGTCGGGTCGGAGGTGGGGTACTGGGGGACCTCGGCGTTCTCCTGGAGCTCCAGGTCGAAGTCGGTGACCGGCTTCCCCTTCAGGGCGGCCTTCGTGTAGTGGGCCCAGATCTCGGTGGGCGCGCCGCCGCCGTTGACGCGGTCGAGGCCCATCGCGCCGTACAGCGGCTTGTGCCGGGCGGTGACGGGGTCCTGGCCCATCACGGCGACGACGGTGGCGAGGTCGGGGGTGTATCCGGCGAACCAGGCCGCGGTGTCCTCCTCGGCGGTGCCGGTCTTGCCGGCGGCGGGGCGGCCGGCGGCCTGGGCCGCGGTGGCGGTGCCGCTGTCGACGACGCTCTGCAGGACGGAGGTCGTGGTGTCGGCGGCTTCGCGGCTGACGGTCTGGGAGAGCTTGCGGTGGGGCATCTCGACGACCTCGGCGCCGTCCTTGGTCACCTTCTCGATCATGGTGTAGGTGCCGTGCTTGCCGTGGTTGGCGAGGGTCGCGTAGGCCTCCGCCATGTCCAGGACGCTCGCGGTGGCGGTGCCGAGGGCGATGGAGGGGTACGGCTCCAGGTCGGGGGTGGCCGTGGGCAGACCGAGCTTGAGCGCGGTGTCCATGACCTTCTGGGGGCCGACGTCGACGGCCATCTGCGCGTACACGGCGTTGACGGACTTGTTGGTGGCGGAGCGCACGGAGAGGTCGCCGTAGGAGACGTCGTCCTCGTTGGCGGGGGCGTAGGGCTTGCCCGGCCAGCCCTGCACGGGGCGCCGGTTGGTGCCGTCGTAGATCGTGGTGGGGGTGATGGGGCGGCCGTCGCGGGTGGTCGACTCGTTCTGGACGGCGGCGGTGAACACGAACGGCTTGAAGGTGGAGCCGACCTGGAAGTCCCGGCGGGTGGCGTTCGGGGTGTACTGCTTGACGTAGTCGATGCCGTTGTACATCGCGACGACCTTGCCGGTCTTGGGGTCGACGGAGGCGCCGCCCGCGCGGACGTAGCCGTCGACCTTGCGCTTCTCCTTGTCGAGCCGGGAGATCAGCTTGTCGTTGACGGCGTCGACGAAGGCGTCCTGCCGCTTCTTCTGGAGGGTGGTGGTGATGCGGTAGCCGCCGAACTCCAGGTCCTCCTTGTCGACCATCTTGTTCTGGATCAGGTAGTCCTGGACGATCCGCACGAGGTAGCCGCGCTGTCCGGACAGTCCGGTGGAGGTGGAGGACTCCTTCGGCATGGGGAACTCCAGCCCGGCCCGTTCGGAGGCGCTGAGCCAGCCCTTGGTCACCATGCCGTCGAGGACGTAGTTCCAGCGGGCGACGGCGTCGGTCTTGTTCTCCGGGTGGGTGACGACGTCGTACTCGCTGGGGGCGTTGACCAGTGCGGCCAGGTAGGCGGCGTGGGCGGCGTCGAGGTCCTTGGCGTCCATGCCGTAGTAGGCCTGGGCGGCGGCCTGGATGCCGTAGGAGTTGCGGCCGAAGAAGCTGGTGTTGAGGTAGCCCTCGAGGATCTCGTTCTTGCTCTTCTCGCGGTCGAGCTTGATCGCGATGAAGAACTCCTTCACCTTGCGGGTGACGGTCTGCTCCTGGCGCAGGTAGTAGTTCTTGACGTACTGCTGGGTGATCGTGGAGCCGGACTGCTTGCCCTTGCCGGTGGCGGTGTTCCAGGCGGCGCGCACCATCGCCTTGGGGTCGACGGCGGACTCGGTGTAGAAGTCGCGGTCCTCGGCGGCCAGGATGGCGTGCTGGGCGGGCCTGGACATCTGGGCGAGGGTGACGTTCTCCCGGTTGACCTCGCCGTCGCGGGCGATCACGGAGCCGTCGGCGTACATGTAGACGTTGGCCTGTTTGGTGGCGAGCGCGTTGGCCGGCGGGATCTTGACCAGGGAGTAGCCGAGGAAGAACAGGCCGGCGAGCAGCAGGACGCCGATGACGAAGGTGCCGAGGACCATGCGCCAGGTCGGGATGATCCGTCGCCAGCCCGTCCGCCGGGGTCGCTTCGGCTTCCCGGCGGGCTGCTGCGGCTGTGGCTCTTCGCTCATGTAGTGCTCGGACTCCTGATTCACGTCGTACTTCCCGTACGCCTGCTGCGCCCCCATTGAAGACTCTCGCGCCGGGTGTTCCGTTCCCGGAACGGCGCGCATGTTGGGGGAAAGTGAGCTGTTTCTCGCCTCAGGGTGCCCCGGAAAACGGCTGGCAGGCCGCATCGGGCGGCCACTAGGCTCCTGCGCTTCGGTGCCGGTGCGGGTGAGGAGGGCCGTGGATGTGGGCGCGGGGCGGTTGTACCTGGCCGTCGCGGCGGGTGGTTTCCGGCGGTATGCGACCTACCGGCTGGCCACGGCGGCCGGGGTGTTCACCAACACCGTCTTCGGTGTGATCCTCGTCTTCACGTATCTGGCCCTGTGGGAGGAGCGGCCGGGGCTCGGCGGCTACGACCAGGCGCAGGCGGTGACGTACGTGTGGCTGGGGCAGTGCCTGTTCGCGACGCTGGCGATCCAGGGCGGGGGCGCGGAGAAGGAGCTGATGGAGCGCATCCGCACCGGGGAGGTCGCCGTCGACCTGTACCGGCCGGTGGATCTGCAGCTGTGGTGGCTGGCCGGGGACCTCGGGCGGGCCCTGTTCCAGTTGCTGGGCCGGGGGGTGGTGCCGTTCCTGTTCGGGGCGCTGTTCTTCCCGATGGCGCTGCCGGCGGACGTGGTCCGGTGGGCGGCGTTCACGGGCACGCTGCTGCTGGCGGCGGTGGTGAGTTTCGCGATCCGCTATCTGGTGGCGCTGAGCGTGTTCTGGCTGCTGGACGGGACGGGCGTCAACCAGGCTCTGATGATCACGGGTCTGTTCTTCTCGGGCATGGTTCTGCCGCTGAACGCGTTCCCGGGGGCGTTCGGCGAGGTGGTGCGGGTGCTGCCGTGGGCGGCGCAGCTCCAGATGCCGGCGGACGTGCTGATGGGGGAGACCGGGGTGGCGGGGGCGCTGGCCTTCCAGGCGGGCTGGGCGGTGGTGCTGCTGGCGGCGGGGCGGGCGCTGCAGTCGGCGGCGACGCGGCGGGTGGTGGTGCAGGGTGGCTGAGCGCGGCGCGGTCGTCGAGGGGCTGCGGGCCTACCGGCTGATCGCCGGGATGTGGGTGCGGTCCAGCATGGCGTACCGGACGTCGTTCGTGGTCACGGTGGTCGGCAACCTGCTGCTGACCGGGCTGGACTTCGTGGGGATCCTGCTGATGTTCTCGCAGGTCGAGGCGTTGGGCGGCTGGTCGCTGCCGGAGGTGGCGTTCCTGTACGGGCTGTCGGTGACGGCGTTCGGGATCGCGGATCTGGTGCTGGGCTCGATGGACGTGCTGGGCGCCCGGATGCGGGACGGTTCGTTCGACGTGCTGCTGGTGCGTCCGGTGCCGGTGCTGGCGCAGGTCGGCGCGGACCGTTTCGCGCTGCGCCGGCTGGGCCGGATCACGCAGGGCCTGGTGGTGCTGGGCTGGGCGCTGTCGGCGGTGGACGTGGAGTGGACGGCGGCGAAGGTGCTGCTGGTGGCGGTGACGGTGGTGAGCGGTGCGGTGATCTTCGGCGCGGTGTTCGTGGCGGGCGCGGCCTTCCAGATCGTCGCGCAGGACGCCGCCGAGGTGCAGAACGCGTTCACGTACGGCGGGACGACGCTGCTGCAGTACCCGCCGTCGGTGTTCGGCAAGGACCTGGTGCGCGGGGTCACGTTCACGTTGCCGCTCGCCTTCGTCAACTGGGTGCCGGCCGCGCATGTGCTGGGCCGGCCGTACCCGGTGGCGCTGCCCGGCTGGACGGCGTACGCGTCACCGCTGGTCGCGGCGGTGTGCTGCGCGGCGGCGGGGCTGGCGTGGCGGGCGGGGCTGCGGGCCTATCGGAGCACGGGGAGCTGAGGAGCGGACGTGGACGACGAGGCGTTCATCGAGGTCGACGGGGTCGAGAAGGTCTTCGACGTCCGGCGCAGGACGGGTTTTCTGAGGCGGGAGCGGCGGCGGGTACGGGCGGTCGACTCGATCTCCTTCCGGGTGGCGCGCGGCGAGATGGTGGGCTACATCGGGCCGAACGGCGCCGGGAAGTCGACGACGATCAAGATGCTGACCGGCATCCTGACGCCGAGCGGCGGCCGGCTGCGGGTGGCCGGGATCGACCCGTCCCGGGAGCGGACCCGGCTGGCGCACCGCATCGGGGTGGTGTTCGGGCAGCGCACCACGCTGTGGTGGGACCTGCCGCTGATCGACTCGTACCGGCTGATGCACCGCATGTACCGGATCCCGGACGCCCGGTACCGGGAGAACCTGGACCGGCTCGTCGAACTCCTCGGCCTGGAGGAGCTGCTGGCGGTGCCGGTGCGGCAGCTGTCCCTCGGGCAGCGGATGCGCGGGGACGTCGCGGCGGCGCTGCTGCACGACCCGGAGGTGCTGTACCTGGACGAGCCGACGATCGGCCTCGACGTGATGTCGAAGGCCAGGGTGCGCGCGTTCCTGCGGGAGCTGAACACCGAGCGGGGCACGACGGTGCTGCTGACCACGCACGACCTGCAGGACATCGAGCAGCTGTGCTCCCGGGTCATGGTCATCGACCAGGGGCGGCTGGTGTACGACGGCGCGCTCGCCGGGCTGCACGAGGTGGGGGAGAGCGAACGGATGCTCGTGGTCGACCTGGAGCGTGAGCTGCCGCCGATCGAGGCGGCACCGGCCCGCGTGGTGAAGGTGGAGGGGCCCCGGCAGTGGCTGGCGTTCCCGGCGTCCGAGTCGGCGGCGGCGCTGGTGGCGCGTGTCGCCGCCGACCATCCGCTGGTGGACCTGTCGGTGCGGGAGCCGGACATCGAGGCCGTCATCGCGCGGATGCTGCACGGCCCGGCCGGACGTCCCGAGGCTCCGCGGGAGGACGTGGGGCGGGTCATCTCGTAGTCCCCGGGGCGAGTTGCTCGTAGGCTGCTGTCATGAGCGACAACGCCCCGGAGCTGCGCGCCTCCGACGCCGACCGTGAACGGGTCGCCGAGGTCCTGCGGGACGCCCTCGCGGAGGGGCGGCTCGACATGGAGGAGTTCGGGGAGCGGCTGGACGCCACCTACCGGGCCCGCACCTACGGCGAGTTGGAGCCGCTGACCCGCGACCTGCCGGTCGGCGCGGCGCCCGTGCCGAGGGTCGACATGCTGAAGCGGCCCGCGCCCGCGGGCCGGCCGTGGGAGGGGCGGATCGTCGGCGGTGACGACTCACCGGCGTGGGCGGTCGCCGTGCTGTCCGGGTTCCAGCGCAAGGGGCGGTGGACGGCGCCGAAGCGGCTCAACTGCGTGGCGTTCTGGGGCGGCGGGGAGATCGATCTGCGGGAGGCGGACTTCGCGGACCGCGAGATCGAGATCAACTGCGTGGCCGTGATGGGCGGCGTGCAGGTGATCGTGCCGCCCGGCGTGGAGGTCGTGGTGCGCGGCATCGGTGTCATGGGCGGCTTCGACCACCGTGAGGACGGCGTCCTCGGTGAACCGGGCGGGCCCCGGGTGATCGTGTCCGGGTTCGCGTTCTGGGGCGGGGTCGGTGTGGAGCGCAAGCTGACGCGCGCCCAGAAGCAGGAACTGCGCGAGGAGCGCCGCCGCGAGAAGCTGGAGCGCAAGGCCGGCCGGCGCGAACTGCCGGCGCCGGTGTCCGACGAGGACTGAGACGGCGGACGGCGACGGGGACGGGGACGGCGGAGGGGCGGCCACCGGGACCGCCCCTCGCGTGCCGCTCAGAGTTCGGCGCGGGCGGCGCCCTTCAGCAGGCCGAGGTCGAAGCTGTCCGCCATCCGCTCGTACCCCTGGTCGCTGGGGTGCAGATGGTCGCCCGAGTCGTAGGCGGCGCGGAACCGGCGCGGGTTGTACGGGTCGCGCACCGCCGCGTCGAAGTCGACGACCGCGTCGAAGACGCGTCCCGCGCGGATCTGCGCGTTGATCTGCTGGCGCACCTGCTCGCGGGCGTCGGTGTAGCCGCGGTGGCCCTGGAAGGGCATCAGGGTCGCGCCGATCACCTTCAGGCCGCGGGCGTGGCCCTGGCGGACCAGGGTGCGCAGGCCGTCGAGGATGCTCCGGGGGTCGGCGACCTCGGGGTTGCGCAGGATGTCGTTGACGCCGAGGTCGATGACGACGACCTTGACGCCGGTGCGGGAGAGCACGTCCCGGTGGTAGCGGCCGAGCCCGGCCTGGTTGTCGGCGGGGCGGCCGGTGCCGCTGGCGAGGATCTGGTTGCCGCTGATGCCCTGGTTGACGACGCTGTAGCGGGGAAGGTCCTGGCCGGCCGCGATCGCGGTGCGCAGCCGGCGCGCGAGGACGTCCGTCCAGCGGCGGTTGGCGTTCGGCGTGGAGGTGATGCCGTCGGTCAGCGAGTCGCCGAAGACGACGACGGTGCCGTCCGACTCCTTGCTGAGGACGTCCACCGCGGTCAGGTACCGCCAGGACGCGACCTGCCCGGTGTAGGCGGCGCCGGTGGTGTCCTCGGTGAGGTCGCCCTCGCCGACGTAGCTGGTCTGGCGGGCGTGCGGGTGCCAGGTCACCGGGCCGGACGGGGTCGGCGAGTACGTGGTGACGAGCACGTCCGAGTCGGCCGGGAGCGCGATGCGCACCGCGTCGCTGAGCACCTGCTGCCCCGGCGGTACGACGACGGTGGTGCTGCCGCCGAAGGTCAGGCGCCGCATGGTGTCCGCGACGGCGGCCGGGGTCCCGGTGCCGGCGGCGACGGCCATCGACGCGTGCGTGATCGTCAGCGCCGACTGGCCGTAGAGATTGGACAGCGTGATCCGGGCACTCGTACCTCCGACGCCGACGCGCACGACGTTGCGCACGGAGCGGCCCACCAGGCCCTCGACCTCGGTGCCCGGTTCCGCGCCGACCGGGGACGCCGACCAGGCGCCGACCCACAGGCCGGTGGAGGCGGGGGCGGCGGGGCCGCGGCCGGTGCCGCGCTGCGCGGGCGCGGTCTCGCCGGTGGCGCTGCCGTGGTCGGCGGCGACGCCGACGTACAGGGCGACGGACAGGGTGACGATCAGTGCGACGATCGCGGCGAGCAAGGCATAACCGTTACGCCTGGTCATGCGGTGCGTTCTCCTCGGACGGATGGGAGCCCGAGGCTCCGATGTGATCACCTCATGATGCGTCATAAGGCGGAAGGGAGTTGCGCAGACCCCCCATTGGGCCGCCCGGAGTCCTCCGGAGTCGTCATCGCTCCCCCCGAGAACAGACGCCGGGAACTCCTGATTCGTTCCAGGAGTAGGTCGGGAAGGGACAATGTGTGCGGGGGATCACGGACGGACGGAGCGGAATGGAACGTACGAATCCGGAGAAATCGGGAACGTCTGTCGTGGAGGAGCATGCCCGGCCGCGGCCCGGCGGTAACCGGGACGTGCCCCCGTCGGCCGTGCGTGCGATGACCACGTTCACCGCCGCCGACGAGGAGAAGCGGCGCGGCGTACGGCGGATGAAGTTCACCGCGACCGGCCTGCTGCTGCTCGTGGCGCTCGTGTACGTCCTCGCCGAGGTCGCCTCCCACCACGGCGCCGGCGCCTGGGCCGACTACGTCGCCGCCGCCGCGGAGGCCGGCATGGTCGGCGCGCTCGCGGACTGGTTCGCCGTCACGGCCCTCTTCCGGCACCCGCTGGGCCTGCCCATCCCGCACACCGCGATCATCCCGAACAAGAAGGACCAGCTCGGCGTCTCCCTGGGCGAGTTCGTCGGCGAGAACTTCCTCTCCGAGGACGTCGTACGGCAGCGGTTGCGCGCCGTCGGCATCGGCAGCCGGCTCGGCGCCTGGCTCGCCGAGCCGGCCCACGCCGACCGGGTCACCGCCGAGCTGGCGACCGCGCTGCGCGGCGCCCTGAGGGTCATGCGGGACTCCGACGTCCAGGCCGTCGTCGGCGAGGCCATCACACGCCGCGCCGACGCCCGCGAGATCGCGCCCGGCATCGGCAAGATGCTGGAGGGCATCGTCGCCGAGGGCGGCCACAGACGGGCCGTCGACCTGATCGTGACCAAGGCCCACGACTGGCTCGTGCTGCACGGCGACGACGTCATGGGGGCCGTGCAGGGCGGAGCGCCCGGCTGGACGCCGAAGTTCGTCGACCGCAAGGTCGGCGAGCGCGTCTACAAGGAACTGCTCCGCTTCTGCGCCGAGATGCGCGACATGCCCTCCCACCCGGCGCGCGGCGCCCTCGACCGGTTCCTCATCGACTTCGCCTCCGACCTGCAGTCCGACACCGAGACCCGGGCGCGCGTCGAACGGCTCAAGGGCGAGGTGCTGGCCCGCGGCGAGGTGCAGGACCTGATCGCCTCGGCCTGGACCGCCGTACGCGCCATGATCGTGTCGGCGGCCGAGGACGAGCGCAGCGAGCTGCGGCTGCGCGTGCGGTCCTCCCTGCTGTCGCTCGGCGCCCGGATGGCCGCGGAGCCGTCCATGCAGAACAAGGTGGACCGCTGGGTCGAGGACGCCGCCGTGCACGTCGTGACGACGTATCGCGCGGAGATCACCTCCCTGATCACGGACACCGTGGCGGGCTGGGACGCCGAGCACACGACGCGCAAGATCGAGGCGCACATCGGACGCGATCTGCAGTTCATCCGGATCAACGGCACCGTGGTCGGCTCCCTGGCCGGACTGGTGATCTACACGGTGGCGCGGGCACTCGGGGCGTAGACCGTGCGTTTCGCGGGCACTCGACGAGGGTTCCACTCGCCGAGGAGGGAGCCCATGAGCACGGCACAGGCCGAGAGCGGCCGCACGATCACCACCGACATCCCCGCGAGACTCGACCGGCTGCCGTGGTCCCGCTGGCACTGGACCATCGTGATCGGTCTGGGAACCGTCTGGATCCTCGACGGCCTGGAGGTCACGGTCGTCGGGAACATCGCGCCCCGATTGTCCGAACCGGGCAGCGGACTCCCGATCTCCTCCAGTCAGGTCACCGGTATGGCCGCCGCGCTCTACGTGGCCGGAGCCTGTGTCGGCGCCCTGTTCTGGGGGCGGCTGACCGACCGCTGGGGCCGCAAGAAGCTGTTCATGATCACCCTCGCGGTGTATCTGGCGGCGACCGCCCTGACCGCGGTCAGCTTCCACACCTGGTGGTTCTTCCTGTTCCGCTTCCTCACCGGCTTCGGCATCGGCGGCGAGTACGCGGCGATCAACTCCGCGATCGACGAGCTGATCCCGGCGCAGTACCGCGGCCGCGTCGACCTGATGATCAACGGAAGCTTCTGGCTGGGCGCCGTCGGCGGCGCGCTGCTGTCGATCGTCGCCCTGAACACCTCCATCTTCCCCGCGGACGTCGGCTGGCGGCTGACCTTCGCGCTCGGCGCCGTCCTCGCCCTCGTCATCCTCCTCGTACGACGGCACGTCCCGGAGAGTCCACGGTGGCTGCTGATCCACGGCCGGGACGAAGAGGCGGAACGGATCGTGTCCTCCATCGAGGAGAAGGTGGAGGCCGAGCGGGGCGAGCCGCTGCCGCCCGCGGAGGGCGAGATCACCATCCGCCAGCGCGAGAGCGTCACCTTCATGGAGATCGCCCGCACCGTCTTCGCCAAGTACCGCAGGCGCGCCACCCTCGGCTTCGCCCTCTTCATCGGCCAGGCGTTCCTCTACAACGCCATCACCTTCGGCTTCGGCGCGATCCTGACCCGGTTCTTCGACGTGCCGAGCGGTCACACCGGCTACTACTTCGCGGTCATCGCGGTCGGCAACTTCATGGGGCCGCTGCTGCTCGGCAAGCTGTTCGACACGGTGGGCCGGCGCGTGATGATCTCGTCGACGTACCTGCTGTCCGGGCTCCTGCTGTTCGGCACGGCCTGGCTGTTCGACCGGGGCTCGCTGAGCGCCACCACGATGACGGCCTGCTGGTGCGTCGTGCTGTTCTTCGCCTCGGCCGGGGCGTCCAGCGCCTATCTGACGGTCTCCGAGGTCTTCCCGATGGAGACCCGGGCCATGTCCATCGCCTTCTTCTACGCCCTCGGCACCGCGGCGGGCGGCATCAGCGGCCCGCTGCTGTTCGCCAACCTCACCGAGACGGGCAAGGTCGGCGACACGGTCCTCGCGTTCCAGATCGGCGCCGGACTGATGTGCGCGGCCGGCCTGGTCGCGGCGTTCCTCGCCGTACGGGCCGAACGCCGGTCCCTGGAGGACATCGCCCGGCCGCTGTCGGCGGTCGCCAAGTCGGCCGCCGAGGGCGCCCGCTCGGCCACGGCCGGCACGCCGGGGGCCACGGGCACGACGGGGTCCTAGAGAGGCGGTCGGGGGGGCTCCCCTCGCCCGCGGCGCGCAGGAGCTGACCGGCCCCGGTCTTCCTCCGGCCGGGACCGGTCCCTCGCCTCGCGGGGCACCGGGCCCGCGTCCGCCGGGGCGGTCAGCCGCGGCGGTCGGCGACCGCCCAGGAGGCGAGCGCGACGGCCCCCGCCACCCCGAAGACGGCCGGCCAGGCGCCGACCTTCCTGGCCAGCGGATGCGACCCGGCGAAGGCGGCGGCGTAGGTGACGCTCAGGGCCACCGCGGCCCGATCGCCGGCCTGCCGCCGCCACTGCTGCGCGGCCGCGGCCCCCGCGACGGCCAGTACGGCCCCGCCCAGCTGCCGCTTCCTCGTCCACCGGGCCACGCCGTAACCGCCGACGAGCCCGCTCGCGGCGACCACCGCGCTGGGAATCCTCGCCATGTGCCCCTCCAACCGCTTGCGCCGGCCGCTGCTGCCGGCCGAGCTGTAGAGCATGAAGATAACGGGCGGGCCGTCGCAGGCTTCCACCGGCGAGGCCCTCCCGCTCCGGCCCGGTGTCAGAGCACGTCGGCCAAGCGGTCCACCTGGTCGGGATCGACGCCGTAGCAGTAGAGCATCACCTCGTGGACGCCCAGCCCGGCGTAGGCGGAGAGCGCCGCGCGGATCGCGGCCGGAGTGGTGAGCAGGCCCTCGGCCATCCGGTCGGCCATGCCGGTGAAGGCGTAGTAGGCGTGCAGCCGGGAACGGGCGTCGTCCAGCACGTCCGGCGGGCCGAGCGCCACGTTCACCTGCGCCACCAGTCGCGGTTCACCGGCACGGCCGTACTCCTTCCAGAAGCCCCGGACGGTGTCGAACAGGCCGTCCGCCCAGGAGGGTGGGGCCGCGGCGAGGAAGCCGTCGCCGAAGCGCGCGACGCGTTCGAGCGCGGCCGGCTTGAAGCCGCCGAACAGCACCTGCGGGCCCCCGGCGCGGGCGGGCGCCGGCCCGATGGCACCGGCGCCCTCTCCGTACGCCTCACCCGCCCACAAGCGGCGCATCAGGGCCATCTGCTCGTCCAGGAGACGGCCCCGGGTCCGCGGGTCGGTGCCCGCGGCGAGGTGGTCGTCGGCGCGCCCGCCGACCCCCAGCCCGAGGACGAGACGCCCCCCGGTCATCCGGTCCAGGGTGCCCGCCTGCTTGGCCAGCAGGGCGGTGCCGCGCAACGGGGCGAGCAGCACCTCCGTCTGGACCCGGACACGGGAGGTGGCACCCGCGAGGACGGAGAGGGCGACGAGCGGTTCGGGGTTGTCGTGGACGAGACGGTCGAGCAGACCGAGGGTGCTGATGGGACCTGCGTCGGCACGTCGGGCCCAGGTGAGCAGGGCCGCGGGATCACCGATGGGCAGACCGATGCCCACGTCGAGACGGTGGTGCGAGCCGATGGTGTGCCCGGCGTTCAGACCGGTGTTCATGGGAGACCTCCGGAATGAGGGGTCGACAAAGTCGGCTGCCGCCCCTCCCGCACCTCATCGAGGTGGGACGCTCCCACGCTGCGGCGTGTCTCCGGGGAACGTCTCGTCGAAGTGACCGCACGGTACCGGCCCCGAATCCGCACCACAAACGATTTGGTGCGGGTCAGTCATCCGAACCGGCACCGGACGAGGACCCCTTGGACGTCCCCATGCCACGGACCAGCGCCTTGACGATCCCGGCCACGCCCAGCGTCACGGCGGACACCACCCGCACCCAGCGCGGCCCGCCCCGCGACGCCCACACGACACAGACGCAGCCCACGGTGGCGAGCAGCAGAATCCCGGCCAGTACGAGCACACCCATGCGCTCTCCCCCTCGCTCGTTTCCGGAAGGTCACCCCTCTGAGGGCCACCTCCGGAAGGTCCCCCGGAAGGTCCCCCCGGGGATCGGTACGGCCCGCCATCCTCCCCCAGCGGTCACGGGACCCGCCCACCGGGTCCGATCCCAGGGACACCGGGCACCGGCGAGGGCCCCGGCGCCGGGCGTGTGCCCGGGCACCGGGGCCCGTCGGGGTGAGTCGTCCGCCGCGGACGTGCAGCTCAGTGACCGCCGCCGCAGCTGGAACCCTGGTGAGTGTGTTGCCCGCCTGGGCTCCCCTCACCGTTGAACAGATTGCCCGCCAGCCCGTTGGCGATGCCGACCTCACCGAGGATGTCGAGGTTGAAGTCGTGCGAGTGACACCCGTCGCCACCGTAGGCGGGCTGCGCGCTGGCCGTGCCGGTGGCTATGCAGGTGAGGCTACCGATCACTACGGCCGCGAGAGCGGCCCTCTGAAGCTTGCGCATTTCTCCTCCTACGGGTGGGATCGTCCGAGCGCACACGAAAAGATCCACTTTGCGCTCATCTCGGAGGCTAATCCGATATCCCACCCCGCGCCGCTCGAGGACTGCCGAACGGGCCATGGGGTGAGGGGGTATCAGAAGCGCGGGGTCAGTGCGAGGCTGAGCGGCCGTCAGCCTGTCGGCGGACAAGTGATGGCACTACCCTGCGGCGATGCTCGCGTACGACCACACGTCTGCAGGCAGTTCGTGATGGAGGCGCCAGGTGATGGCCATGGGCTTGCTGCCCTCGTGCTGGACGTAGGTGGCCGGTCCCAGCAGCATCCACGGCTGCGCCTTACCGATGTCGGTCTCTTTGTAGCGCCGGGCGAACAGCAGCACATGGCTACCGCGCCGCTCGTGCTCTTGGTACCGGAGCCCTGTCGGCGAGGTGTCCGCCGTGGTGCTCTGCGACTCCCAGTGAAAGAGCCAGGGGCTCAGCGCGTAGTCCTTGTAGCGGATGGTGGGGGAGAAGTCCTTTTCGTTCTTCTCCAGGGTGATCAGCAGCGCGTCGGTCTGGTGCGCCTCGTCCCACAGCACGCCTTGGGCGAAGGAGCCGGGCATCTGCCCGCCGAAGCGCGCCACGCCGAGCGCGGCCAGGATCTCCGACCGGTTGTAAGCGCTGTGCACCTTCAACGGGACATCGGCGTGCGGCCCTTCCAGGGGGACGGGCAGGTGGTCGGCCTGCTCCATCACATACCGGAGGACCTGGCGCAGTTCATCGCGCAGCGCGCGCTGTCCACGGAGTGCCTCGAAGCCCTCGCCGTAGGATCCGAACCCGCCGGCCTTGTCCCAGAGCGAGAAGAAGAGCATGCGCGCGTAGGTCTGGTCCCGGGGGCTGAGCGACTCGTACACCGGAGCGTCGTCAGCCAACATGCGGAGATACGCGTCGGCGCGCTCCCGGTCGTCCACGTGCAGGAACGCGTGCACACGCTTCAGCAGGTCCGCCTCGCCGGGCTGTTCGGGCTCCTCGGCCAGTCCCGCCCGGCGCAGGATCGACGTCCACGAGTTGCTGGACTTGTACAACTCCCGTATTTCACGCCGGCTTTCGTGCAGGTAGTCCGCGAGCCGCGGCGTGTGGAACGCCCTCACCTCGCGAGCGAGTGTCTGGGCCGTCGCCTTCAGCTGGGTCCGGATGTTGTCCAGCACCAGGTCCTTCGACTTGCCCTCGAGGATGATCTGGCAGCCGGACGGCAGCACGGGAAAGTCGCGTTCCGCGTGCTCGAGCAGGCGGCCTCGCGAGAGGTTGGTCAGCGCGCGGAACTGCTCCTCGAAGCGGAACTCGGCGCGGTGCTGGCCGATGAAGTCGAGCACCGTGAGCACGGGCTTGTCCGGTGTGCGGCGCAGGCCCCGTCCGAGCTGCTGGAGGAAGACGGTGGCGCTGCTCGTCGGGCGCAGGAGCAGCAGGGTGTCGACGTCGGGGATGTCCAGGCCCTCGTTGAACAGGTCGACGGAGAAGACCACTTGGGTCCTGCCCTCTTTGAGCCGCGACAGGACGTCCTCGCGCACTTCGGGACGCGACGTGCTGTCCAGTGCCTCGGCCTCGAAGCCGGCCTCCCGGAAGTACCGGGCCATGAAGTGGGCGTGTTTCCTGCTGACGCAGAAGCCTAGGGCCCGCATGGCCGCCGGGTCGGGCACCTTGTCCCGCACCTGCTTGATGACGATGCGGGCGCGGGCGTCGTCGGCGGAGAACAGTTCCCCGAGCTGTGTCTGGTCGTACGCGCCCGCACGCCAGTCAAGCCGCCGCAGATCCGTGCCGTCCGGCACACCGAAGTAGTGGAACGGGCACAGCAGGTCGTTGTCGAGGGCTTCCCACAGCCGCATCTCGGCGGCGATCCGGCCGTCGAAGAACGCGTCCTGGACGTTGAGGCCGTCGGCACGCTCGGGGGTGGCCGTCAGCCCGAGAAGGTGCTTCGGCTGGAAGTGGCCGAGTACCCGGCGATACGTGGTGGCGGTGGCGTGGTGGAACTCGTCCACGACGACGACGTCGAAGTGCTCAGGAGCGAACTGCTCGAGGCGCTGCTCGGTGAGCGACTGAACGCTGGCGAACACGTGCTTCCAGTCGCGGGGCAGCTCGCCGCTGTACAGCACCTCACCGAAGGACGCGTCGTCGAGTACCTCGCGGTACATGCGCAGCGACTGCTTGAGGATCTCCTTGCGGTGGGCCACGAAGAGCAGCCGCGGATAGTGCCGACCGCCCCCCTGCTGGTGCAGTTGCCGGTAGTCGAGCGCGGCCATGACGGTCTTGCCCGTACCGGTGGCGGCGACGAGCAGGTTCCGGTGGTGACCGTGGACCTCGCGGGCCACGCGCAGCCGCTCCAGCATGTCGGCCTGGTGCGGGTACGGCCGGACCGCCAGGCCGGACAAGCTGATCTTCGTGTCCCGGCCGGACACCGGCCCGCCCGCGGTACGCAGCGCGTCGTCCAGCCGGTGGGCATCGCGATCCGGGTCGTAGGACTCGAAGGCGATGTCGTTCCAGTAGGCGTCGAAGGTGCCCTCGAACTTGCTGAGCACGGCCGGCGTGGCCACGGATGACAGCCGGACGTTCCACTCCAGGCCGTCTAGGAGCGCGGCCTTGGAGAGGTTGGAGCTGCCGACGTACGCCGTGTCGAATCCGCTGTTCCGCCTGAACAGCCATGCCTTCGCGTGGAGCCGGGTGGAGCGGGTCTCGTAGTTGACCTTGACCTGTGCGCCGAAGTCACGCACCAGCCGGTCGAGCGCGTGGCGGTCGGTGGCGCCGATATAGGTCGTGGTGATGACGCGGATGGGGACGCCACGATCGGCGGCGGCTCGCAGGGAGTCCTCCAGGACCCGCAGGCCGTACCACTTCACGAAGGCGCAGAGCAGGTCGATCCGGTCGGCGGTCGCCAGCTCGGCGCGGAGCTCGCTGCCCAGACTGGGATCGTCGGGCGCGTTGGTGATGAGCGCGGTCTCCGACAGCGGGGTCAGCGGACGTACGGCGTAGACGCCGGGGGCCTGCTTCTCGGCGAGCGCGAGGAGCTGCCGGGGGCCCTCGGCGATGGTGTCGGCCTCGCCGCCGTCCTCGGCGTCGGCGGCGAGGGAAGCCATGATCTGGTTGGCCACGGTGACGCGCCGGTCGGGCGGCAGCTGGGCGAGCCGCCGGCCCACCGCCTGGCCGATGTGCCGGGCGAGGACGTGCGGCGAGGACTCCTCACTGACCTCGGCGTCGATCGCCTTCCACCCCGCCGCGTGCAGCTGCTCCATCTGCTGCTGCATACGCCGGGTGACGACCGCCTCGTAGACGCCCGCTACAGGCTGCGACAGATCCCTCGACTGCGCCACGCTGGCCCCCCATCCCACACCAAGAGGGGCTCAGTTCTAGCAGGAGCCACTGACAGCCCAAGAGGTGGGAGGGGTACGGGACCACACCGCGGCGTCAGAGCGCCGGGTCCGCCCCATGGCACTCCCCGTAGACCCGCCCCGACCCGCACCAGCAGTCCGCCCCGCGCTGTGGCGGCCAGGCGGCGGCCCGGCCTCGGGCGGCGAGGACGGTCGCGTACTGGGGGAGGAGGGTCGTGTCCTCCGGGGAGGAGAGCTCCGAGGCGGCGAAGGCCTCGTAGGAGGGGACCGTGCCGGTGACGATGCCCAGGTTGGGGGTGCCGGAGGCGGACAGTTCGCGCAGGGACGTCTCTATCGTCGCCAGGTGCTCCTCGTGCGAGGGGTACTCGGCGGACAGCGCCGGGTACGCCGTCAGCAGTTCGGCCAGCTCGTTCGCCGGCCAGCGCAGCATCGCCACCGGGAACGGGCGCGACAGGGCCTCCCGGTAGGCGCCCAGTTCGGCCCGCAGGCGGGAGATCTCCGCCTGGAGCTCCGCCGGGTTGTCCGAGCCCAGGGACCACACGCGCTTGGGGTCGTGGAGCTCGTCCAGGGAGACCGGCATCGAGTGCAGGGTGTCCGCGAGGGCGTCCCACTCGTCGTGGGCCAGGCCCAGCATGCGGCGGACCCGGTGCCGGCCGAACAGCAGCGGATGCGTCGCGTACGGGGGTTCCTCGACGTCCGTCAGCAGGAGGCGGGCCGCCTGCGTGAACGTCTCCTGCGCCTGCTCCAGTTCGTCGTGCGCCTCCAGCGCCTCCGCGACGATCACCCAGGGGGCCGCCTCCCTCGGGGCGGACGCGCGGACGCCGTCGATGATCGCCCTGGCCTCGGCCTCGTGGCCGTACTCCCAGAGGTTCGACGCCTTGAGGGCGCGCACCAGATGAGGGTTCTCCAAGGGGTCCGGCGACGCCAGCAGGCGGTCGTACAGGGCGGACGCGGCGGTGCGGTCGCCGGACAGTTCCAGGTGGGCCGCGGCCCGCAGCAGCAGGGCTTCGGCGTCCTCGGGGTAGAGGCCGGCGGTTCGCTCCAGGCGTGCCGCCTCGGCGGTGTGGTCGACGTTTTCGGCAGGCGTGTCGGGGCGCATGGGGGACACCGTACTGCCCGTACATGTCCGGGGAGAGGACGGTGGGGAGAAGAAGAGGGGGCCGAGGGGGGTGTCGTCGGCCACCTCCGCTCCCCGTGCGCGGACCCCCGCCGGGGGCGACGGCCCTGGGGGTGTCTCGCCGATCACGCGGGGCTCCCGGTGTCCGGCTCCGCGTTCGCCGCCTTGTCGTCGGTCGCCGGTTCCCCCGCTCTCGGGTGCGTGCGAGCGGGGGGACCCCCGTCGCAGCCGCTCCCCTCCTGCGCCTTGCGACGCACGGCACCGGACACCGCTCGCTGATCCGGCCCGATCGACAGGACGGCCTCTCGGCCCGCCTCCTCAGGCCGCCCGCTCCCGCAGGGCCGCCACGCCCGCCGCCGCCACCAGGGACAGGACCGCCGAGATGAGCATGGCGATGTCGGCGCCGTGGGCGAGGCCGCCCTTCGTGGAGGTGACGACGGCGATCGTGAGGGCCACTCCCGCGCAGGATCCGATGTACCGGAAGGTCTGCTGGGCGCCCGAGCCCATCGCGGCCCGCTGGACCGGCACCGACTCGACGGCGAGCAGGGGCAGCGCGGCGTTGAGCAGACCGCTGCCCACCCCGGCGACGACCAGGCCGGGCAGCAGCCGGGTCCAGGAGCCGGAGCCGAGCGCGCCCAGCATGGTCAGCGTGCCGGCCGCGTGCAGGGCGAAGCCGAGGGCGAGCTGGAGGCGCGGCGCCATCCGGCCCGCCAGCCTGCGGGCCTGGAGGGCGACGGTGAAGGACAGCCCGGACCACAGCAGGAACAGCCAGGCCGTGTCCATCGCGGACAGGCCGAGCGTCTGCTGGAGCAGCGCCGGCAGGAAGCTGAACAGGCCGATCACCGCGAGGCCGGTGAACAGGCCGCCGGTCGAGGACGCCAGGAATCCGGGGCGGCGCAGCAGGCTCAGGTCGATCATGGGGGTCGCCGTGCGCCGCTCCACGACCGCGAAGAGCCCCAGCAGGACCACGGTCGCGAGGAGCAGCAGGCCCACGGGTGTCCGCAGCCAGCCGTCCCGGCCCAGGGTCAGTGCCGCGACCAGGGCGACCAGCGCCAGGCCGAAGGTGACCGCGCCGGCCAGGTCGGGGCGGCCGCCGCGCGGGGCGCGGGACTCGGTGAGCGCCCGGCGGGACAGGGCGGCCACGACGAGCGCGGCCGCGCCCAGGACGCCGTAGGCGATGCGCCAGCTGGGCATCGCGCCGGTGACGAGCGGGCCCACGGCGATGCCGCCGCTGACGAACGCGCCCCACACCCCGGTGGCGTGCAGCCGGCCGCGCGGGCTCGGGAAGGCGTGGACGATCAGGCCGAGGCTGCTGGCGAGGAGGGCCGCGCTCGCGGCTCCCTGCGCGACGCGGGCCAGTGTGAACAGCCAGGTCGAACTGGTCAGGGCGCCCAGCGCGGTGGTGACGCCGAGCGCGAGGGTGCCCGCGACGAAGATCCGGCGCCGCCCGTAGTCGTCGGCGAGGCTGCCCGCGACGAGGAGCAGGGCGGCGAGGCCGAGCGGGGTGCCGTTCAGGAGCCACGCCTGCGCGGAGAGCGGGGTGTGCAGATCGGCGGCGGTCTCGGGGAGCGTGACCATCGGCGCCGTGTACGTCATCAGGGCCACGGCGGTGGCGGCGCTGGTCAGCGCGAGGGTGGCCCGGCCGGATCGCGCGCCGGGCGGGGAGGTCGGGACGGAGGCCGGGCCGGGGGCTACGGCGGCGTCAGTTCGTTCAGTGAACCTTGGCATGAGGCCACCGTAGCATCGTGAGTCTGTTCATCGAACCAAGGAGGTGGAAAGGGGTACAGTGAATGCCATGGCACTGGGCAAGGACTACGCGACGCAGGACTGCTCCATCGCCCGCGCGCTGGAGATCGTCGGTGAGCGGTGGACCCTCCTGATCGTCCGCGACGCCCTCTACGGCGTCCGGCGCTACAACGACTTCCTCGTCCACCTCGGCATCCCGCGCGCCGTCCTGGCCGCCCGCCTCCAGACGCTCACCACCGAGGGCATCCTCGTCAAGCACCGCTACCAGCAGTCCCCGCCGCGGGACGAGTACGTCCTCACCGAGCGCGGCATCGCCCTGTGGCCCACCCTGCGGGCGCTCGGCCTGTGGGGCCGCCAGCACTTCGGCGAGCGCAAGCTGCGCACCTTCCGGCACGCCGGCTGCGGGACCGAGCTCGGGGCGTACGGGGAGTGCCCCGCCTGCGGGACCGTCGTCCCCGTCGCCGACGTCGAGATGGTGCCGGGACCCGGACTCGACCCCCACCCCGCGGACCCGGTCGGCCGGGCCCTGCTGCGGCCCAAGCGCCTGCTGGAACCCCTCGAGGTGGAGCCCGCCTGACCGGGGACCCCGGAGGGCGGAACGATCCCCTCCCGTGGCGCGTCCTGTATAACGAACGGCAGGACCAGTGAGGGCAGTGCACCGAGGGGAGGGCAGCCGATGATCCGCACGGCGTCGCGGCTGCGGCCCGCCACCCTGCTGGTGTTCCTCTTCCTGGAGATCGCGCTGCTCGACACGGGCAGCCTCTCCGCGACCGTCGCCCTCGCCGCCACCGCCGCCGCGAGCTCCGCGTTCGCCGCCTGCTCCCTCCTCGCCTCGCGGGCCGCGCCCTCCGTGCCGCCCACCCGCGTACGGACAGCCATCCGCGACCGGGCCCGGCGGACCGCCTTCCTGCCCCAACGCGACCCCGACGCCTCCGGCCGGCCCCGGCCCAGGGCCCCCGGGCACGCCCTCGCGACGACCTTCGCGTAGGGCACGCGCCCCCCTCCGTCAGACCCTGATGTGACTGCCGGTCCCTGAAGTGACCGGCAGTCCTGTGGCTGTCAGTACCTGATGTGACCGTCAGTCCTGGCCGTCGGCTCCCTGATGTGACCGTGTGACCCGACGCGGGTCGTCATGCCGCCATGCCGTCCACCGGCATCCACCCGTCTCCGGCACGACGAGACCCACGGAGGGCTCACCCATGTCCGTTTTCGCCGACCTCGTGTCACGGCTCGCCGACCTGCTCACCCCGCTGTTCGGCGCCACCGCGGCCGCCGCCGCGATCGTCCTGTTCACCGCGTTCGTACGGCTGCTCGTGCACCCCCTGTCCCGGGCCGCGGCGCGGGGCCAGAAGGCGCGCCAGGAACTCCAGCCGAAGATCGCCGAGCTGCGCCGGAAGCACGCCCGCAACCCCGAGCGCCTGCAGCGGGCCGTCGTGGAACTGCACGCCGAGGAGAAGGTGTCCCCGCTCGCCGGCTGCCTGCCGGGCCTGTTCCAGCTGCCCGCCTTCTTCCTGCTGTACCACCTGTTCTCCAACACGACGATCGGCGGCCACGCCAACGAGCTGCTGTCCCATCGGCTGTTCGCCGCGCCCCTCGGCGACCGCTGGGCCGACGCGCTCGGCGACGGGGGCGCCCTCGGCCCGGCCGGGCTCGTGTACCTCGTGCTGTTCCTGCTGGTCGCCGCAGTCGCCGCCTTCAACTACCGCCGTGCGAAGCGGATGCTGGCCGCGAACCCGGTGGCGGCGGCCGTGGCCGACGGGCCGGCCGTGCCCGGCATGGGGGCGATGAGCAGGGTCATGCCGTTCATGTCGTTCTTCACCCTCTTCACCGTCGCCGTGGTGCCGCTGGCCGCCGCCCTCTACGTGGTGACCAGCACGACATGGAGCGCGATCGAGCGCGCCGCCCTCTACCGGTGACCCCGCCCCATCCCCGGTCCAGTACGTGAACCGGGTCTTGCGGACTGGTCGAGCAGCTTGGAGGATCGACCAGTCCTCCGATGGCTGCACCCGTCGGCGGGCGCCCCACGATCGAGGGAGATTGTGACCATGAAGCTGCTGCGCGTCGGTACGGCGGGATCGGAGCGGCCCGCGCTGCTCGACGCCGAGGGGACCCTGCGGGACCTGTCGGGCGTCGTCCCGGACATCGACGGACCGCTGCTCGCCGACCCCGAGGCGCTCGGCCGGGTCCGTGCCGCCGCCGGCACGGGCGAGCTGCCCGCGCTGGACCCGGAGGGGCTGCGGATCGGGCCGCCGCTCGGGCGGATCGGCAAGATCGTGTGCATCGGCCTCAACTACCACGACCACGCCCGCGAGACCGGCGCCGAGCCGCCGTCCGAGCCGGTCGTCTTCTTCAAGGCGCCGGACACCGTCGTCGGACCCGACGACACCGTGCTGGTGCCGCGCGGGTCGGTCAAGACGGACTGGGAGGTCGAGCTCGCGGTCGTCATCGGCCGTACGGCCCGCTATCTGGAGTCCGCCGAGGAGGGGCTCGCGCATGTCGCCGGGTACGCGGTGGCGCACGACGTGTCCGAGCGGGAGTTCCAGATCGAGCGGGGCGGCACCTGGGACAAGGGCAAGAACTGCGAGACGTTCAACCCGCTGGGGCCGTGGCTGGTGACGGCCGACGAGGTGCCCGACCCACAGGACCTCGCGCTGCGGCTGTGGGTCAACGGCGAGCTGAAGCAGGACGGCACGACGGCCGAGCAGATCTTCCCGGTGGGCGAGGTCGTGCGGTACGTCAGCCGCTTCATGACCCTCTACCCCGGTGACGTCATCAACACGGGGACGCCGGCGGGGGTGGCGCTGGGGCGGCCCGAGCCGAAGCCGTACCTGCGGGCCGGGGACGTGGTGGAGCTGGAGATCGAGGGGCTCGGCCGGCAGCGGCAGGAGTTCGCGCAGGCGTGACGGGCGGGACCGGGTGGCGTGGCGAGGCCGCGCCACCCGGTCCCGGCGTCCTACCGCTTCGCCAGGAAGCTCTCCAGCGCCTCCACCACCATCCGGTGGTCCGCCAGCTGCGGCAGCCCGCTCACCGTGACCGAGCCGACGACCCCGACGCCCTCCACGGTGATCGGGAACGAGCCGCCGTGGGCCGCGTAGACGTCCGGGTCCAGCCGCGAGGACTCCTCGAACGTCGTCCCCTTGGCCCGGGACCGGGCGCCCACGAGGTAGGAGGAGGCGCCGTAGCGCTCCACAACCCGGCGCTTGCGGGCGATCCAGGCGTCGTTGTCGGGCGTGGAGCCCGCCAGCGCCGCGTGGAAGAGCTGCTGCCCGGCCCGGTGGATGTCGACGGCGACCGGGGCCTGGCGCTCCCGGGCCAGCTCCACCAGCAGGGAGCCCAGCGCCCAGGCGTCCTCGTGGGTGAACCGGCGGAAGACCAGGCGCCGCTCCTGGGCCTCCAGCTCCTCCAGCGAGGGCGTGATCTCGGGCTGGAACTTCGGGGTCGGTCCGCTCGTGTGCGTCACAGGGTCACCGTCACTCCGTCACGGGCGGAGCGTCGCGCCGCCTCCAGTACGTCCAGGGTGGCGGCCGCCTCCAGGGCGGTCACCGGGTTGGGGCCGCCGTCGCGCAGGGCCGCCGCGACGGCCGCGTAGTAGGCGGGGTAGTCGCCGGGCAGGGTGGGGACGGCGCTGCCGCCGCCCGTGAGCGGGGACTCGCCGGCGCCCAGCCGCCCGTACAGCTCCTCGGGCTCGGTGCCCCAGTCCGCTCCGTCGCCGGGCCGCCGCCCGTCGCGCAGTTCCGCCTCCTGCGGGTCCAGGCCGTGCTTGACGTACCCGGCCTTCGAGCCGAGCACCCGGAAGCGCGGGCCGAGCTGGGCGGTCGTGGCGGAGACGTACAGATGGGAGCGGACGCCGTTCGCGTGGGTCAGGGCGAGGAAGGTGTCGTCGTCGGTCTCGGCGCCGGCGCGGCGGACGACCGCCTCGGCGTACACCTGGGTGACCGGGCCGAAGAGGACGAGGGCCTGGTCGACGACGTGGCTGCCGAGGTCGTAGAGCAGACCTCCGATCTCTGTGGGGTCGCCGGACTCCCGCCAGCCGCCCTTGGTCTGCGGACGCCAGCGCTCGAAACGCGACTCGAAGCGCCAGACGTCGCCCAGCTCGCCCTCGGCGAGGAGCCGGCGCAGGGTGAGGAAGTCGTTGTCCCAGCGGCGGTTCTGGAAGACGGACAGCAGCAGGCCGCGCTCCTCGGCCAGCGCCGCCAGCTCCCGCGCCTCGGCCGCCGTGCCGGCCAGCGGCTTGTCCACGACGACCGGCAGGCCCGCCTCCAGGGCGGCGGTGGCGAGCGGGACGTGCGTCTTGTTCGGGGACGCGACGACGAGCAGGTCGAGGTCGCCGGCGCGGGCGAGCAGGTCGTCCGGCGACGCGGCGACGCGCACGTCCGGGTGCTCGGCGCGCGCCTGCCGCTGCCGCTCGGGGTTCGAGGTGACCACCGTGTCGAGGGCGAGCCCCTCGGTGGTGGAGATCAGCGGGGCGTGGAAGACGGAGCCGGCCAGGCCGTAGCCGACGAGGCCCACGCGGAGGGGAGTAGCACTCATGCGCCCCACTTTCGCAACGCTGTTGCCAAAGTGCAAGCGCCAGGGACAATGGGAGGCGTGAAGAGGACGGAAGGCGGGGCCGGCGGGGTGAACCTGGGCGCCCTGCGCAGCCACAACACCGCGCTCGTGCTCGATCTGCTGCGCACGGCCGGCCCCGGCGGCATCAGCCGGCTCGAACTCGCCGAGCGCACCGGGCTCACCCCGCAGGCGGTCAGCAAGATCACGGCGCGGCTGCGGGACGACGGACTCGCCGCCGAGGCGGGCCGCCGGGCCTCCACCGGCGGCAAGCCGCGGACCGTGCTGCGGCTGGTCCCCGAGGCCGGGCACGCGGTCGGCGTGCACCTGGACCGGGACGAGCTGACGGCCGTGCTCTGCGACCTGACCGGCGCCGTCGTGGCCCGGCGGGGCGCTGCCCTGGATCTCGGGGCCGGGGCGGACACGGTCGTCGACCGGCTGGTGGGCGAGGTGACGGACCTGGTGTCCGGGGCCGCCCGGCCGGGCCCGGTGCTCGGCGTCGGGGTGGCGCTGCCCGGCCCGCTCGACCACCGGCGCGGTGTCCTGCACCGCGTCACCGGGTTCCCCGAGTGGAACGGCTTCCCGCTGCGCAATGTGCTCCTGCGGCAGCTGTCGCTGCCCGTCGTCGTGGACAAGGACACCAACGCCGCCGCCCTCGCCCTCGCCGTCGGCCCGGCGGAGACGGCCGGCGCCTCCTTCGCCTATCTGCACTTCGGGGCGGGACTCGGCGGCGGACTCGTCATCGGCGGGGCTGTGCACCGGGGCACCCGCACCGGCGCCGGCGAGTTCGGGCACCAGGTGGTCCAGCTGGACGGCCCGCCCTGCGGCTGCGGCAACCGGGGCTGTGTCGAGGCCCTGTGCCTGGCCGCCGTGGCCCGGGGCGACACGGCGGAGGCGGCCCGTGTGCTCGGCACCGCCGCCGGCAACCTGGTCGCGCTGCTCGACGTCGACCTCGTCCTGCTCGGCGGGCGCACCGTCGCCGCCGCACCGGACACCTTCGTCGACGGGGTCGCCGCCGTCCTCGACGCCCGCGCCCGCCGCGCCGGCGAGGAGGCGGTCCCCGTACGGCTCGCCCCCGGCGCGGGCGACGGAGTGGCCGAGGGGGCGGCGCAGCTGCTGCTCGCGCCGCTGTTCGGCCGGGCCGAGGGGTGACCCGGGCGGGCCGCGCCCGGCCGGGTGGCGGTCCTGCGCCGATCGGGCGGTTCCCCGCGTCCGTACGGGAAGGCGTCGCCCGAAAGGCCCTCCGGGCCGGCATGGTCATGTGTTCATGCGACTGCACACACCCGTAGCCCTCTGCCTCGCATCAGCCGCCCTCCTCAGCGTCGCGCCCCCGGTGGGCGCCGAACCCGCCGCCCCCGGCTGCGCCGGCGACGGCGGCACCTTCCCCCTGGCCACCCGCCTGCACGGCGGGCCGAAGACGTACACGGCGGGCGGCGGATCCGGCACCTGGTACCTGGACCTGAAGAACCGGACCGGACGCACCTGCACCGGCATCCACCCCGTCGTCGTCCTCGTCGACGACAAGCGCAGCCTGACCCCCTCCCAGCCGCGCCTGGAGTTCTACCCGGGCGGCCGCGACGACCGGCCCCGGCCCGTCCGCTTCGAGACCACCGACCAGGACGAACTCGTCGGCGCCTTCGACGGCTTCCCCGGCTTCACCGTCGGCCCCCGCAAGACCGTCACCGTGAAGGTGCGCCTCGCCCTCACCTCCGACGCCGTCCCCAACGAGGTCACCGCCAACGCGGCCGTCGTCCAGCGCCACGACGGCGACGGCGACTGGGTCGGCCAGTCCGACGACTACCGGTTCACCGTCGAGGCCGCCCCCGCCGACGAGGACGACCCGTCCCCGGCACCGGACCAGGACGGCACGGCCGGCCCGAGCGGCCCCGCCGAACGGGACGCCTCGGCCCTGCCCGCCGACCCGGACGCCTCCCCGTCCCCCAGCGAGACCCCCCGGGAGCGGCTCACCCTCGCCGACGAACTGGCCCGCACCGGCCTCACCTCACCGCCCGGCGTCACCTTCACCACCACCGTGGCCCTGCTGCTCGCCGGAGCCACCCTCCTGATCGCCCGCAAGCGCCGCTGAGCCGCCGGAGATCGGGCACGCGGCACGGGCCTTCCGGGGACGGCGGCCGGTCACGGATGATCGGCGAGGTCGGGGCCGTCCGATCCTGACTACGCTGGAGCAGCCGGTACGGCGTGGTTCCGGCACCCGCAGCCCGTCTCCGCACGCAGGCCAGGAGAGTCACATCACCATGGCAGACCGCAAGCCCATCGAGTCCTGGCTCACCGACATGGACGGTGTGCTCATCCACGAGGGCGTCCCCATCCCCGGCGCCGACGCGTTCATCACCAAGCTCCGCGACTCCGGCAGGCCCTTTCTCGTCCTCACCAACAACTCGATCTACACCCCGCGCGACCTGCACGCCCGCCTGAACCGCATGGGCCTGCAGGTGCCGCTGGAGAACATCTGGACGTCCGCCCTGGCCACCGCCCAGTTCCTGGCCGACCAGCGGCCCGGCGGCTCGGCGTACGTCATCGGCGAGGCGGGCCTGACCACCGCGCTGCACGACATCGGGTACATCCTCACCGACCACGAGCCGGACTACGTCGTCCTCGGCGAGACCCGCACCTACTCCTTCGAGGCCATGACCAAGGCGGTCCGGCTCATCAACGACGGGGCCCGCTTCATCTGCACCAACCCCGACGAGACCGGCCCGTCCGCCGAAGGGCCGCTCCCGGCGACCGGCGCGGTCGCCGCGCTGATCACCAAGGCCACCGGCAAGCAGCCGTACTTCGCGGGCAAGCCCAACCCGCTGATGATGCGGACGGGCCTGAACGCCATCGGTGCCCACTCCGAGACCAGCGCCATGATCGGCGACCGGATGGACACCGACGTCCTGGCCGGCATGGAGGCCGGTATGCAGACCTTCCTGGTGCTCACCGGCCTGACCCGGCCCGAGCACGTGGAGAACTTCCCCTACCGGCCGTCCCAGGTCGTCGACTCCATCGCGGACCTCGTCGAGCGGATCTGAAACTCCGTACGGGCCTGATCCGACCCGGATGGAGCAATGCGGGCCCCGCACAGGATGCGGGGCCCGCCTCGGCGGGGGAGCCTCCCTGTATCTGGAGGTTCACGATGGGATCACTGCGCGTCACCCTGAGTGCTGTCGCCGCCCTGGGGGCGGTGAGCGCCGTCCCGGCGGCCCACGCGGCGGACGGGGGTGTCTCGGTCGGCCCGTCGCCCGCCGTCCCCGGCGACGACGTCGCCCTCCGGGTGAGTGGGTGCCCGGGCCGGACCGCCACCGCCGTCTCCCCGGCGTTCGTCGCCGACGCCCGCCTGACGGTCACCGAGGACGGCGCCCTCGGCGGGGAGAGCCGGGTCCGGTCCACGCTGAAGGACGGCAGCTACGACGTACGGGTCCGCTGCGGGGAGACCACCCGCGCGGGTTCCGTCACCGTCGCGCGCCGCACGACCGGTCCGGCCGGGGCACAGCGCCACGGGGCACCGCCCCCGCCCGCCGCCAGCCCGACCGCCCCCGTCCGGGCCGGTGGGGGCGGCGCCACCCGCCTCGCCATGGTCGACGCCCGCGAGGCCGGACCCGGCACCGCCCACACCGTGACGGGGCTGGTCCTCGCCGGTGTCGCCGCGACCGCGGTGGCACTGCGCAGCGCCCGGCGGAGCCGGCGGCCCCGCTGACCGTGACCGCACGCGAACGCACCGGCCTCGGCGGCCGCCTGCTCACCGGCACGGTCTGGGCGGCGCTGCTCCTCGGGCTGTGGCTGTGGGGCTGGGAGGTCACCGACGTCCGGCCGCACCCGTCCACCCCGCCCGCGGCGGGCACGCTGATCCCCGCCGGCCCGCCGCCCGACGTACGGCTGCCCCCCGCGGCGCGGCCCCTGACCGACGCCGTGCCGCAGCGGGTCGAGATCCCGGCGCTCGGCGTACGGGCGCCCGTCGTCGCCCGCGGCCTGGACGCGCACGGCGCCGTCGACCCGCCCCCGTACCGGCAGGCGGCCGCCGTCGCCTGGTACGCGGCCGGCCCGGCACCCGGGGCCGCGGGAGCCGCGCTGATGGTCGGGCACACCGACACCGAGGCCCGCCCGGCCGTCTTCCACCGGCTCGCCGCGCTCCGGCCGGGCGCCCGGGTGCGGGTGCTGCGCGCCGGCGGCCAGGTCGCCGAGTTCACCGTGGACGAGGTGCGGACGGTGCGGCGCGAGCAGTTCGACGCCGGGTGGGTGTACGGCCCGCACCGCCCGGGCCGCGCGGAACTGCGCCTGATCACCTGCGCCGGCACCTTCGACCGGGCCACCCGGACGTACTCCGCGAACCTGGTCGTCTCCGCCTATCTCACCGGCCGCGGATAGCGCCGGAGGCGGCCCGCGGACCTCACGTGGCCCGCCACCGGGTATGTCAGGATTGAGCCTCGGAAGAGTGCACCCGAGGGGGAGCTGGATGTACCAGAAGAGGGGGGCCTGGGGGGTCGCTCGTGCGCGCACGTCCGCGGTGCTGCTGGGGGCGGCACTGCTGGTCGCGGGATGTTCCTCCGGGGACGGCGACACATCGGACGGCGAGAACGCCGCCGGGATCAGCCAACAGCCCAAGGACAGGAACCCGTTCTGGGTGAACCCGGACGGGAACGCGGCCGGACAGGTGGCCGCGTACGAGAAGGACGGCGAGAAGGAGGACGCCGAGCAGATCCGCAAGATCGCGGAGCAGCCCACCGGCGAGTGGATCGGCCCGGAGAACCCGGAGCGCGAGGCGCGCGGGTACACCGAGGCCGCCGCCAAGGCCGACCGCACCGCCCTGCTGGTCCTCTACAACATCCCGCACCGCGACTGCGGCCAGTACTCGCAGGGCGGCGCCGCCGACGGCGACACCTACCGGGAGTGGATCGACGGGGTGGCCAGGGGCATCGGCGACCGGGGCGCCACGGTCGTGCTGGAGCCGGACGCCGTGCTGCACCTGGTGGACGGCTGCACCCCGGACGAGTTCCACGAGGAGCGGTACGACCTCCTCAAGGGCGCCATCACCAAGCTCAAGTCGCTGAAGGACACCAAGGTGTACCTGGACGCGGGCAACGCCGGCTGGGGGCACCCGGACCAGATCTTCGAGCCGCTGAAGTGGGCGGGCGTCGAGCAGGCCGACGGCTTCGCGGTGAACGTCTCGAACTTCTACACGACCAAGGACTCCATCGCGTACGGCAAGCAGCTCTCCGCACGCGTGGGAGGCAAGCCGTTCGTCGTGGACACCAGCCGCAACGGCAACGGCCCCTACACGGGCGGCGACCCGAGCGAGCGCTGGTGCAACCCGCCCGGCCGGGCGCTGGGCGAGACCCCCACGACGAAGACGCCGGACCCGCTGGTCGACGCCTTCGTCTGGGTCAAGCGCCCCGGGGAGTCGGACGGCGAGTGCAAGGGCGGCCCGAAGGCCGGCCAGTGGTGGGCGAAGTACGCCCTCGGACTGGCCAGAGCCAGCAAGTGACCCGGTGAACGAGACGGCCCCGCACCCTCACAGGTGCGGGGCCGTCGTCCGTGCGGCCTCGGGAGCGCTACGGCACCCGGACCCACTGCGCCTCGGACGGCGTGCCCTGGTCGTCCGTCACGAAGAGCATGTACCAGCCCGACGGCACCAGGTTCCGGTTCGTCGGCACGGTCACCGTGAGCTTGTCGCCCGACGCCTGGAAGTCCAGCTTCACCGACCGCTGGTCCACGTCCGTGACGTGCGTGGACGCGCTCGGCCGCATCAGCCGTACGTTCTTCACGGACGAGGCGTGCCGCGAGCTGAACGTGCCCTTCCCGCCGCGCTTGATCGTCTGCGGGCCCCCCGACAGCGACGGGCGCGCGTCCCGGTACAGATACGGCGGCGTGTAGATCTCGATGCGCTGCTCGAACTTGCCCGGCTTGGTGTTGGCCTTGTCGGCGTAGAGCGAGTCCGAGCCGAAGAACATCACGCGGCCGTCGGGCAGCAGGATCGAGCCCGAGTGGTAGTTGCGTCCCACCAGCGGGTCGGCGACCCGGTCGAGCTCCTGGGCGCCCGGCCGGTACAGGTGCGCCTGGAGGATGTCGGAGTCGCCGCGGCCCCGGTAGTCCTCCGAACCGCCCGACACCAGCACCGTGTCGTCCGGCAGCACCGAGGTCTGCGGGTAGCGCGTGCCCTTCTCCAGCGACGGCCCGTCCACGAACTCGGGGTTGTCGTCCTTCAGGTCGATCAGCCGGGTCTTCTCGCTGGACTCCTTGGACTCGCCGACGCCACCGCCGCCGACCACCATGTACTTCTCGTCCTGCGCCGGCGGCAGCAGCACCGTGCCGGACGTCTCCATCAGGTTCGCGTCGCTCAGGCCGCGCAGCTTGGTGAACTTGTTGGTGTCCACGTCCCAGATGCCAGGCTCACGGCCCACGTCGTCGGGACCGTAGCCGGCGTTCGAACCCGAGTAGAAGATCTTGCCGTTCTGCAGCGGGAACAGCGCCGGGTACGTCGGGAACTGCCGGGTCTTGTCGAGGTACGTCCACTTCTTGGTCTTCGGGTCGTACACCTCGTTCTTGCCCGGCACGAGCTGCCCGATGTCGTCGAGACCGGAGACGCTGAGGATCTTGCCGTCGCCCAGGGTCGTGAGCGTCGGGTACCAGCGGGCCTCGTGCATCGGGTCGACCTTGATGTACTTCTCGGCCACCGGGTCGAACTCGTAGGCGTCCCGGATGCCCTGGAAGTCCTTCTTGTCGAGGGCGAGCTTCTGCGCGATGCCGTAGGTGTTGCGCGCGTCCACGCCGGACAGGCCCTGGATCCGGTAGTTGTCCTGGGTGCCCGTCTCGTACCTGGTGCCCTGCTTCTGCGCCTCGACGTAGATCCGGCCGAGACCGGGGTCGTTGCGCAGGAACTCGCCGGTGACCTTGTCGAACACCTTCTTCGCGCGCGGCACCAGCACCGGGTCCTTGGAGACGAACGTCTTGCCGTTCTCCTTGCCGGTGAACTTGGTGCCCGCGGGCAGTGTGATCGGCTGGTCCGGGTTCTCGTTGTGGACGATCATCAGGCCGCCGGCCTTGGTGACGTCACCCTTGAGCTTCTCGTACCGCTTGGTGCCGCCCGCGATCAGCAGGTTGCCGTTGGACAGCTGGGTGTGGCCCGTGCAGAACAGGTCGTTCGGCGTCGGCACCTTCTTGATGGTGCCCTTGACCGGGTCCCAGATCCGGGTGTCGTACTGCTTCGCGTCGAAGTTGTCCTGGTTGTTGCCCGAGCCCGCGATGAGCAGCACCTTGCCGGTGTGCAGGAGCGCCGCGTGAATCGTGTTCTGGCGGTACTCCTCGGGAAACTCGACGATCTCCCACTTGCCGTTCGCGGCTTTGTACTCGGGTTTGTTGATCTGGTACTGGTGGTATTTCTCGGTGCCGACGCGATAGAGCCACGGCCCGTTCATTCCGGCCAGCGCGAGCACCACCGCCGTGCCTATCGCGAGTCGACGGGCGCGGCGGCGGCCTGCACGGTCGTTCATTCCTTACGTCCCCCAAGTCCACCAAGGGCGATCTGCATCGTCTGGTCGTTGCCGCCGCCACCGCCCGACGCGGCCCAGGTCGGCTTCTGCTGGCCGTGGGGCGCGTGCGGCGTGGCGTGCGACGGCAGCGGCTGCGGCTGGTACGGCACCGCCGGGCCGGCTGCCGGTGCCGCGTCCTGCTGCCCGCTCCCGGCGGACCGGGCAGCGTGCGCGGCGGGCTTCTTCTTCTCCTGCCGCAGCATGTAGCGCCAGGCGAAAATCGGCGTCGCGGTGATCAGCATGGCGAACGTCGCCCAGATGATCATCGCCGGGTGGGAGTGTCCGTAGACGAATCCCGCCGTGATCGAGGCGCCGAAGATCGCGATGAAGTACCAGTGGTACCGGAAGGTGCCGAACCAGCGGTCGGGGCTCGCGGAGTCGCCCTTGGGCGTGACCACGAACTTGCTCTTCTTGCGCAGCACCGAGTCGATCAGGGCCTTCGCGTACAGCGGCGCCGACAGCGCGGACATCACCATGCCGGCCACACCGCCGGAGCCCTCCGGCTCGTGCGGCGAGACGTTGTGGCGGCGGTTCCAGACGTACAGGCCGATCTGGAGGGCCGAGGCGTTGCCGTACAGCATCAGCCAGATCGTGGGGTCGATGTTCACACCCGAGGCGCCCAGGCCCAGGAACAGCGCGCAGCTCAGCGCGGCCAGGATCCAGTTGAGGGCCGACATCGGATAGAAGATGATCATCATCGTGTAGTTGAAGAGCTTGCTCGGCGGCAGCGAGTACCAGCCCTTCCAGTACTGCTTGAGGATCGTCTCGTACGTCCCTCGCGACCAGCGCATCTGCTGGGTGAAGAAGTCCGTCCAGGCGCTCGGGCCCTCACCGACGGCGAGCACGTCCGGGGTGTAGACCGAGCGCCACTTGCGGCCCGTGGCCGGGTTCTTGTGGCGGTGGATCTCGAAGCCCGTCGCCATGTCCTCGGTGATCGAGTCGTACAGGCCGCCGATCTGCTTCAGCGCCTTGATGCGTACGGCGTTCGACGTACCCACGAACATCGGCGCGCCGTACTTGTTGCCCGCGCGCTGGATGAGGGCGTGGAAGAGGAACTGCTGGGACTCGGCGGCCTTGGTGACGAAGTTGTCGTAGTTGCCGTAGACCTGCGGGCCGATGACGAAGCCGACGTCCGGGTCGCGGAAGAAGCCGAGCATCCGCTCCAGGTAGTTGGGCAGCGGCACGTGGTCGGTGTCGACGGAGGCGAAGAAGTCGTAGTCGTCGCCGTGGGCGTCGAGCCAGGCGTTGTAGTTGCCGTGCTTGGTCTTGGCGCGGTGCGGGCCCTTGGCCTGGTTCCACTTGGCGACGCCCTTGCGGGAGAAGTGGCGCACACCGAGGCGGGCGCACACCTCCTTGACCTCGGGGTCGTCACCCTCGTCGAGCAGCCAGACGTGCATCAGACCCCGGTGGCGCAGCTTGACGGCCGCCTCCAGGGTTCTGGTCACCATCTCCAGCGGCTCCTTGCCGGGCACGAAGGAGGTGAGGAAGGCGACTCTCGTCCCGGTCTCCGGCACCACCGGGATCGGGTCGCGGGCGACCAGCGTGGCGTGCGCGTTGGAGAGGACGTTCATGCAGCGGAAGAACTCGATCAGGCCGATCGAGACGAGCATCACGATGTCGAGCGCCGGCAGCCAGTCGAAGGCGGGGTAGTCCCGCTCGGTCCAGTGCTCGGGCTGCAGCAGCCAGAAGAGCAGGACCAGCGAGAGCACCGGGGCCGCGGCCAGCATCAGGGCGACCCGGATGCGGTGCGGCTCCTGCGAGATCAGCGAGCGGTACTGGACCCGGTACGGCTTGTTCGGGTCGGGCTGGGTGAGGGGACCGGCCAGCCGGCTGTAGTGCTCGTAGTCGTACTTCGGCAGCGTCTTCTTTATCCGGCGAAAGGCCCCGGTCCGGTGCGTTGGCACCCTCAACTGGGTGGTCTGTGACGGGTCGAAGTCCCGCCGGGCGCCCGTCGGCGTCGACGTCATGAGTCATCCCCCCACACGCAGGTCACCGCGTGTATGTCGGTTCCGTTTACGACTGTGCCGATCCCCCTCGACCTTCACAGGCGTATCAGTGGCGGGCCGCGGTCACCACATCTTCCACACGTTAGACATGGAAACGCGACCTTCCGGTTGCATCATGCCCCCCTCGGCATGCGGTCGTGAAAACGGGGCCCCTGCTCCCCCGAAAACCGGCAACCGGCTCCTTGCCCCCCAACTGCCGCGTATGCGCAGCATCGTGAAAAACCCCACCCCAGGGTTCTACGCGGGTCCGCATGATCGCAAGATGCGAAACGCGGTGTTTACCGGTCATACGCGCTCATTGTGGCAGCTGTGGAGGTCCTGTGTGGCCGTCGTGGACACATGGGTGCCGGAACGCCGGAAGCCCCTCGCGCGAGCGAGGGGCTTCCGGACCGTCTGTGCGCCGCCAGGGACTCGAACCCCGGACCCGCTGATTAAGAGTCAGCTGCTCTAACCAACTGAGCTAGCGGCGCCTGCTGACGCCGCCACTCTACATGACCTTCGCCGGTGCCTCCGACCGCCCTCCGCGGGGCGCCGGGGCCGGGGGAGGGGCCTGTAAACCATTCGGACCGTCAACATGCGGGTGCGGACGACAGTTGGGAAACTGGCGAGGTGCACAGCCGAGGAATGTTCCGACTGGAGTGTGAAGGGAATCGCATGGAAACTCGGACTCCGGTGTTCGAGGAATTCGATCCGGCGAGTGACTGCGACTGCCCGGGATGCGTCCACTGGCGGCGCGTCCTGCCGCATTCCACGACCGGCCGCCACCCGGCGGCCCACCGGGCCCTGGTACTCGCCGCCGCCGCGTCCAGCACCCTCGCCGCCGCCCACACGGCCGCCGCGGCGGCACCCGAGGCGCCCGACCGGCCGGGCGTCCCCGCAGGTGACGAGCCCAGTACCCCGCAGGGCCGCCAGGCTCCGCTGCATGGTCCCGGCGGCACGCCCGCCACACCGGCCGCCGGGACGGAGACCCCCGCCACCACCCGTACGGAGATCATCAACCGGGCGAAGAAATGGGTCGCGGCGAAGGTTCCGTACAGCATGTACAAATTCTGGTCGGACGGATACCGGCAGGACTGTTCCGGATTCGTCTCGATGGCCTGGAGCCTGCCCGGGAACGAATGGACGGGAAGCCTCGCCCAGTACGGCGTCCGCATCAAGAAGGAGGATCTCGAGCCCGGCGACATTCTGCTGTTCCACAATCCGGCGGACCCCCAGAAGGGTTCGCACGTCGTCATCTTCGGCGGCTGGACGGACCACACCCACTCCTCCTACGTCGCCTACGAGTCGGCGCCCCCGCACGCGCGCCGCCAGACCACCCCGTACGCCTACTGGAGCCACTCCGACAGCTATGTCGCCTACCGCTACAAGGGGCTGGTGAAGGGCACGGCGGGGGCGAAGCCGGACACCGCCGGGCCGGAGCAGCCGAAGCCCGGGCAACCGCAGCCGCAGCGGCCGGCCGAACCGGCGAGTGCGGCGCCCTACCCGGGGCGTGCTTACTTCGGTCCCGGCGCCAACAACAAGCACGTCACCCGGCTGGGCCGCATGCTCGTCGAACGCGGCGCCGGCCGGTACTACGCCTCGGGCCCCGGACCGCGCTGGACGGACGCCGACCGCCGCGCGACCCAGGCGTTCCAGCGGGCGCAGGGCTGGCGGGGCCAGGACGCGGACGGGCTGCCCGGCCAGGCGACCTGGAAGCTGCTGGTCACCGGTCGGGGTAAGGACGTCCACGGCGGGGCGGGCGCGCCGGAGCAGCCCGCGTCCCACGGGGTGCCCGGCTATCCGGGACGGGCCGCGTTCCGGCCGGGCGCGGAGAACATGTACGTCACCAGGCTCGGCGAGCGGCTGGTGGAGAAGGGGTTCGGCACGTACTACAGGTCCGGGCCGGGGCCGCGCTGGGGCGATGCCGACCGTCGTGCCGTCGAGGCCTTCCAGCGCGCCCAGGGCTGGCGGGGCGGCGCGGCGGACGGCTACCCGGGGCCTGAGACCTGGCGGCGGTTGTTCGCGTAGCCGGACCCGGCGCGCGAAAGCGCGCACCGGACCGAGGGGCGGTCCGGACACCGGGTGCGCGCGCCGGGCGCCGCACCCTCATCCCCTGTGACGCATCTGGCGCGGAGGCTGGAGGCAACGCATGACCACGACCACTTCCCACACCCCGGAGCCCGACGGGCTCGACGGGCTCGACGGGCCGGCCAAGGCCCCCGTGCGGCCCGCACGGCTGATCCAGAACGAGGCGACCACCGAGATCCCCGTCCATCTGCTCTTCCGCGACGAACCGGATCCGGTGCCGGTGCCGCTGCGCCCGACGGTCGTGGCCCGCCGGCAGGGCACCGGGGAGCAGCCCCGGGTGCGCCGGCCGGTGCAGCCGAAGCCCCGGCCCGACCTCCGGGTCGACCCGGAGCTGGTGGAGCGGCCCGCCCGGGTGCTGCCGGGCGCGGTCGGCCTGATCGCCGGAGTGTGCGCGGCGGCCGGGGCGCTGGTCACCTCGTGGTGGGCGGGGGTGCTGCCCGCGGCGGCCGTGCACGCGCTGGGACTCCAGGCGTCGGCCGGGGCCGGGCTCGGACCGCCGCAGTGGGCGGCGTACACCGGTGCCGGGGCGCTCGGCCTGTTCGGCTTCGGCGGGCTGGCGCGCGGGCGGACCGGCGGGGCCTGGGTGCTGGGGCTGTTCGGCCGCTACCGGGGGACCGTACGGCGCACCGGTCTGCTGTGGGTCAACCCGCTGCTGCTGCGCCGCCGGGTCGACGTACGGCTGCGGCACTGGCGCAGCGAGCCGATGCAGGCGGCCGACGGCAGCGGGGTCGCGCTGCGGGCGGTCGTCCTGGTGGTGTGGCGGGTACGGGACACCGCGCGGGCCACGCTCGCGGTCGAGGACCACGAGTCGTATCTGCGCGAATGCGTGGAGGCGGCGCTGGCCCGGGTCCCGGTGGAGATGCCGGGCGCCTCCCGGGGCGCGGTGGAGGCGTCCGGGGACGCGCTGACCCGGCTGGTGGTGCGGGACGCCGGGGCGGTGGGGCTCGAGGTGTTCTCGGTCCGGCCGCTGCGGGTGGAGTACGCCCCCGAGGTGGCCGCGGCCATGAACCGGCGCCGGATCGCCGTGCTGGACGCCCAGAACCGGGCGACCGTGCTCACCTCGGTCGTGGACTCGGTGGAGGACACGGTGACCCGGCTGACCACGCGGGGCCTGGTCGACCTGGACGACTACGAACGCAAGGCGCTGGTGAAGGACCTGACGGTGGCGTTCTGCGCGGGGCGGGGCGAGACGGCCGGCTGACGGGGTGTCGAACAGAGCCCGCTATTGGTATGGACATGTTCAAGCGTCAGCAATAATCTGGGGCTTGGTCTAGACCTGCAAGCTCGTCGAACTTCCCCCACGTTCCCAGGAGCAGCAGTATGCGCAGAAGGACCAAGCTGTACGCCGCCGCGCTCGGACTCACCACGGCCGGAGCTCTCGCCCTGTCCACCCAGGGTGCGAGCGGGCACGGGTACACCGACCTCCCCGTCAGCCGCCAGAAGCTGTGTCAGAACGGCACTGTCGCCAACTGCGGGTCCATCCAGTGGGAGCCGCAGAGCGTCGAGGGCCCGAAGGGCTTCCCCGGCGGCGGACCTGCCGACGGGCAGATCTGCAACGGCGGACTCGGCCAGTTCAGCCAGCTGAGCGCGCCGAAGACGCCGTCCGGGGCCGCCTGGCCCACCACCAAGGTCACCGGCGGTCAGAACTACACGTTCCGCTGGCAGTTCACGGCCATGCACGCCACGACCGACTTCCGGTACTACGTCACCAAGCAGGGCTGGAACCAGAACCACAACCTGTCCCGCTCCGACCTCAACCTGACGCCGTTCTTCACGGTCCCGTACAACGGCCAGCGCCCGCCGTCCACGCTCTCGCACAGCGGCCGGCTGCCGACCGGGCTGAGCGGCCACCACGTGATCCTCGCGGTGTGGACGATCGCGGACACCGGCAACGCGTTCTACGCGTGCTCGGACGTCACCTTCTGAGGTTCCCTTGAGTCAGTGTCCCGGCCGGCGTGGGTAGGTTCCTGCCACGCCGGCCGTTCGAGGCCGGCCGTGACCTCGGGGGACCTTCATCATGGATGCGATCTTCTATGTCGTGCCCTGCCTGATCCTGGCCGTCGTGCTCTTCATCGGGTTCCGCGTGACCCGCCGCTCGTGGCAGATCCGCGCCGCCTGGAACAGCGGGCTGACGGCCGAGGGCCGCTGTCTGCGGACGTTCACGACGACGCACGGCGGCGGGCGCGACACCTCCGTGCACACGACGCTGCACCACGTGTACGAGTTCACCGCGCGTGACGGCCGCGTCATCCGCTTCGAGGAGGAGGACGGCCCGGCGACCACGGTGGAGGGCGACATCGTCACCGTCCACTACACGGAGGGCGCCCGGGTCGCCGCCACGGCACGCAGGCCGGGACGCGCCGGGCTGGCGGCATCCACCCTCGGCGTCCTGGCCGTCCTCGGCGCGGCCGCGGTGATCTGCGTCGCCTTCATGATCACGTACCACGGGATGTCGGCCGAGTTCGGCTCCGGCGGGAACACGGGCGAGACCGGCGACACGGTGGTCATCGACGGGGTCACGATGACGCCGTGAGAATCAGGGCAATCCGCACATGTCGAAGGGCCCCTCGCTCCCACGAGAGGCCCTTCCGGTGTGCGCCGCCAGGGACTCGAACCCCGGACCCGCTGATTAAGAGTCAGCTGCTCTAACCAACTGAGCTAGCGGCGCATGACTCACGCCGACCGCGTTCTCACTGCTCCCGCGGCTGGCGACGAAGAAAATACTACCCGGTCCGGAGGGGTGCTTCTGACCACCCGCCCGGGACCTAGATCGCCAGGGACAGGAGTACCGGTGCCGCGTTCCGGTTGAGGGCGTCCGCCGCCTGGCGGAGCCGGTGGGCGTGGCGTACCGGGAGCGACAGGGCCAGGCAGCCGACGGACGAACCGGCCGTGATCGGCACGGCCGCGCAGACCGTGCCCACCGCGTACTCCTGCAGGTCGAGGTGCGGGACCGTCGGCGGCTGGGACTCCAGGCGGGACAGCAGCACCTTGTCGCTGGTGATCGTGCGCGAGGTGAGCCGGGCCATCTTGTGCCGGGACAGATGGTCGCGCCGCCCGTTGTGGTCGAGCTGCCCGAGCAGGCTCTTGCCGATCGCCGTGGCGTGCGCCGAGTAGCGGAAGTCGACCCACTCGTTGACCACGGGGGTGGCCGGGCCGGCGGCGAACTGGTCGATGCGGATCTCCCCGTCGACGTACCGGCTGACGTAGACGGCCGCGCCGACCGAGTCGCGCAACCGGTCCAGGGTGCGCTGCAGGTTCTCCCGCAGCGCCCGCGCCCGGCTCTCCGCGGAGCCGAGGCGGGCCAGCGCCTCCCCGGCGACGTACGCCCCGTCCGTCACCTGCTCGACGTACTCCTCCCGGCGCAGCATCCGCAGGAGGCCGGTCAGGCGCTCCGGGCCGATGCCGGTCTGCCGGGCGAGCTCGGTGCCGGTGACTCCGGTGCCGTGACGGACCACGGTCTCCAGGACGCGCAGGGCGCCCTGTGCCGCGTGGTACGGCGTCCTCGGCTCGTGCTGCAGCGCCACGGTCCCCCCTGCGGTCGCACAGTGCTTCCCGATGCGGGTCTGGTCCGGTCCCCTTCACGATAGCGGCCAAGGGGACCGTGTCGAGCGGTCGTTGACGAGATTCCGGTGCCCTCAACTGCGGCATCGACACACTGGCACATGCCACCGTCATGGGACCGGGCGACGTCACAGGACAGCGCCGAGGAACTCCCGCGTGCGCTCGTTCTCGGGGTCGTTGAAGATCTTCTCCGGGCTGCCGGACTCGATCACCCGGCCGGAGTCGAACATCATGACCTGGTCGGAGATGTCCCGGGCGAAGTTCATCTCGTGCGTCACGCAGAGCATGGTGATGTCCGTGCTGCGCGCGATGTCCCGCAGCACGTCGAGGACGCCCGCGACCAGCTCCGGGTCGAGCGCCGACGTCACCTCGTCGAGCAGCAGCACCTGCGGCCGCATGGCCAGGGCCCGTGCGATCGCCACCCGCTGCTGCTGACCGCCGGACAGCTGCGTCGGGCGGGCGTCGCGCTTGTCGGTCAGGCCCACCATCTCCAGCAGCTCCCGCGCCCGCGCCTCCGCCTCGTCCTTGGACATGCCGAGGACAGTGACCGGGGCCTCGGTGATGTTCCGCAGCACGGTCATGTTCGGGAACAGGTTGAACTGCTGGAAGACCATCCCGATCTTCTTGCGGATCTCCCGGACCTGCTTCTCGCCGGCCGGATACAGCTGGTCCCCGTCGACGGTGATCCGGCCCTCGTCCGGCTTCAGCAGGGTCATCAGCAGCCGCAGGATCGTGGTCTTGCCCGATCCGGACGGGCCGATGAGGGTGACGTGCTTGCCGGCGTCCACGGAGAAGTCCAGGTGGTCCAGGACGGTGTGGTCGCCGAACCGCTTGGTGACCTGCTCCAGGCGGATCAGTTCGCCGGTGCCGCGCGGGGCCGCGTCGTCCCGGGCGCGCTCGGGCTTCTTCTCGAACGGGGCGTGGGTGTCAGTGGACAAGGCGTCGCTCCAGGGCTCGCAGGGCAAGGGAGGCCAGGTAGGAGATGACGATGAAGGCAACGCCGATCACCGTCAGGGGCTCGGTGAACTGGAAGTTCTGCTGGGCGAACAGCCGTGCCTCGCCGAGCATCTCCAGCACGGTGATCGCCATCAGCAGGGGCGTGTCCTTCAGCATCGAGATGACGTAGTTGCCGAGCGCGGGCACCACCCGGCGGACGGCCTGCGGCAGGATCACCACGGTCCACGTGCGGCGCAGCGGCAGGTTCAGCGCCGTCGCCGCCTCCCACTGGCCCACCGGCACGGCCTCGATCCCGGCCCGGTAGACCTGCATGGTGTACGTCGAGTAGTGCAGCCCGATGGCGAAGACGCCGGTGGTCAGCGCCGAGGCGGTGATCCCCCACTCGGGCAGCACGTAGAAGAGGAAGAACAGCTGCACCAGCAGCGGGGTGTTGCGGACGAACTCCGTGACGGCGCCCACCGGCCAGGTCACCCAGCGCGTGGGCACCCGCATGAGCAGCGCCCACACCAGTCCCAGCGCGAAGGAGATCAGCGAGCCCAGGACCAGGATCTGCAGGGTGACCAGCAGTCCGTCCCAGAAGTACGGCATGAAGTCGGAGACGGCGCTCCAGTCCCACTTCACGAGACACCACTTCCCTCGGGCACGCGCACGGCGGCGGTCTCCTTCTTCGGCGCCCTGCCGACCCCGGCCTTCAGCCGCTTCTCCAGTCCGCGCATCGTCCGGGTGAGCAGGAAGGCGATCAGGAAGTAGATGAGCAGGATGTAGGTGTAGATCTCCGCGCTCTCCTGGAGCGCGAGGCGCACCAGGTTGCCGCTGAACGCAAGGTCGCCCATGCCCATGATCGACACCAGGGCGGTGCCCTTCAGCAGCTCCACGAGCAGGTTGGAGAACGGCGGGATCATCTCCGGCACGGCCTGCGGCAGCAGGATGAGCCTCATCCGCTGCCAGGGTGTGAAGCTGAGCGCGATCCCGCCCTCGCGCTGGGCCGGGTCGACCGCGCCGAGGGCACCGCGCACGATCTCCGAGCCGTAGGCGCCGTAGGTCAGGCCGAGGGCGAGGGTACCCGCCCACAGCGGCACCAGCTGCCAGCCGAAGGCGGGCGGCAGCACGAAGAACACCCAGAAGATCATCACCAGCGCCGAGGTCCCGCGGAACACCTCGGTGTAGAAGCCCGCCAGGAAACGCACGACCTTGAGCCGGTGCGTGCGCGCGATGCCGACCACGAAGGACACGGCGGTCGCCAGCAGCGCGCTGAGGACGAGCAGCTGGACCGTGACCCATATGCCCTTGAGTACGAGTTCCCAGAGTCCTGAGGTCATCCGCCGCACAGCTCCTTCGCGGTCAGATCCGTCATCTCGTCCTCGGTGAAACCGAAGGGCTTCAGGATGCGGAGCAGTTCACCGCTCTTCTTGAGCTCGGCCAGTTCGCGGTTGAAGGCGTCCCGGAGCTTGGTCTCGGTGGGCCGGAACGCGAACGCGCCGCCGTCGACGTGCGGTTGGCCGTCCACGAGCGGCTTGAAGGGTTCCGTGGCCTCCGCCTTGGAGGACCTCTTCACCACCTCGCGGGTGGTCAGCGCGGTCCCGGCGAAGACGTCGACCCGTCCGGCCTCGACGGCGTTCAGGCCGGCGACCTGGTCGGGGACGATCAGGATATCGCTCTCCTCGTACCCGGCCTCGACGGCGTACGCGATCTCCGCGTAGCCGGTGCCGGTGGCGAACCTGGCCTTCTTCTCGACGACGTCCTTGTAGTCGCGCAGGCCCATCGGGTTGCCCTTGCGCACGATGAAGGAGTCGAGCATCTGGTAGTCGGGGTCGGAGAAGATGACCTGCTCGCAGCGCTCGGGGTTGACGTACATCCCGGCCGCGACGACGTCGAACTGCTGGGAGTTCAGGCCGGGTATGAGCGAGCCGAACTCCGTGGGGACCGGCTGGACCCGGCCGACGCCCAGCCGCTGGAAGATGACACGCGCCAACTCAGGCGCCTCGCCGGTCAGTTCGCCGTTCCTGTCGATGTATCCGAAGGGGATCTCACCGGCGATGCCGAGCCGGACCACGCCCGCCGCACGCAGCCGTTCGAGCAGGTCACCGCCGTGCTTCGTCGACGCCGTGGCCACGCGTGAGCAGCCCGCGGCCCCCAGCCCACCGAGCGCCGCCACCCCCGCGAGCAGCGACCGGCGTGTGGTCCCCGAGGTGTCTCTGTCGTTCCCATTAGGTGGAGCCATGGCGGCGCGGCTACCCGAGACCATGCGGAGTATGCACCCTGGAACCCATGACTGGTTCATCGAGGTGTCGCTGGTCGAACGCGGTATTCACTGCAGGGCCGAGCTCCTGGACGACCGCGTCCGCGTACCTGTGCCGCCGTCTGGGACGCGCGGCCCCTGTCGGGCGACGTGTACCACGCCAAGTACGCGCGAAACGAGGTCTACGCACTCTTCCCGCCCCTCGCCCCGTCGGAGCCGCTGCTGCTCAACGGTGACGTCGGCTGGGTGCCCGGCATCGTCTGGGGCCGGGTCGTGGACGGTCTGGAGCGGATGGCCGAGGGCTGCAACGACCTGTGGCGCTCGGGGGCCGCGGGGGAGTCACTGCGCTTCCGCAGGCTCTGACCCGCCGAACTCGGGCGTGGTCGTCTTGCCGAGGAACACGGCGCCCTGCTCGCGCAACCGGGCCACCGACGGCGCGTCCTCGTCCCAGCGGCCCCGCTCCGGGACCGTCCGGGAGCCGCGCAGCGTCGGCGTGCCCCGCATCAGCAGGATGTCCTTCACCGTGACCGGCACACCGTCCAGCGGCCCGGCCGGTGTGCCGTGCCGCCACCGCCGTGCGGCCTCGGCGGCCCGCGCGAGAGCATCCTCGGCCGTCAGCCGGACGAACGCGTGACCCGTGGCTGGAGCCGCTCGGCCCGCTCCAGCGCGGCGCGGGTCGCGTCGACCGGGTCGAACCGCCCGGTGCGGTATCCGTCGAGGAGTTGTACGGCGGTCAGTCCGGCGAGGTCCGTCATGCGCCCTCCAGGCTCGGGTCCGTGCGCGGTTCAGCGTCCGGGGACGTACCCGCGCCGTTTGTCCACCACGTTCAGCAGCGGTCTGCCCGCCTCCCAGCGCTCGTACAACTCCACGAACTGGGCGCCGAGCCGATCGCGCCAGCCCACCGTGTCCCCGCTCATGTGCGGCGAGACGAGCAGCCCGGGCGCCTGCCACAACGGGCTGTCCGGGCCGAGGGGTTCGTGCTCGAAGACGTCGAGCGCCGCCCCCGCGATCCAGCGTTTCGCCAGCGCCTCGGCCAGCGCCTCCGTGACGACGAGCTGCCCCCGCCCGACGTTGATGAACCGGGCCGAGGGCTGCATGACGCCGAAGCGCCTCAGGTCGAACATGCCGCGGGTCTGCTCGGTCAGCGGTGCCGCCGCGATCACCCAGTCGGCGCGCGCGATCAGCCGGTCGAGGTCCTCGGGGCCGTGGATGCCGGTCCGCGGGACGCGGCCCACCAGCGCGGTCGTGACGTCCAGCGCCTTCAGGGTGCGGGTGATCGCCCGGCCGATGGGACCGGACCCGACGACACAGGCGCGGGTGCCCGCCACCTGCTGCCCCTCGCGGTGCCGCCACTCCCGGGCGCGCTGGAGGTCCAGGGTCCGCGGCAGGTCCTTGGCCATCGCCAGCACCAGCGCGGCCACGTACTCGGCGATCGGCTGGTCGAAGATCCCGCGCGCGTTGGTGACCACGGTGTCGGACGCGGTGAGCTCCGGGCACATCAGATGGTCCACGCCCGCGCTCGCGGTGTGCACCCAGCGCGGCCGGGGTCCCTCGCCGGGCCAGGCGTGGCGCACGGCGTGCGAGGTGAAGTCCCAGACGAGCAGGACGTCCGCCTGCGGGAGCCGGGCGGCGAGCGTGCCGGCGTCCGCGTGCTCGACCCGGACCCGTCCGGTGAGACGGCCCAGGCGGGGCGGGGGGTCCGCGTCGAGCACGAGGAGTGTGGGCCGGGACGCGGACGGGACGGGTGGGGTCATGCGGGGTCGCTTCTCCGGAGGTGTGAGGCGGCGGGGGCCGAGGGCCGGCTCCTGGGAGGGCGCGGGTGCGGTCGCGCGGGGTCCACGTGCGGGTACGGACCGTCTGACATGCGAGGTTTGACCACGCTCGCACCCGAACCTACCTTCGTCAACACGGGTGCACGCACGGTCCGTTGATCAGCCGTGTCTCGTAGTGAGGACGGTGCCCGCCATGGACGCCATGGACCTCTCCGTCCTCGGCGGACCCCGCCCGCAACGCGGCGAGCGGGCGCTGTGCGAGGCCATGACCCGGGCCGGCGCGGTGCCCGCGGTGACCACCTCCGGGGCGCTGCTGGAGGCGCTGACCGAGCTGCGGGTCCGCCGGGTGGCGCTGGTGACGCCGTACACCGACTCGGTGACACGGGCCCTGGAGGAGTACGTGGCGGAGGCCGGGTTCACCGTCGCGGGGTGCGCGTACATGGGGCTGACCCGGCACATCGGGAAGGTGCCGTACCGGGAGGTGGCCGAGATGGCCCGCCGGGCCGTGCGCGCCGCGCCCGACGCGCTGTTCATCAGCTGCACCAACCTGCCCACCCACGCTCCCGCAGCTGGAGGCGGAGCTGCGCATACCGGTGATCTCGGCCAACCAGGTGACGATGTGGGCTGCGCTGCGCCGGTTGGGTACCCGCGCGGTGGGACCGTATCAGGCGCTGATCGATCCGGCGGCGCGTGGCGGCCAGGTCCTCCCGGACGTGCCGGACGTGCCCGAACAGGAACAGCAGTAGCAGCCCGACGTGAGCACCGACCAGCAGAAAGGCCGACATGACCGCACTGGGATTCCTCTACCCGGGCCACTTCGCCGAGGACGACTACCCGCGCGTCGAGCAGTTGCTCGCCAGCGACATCCGGCTCGACGTGGTGCACACCGACATCGGTGAGGACGCGCACCGGGTGGACGCGCCGCTGAGGACGGGGTCCGCCGAGCAGCTGGCCTCGGGCATCGAGGAGCTGCGGCTCACCGGTGCCGAGGCGGTCGTATGGGCGTGCACCAGCGGCAGCTTCGTGTACGGCTGGGAGGGCGCCCACGACCAGGTGCGCTCCCTGGCCCAGGCGGCGGGCATGCCTGCGTCGTCGACGTCGTTCGCCTTCGTGCACGCCATGCGTGAGCTCGGGGTGCACCGGGTGGCGGTCGGCGCGACCTACCCGGACGAGGTGGCGGGGCTCTTCGCCCAGTTCCTCCGGGCCGGCGGCGCGGACGTCGTCGCGGTGCGCGGCGCCGGGGCCGCCACCGCGGCCGAGGTCGCGACCTGGGGGGAGAAGGAGCTGTTCGCGCTGGCGCGGGAGGCCGACCACGCCGACGCCGAGGCGGTCCTCCTGCCGGACACCGCCCTGCACACCGCCTCCCACGTCCCCGCCCTGGAGGAGACGCTCGGCAAGCCGGTTCTCACCGCCAACCAGGTCACCGTCTGGGAGGCGCTGCGGCTCACCGACCGCCGGGTGAACGCTCCGGCCCTCGGCACGCTGTTCACCCGGGAGCCGATCGTGCAGGTGTGACCCGTCCGGCGGCCCGCCGCGGGGCCCGGGAATAAAGCGGAGACCCCCTCCTGTTACCGCCCTACGCACACCGCACGGCGATACGCAGGAGGAAGACGTGGCCGCAGACGACACCGGGGCCGACGGGATCCGGGGCACGACACACGGCACGGCACCGACGCCGCTGTCCGTGCTGGACCTCGTCACGGTCAGCGCCGGCCACACCGCCACCGACGCCCTGCGCACCAGCGTCGAGCTGTCCCGGCTGGCCGAGTCGCGCGGCTTCCACCGCTACTGGGTCGCCGAGCACCACTCCATGCCGGGCGTGGCGTCCTCCTCCCCGGCCGTGATCCTCGCGCACCTCGCCGCCCACACCGGGCGCATCCGCCTCGGCTCCGGCGGCGTGATGCTCCCCAACCACGCGCCGCTGGTCATCGCCGAGCAGTTCGGCACCCTGGAGGCGCTGGCGCCGGGGCGCGTCGACCTCGGCCTCGGGCGCGCGCCCGGCACCGACGGCGCCACCGCGGCGGCCCTGCGCCGCACGGACCACCTCAACGAGGGCGCCGACGACTTCCCCGAGCAGCTCGCGGAACTGATCCGCTTCCTCGACGACGACTTCCCCGACGGGCACCCCTACCGGCGGATCCACGCCGTCCCCGGCCCCGTGCAGGGGACCTCGCCCGGCGGTGTCCAGTCCACCCACCGGCCGCCGGTCTGGCTGCTCGGCTCCTCCGGGTTCAGCGCCCGGCTCGCCGGCGTCCTCGGCCTGCCGTTCGCCTTCGCCCACCACTTCTCGGCGCGCAACACCGTCCCGGCGCTCGACCTGTACCGGGAGACCTTCCGGCCCTCCGCCCTCCTCGACCGGCCGTACGCGCTCATCGGCGTCGGCACGCTCGCCACGGACGACGAGAAGGAGGCCCGGCGCCAGCTCAAGGCCGCCGCGCTCAGCATGATCCGGCTGCGCACCGGCCGGCCCGGCCTCGTCCCCTCGGTGGAGGAGGCGGAGCGCTACGAATTCACCGAGATGGAACGCGACTTCGCCGACTCCTGGAACGCCGACATCGTCCACGGCACGCCCGATGAGGTCCGCGCCGGACTGAACGACCTCCAGAAGCGCACCGGTGCCGACGAGTTGATGCTCACGAGCAATGCCCCCGGCATGGACGTCCGGCTGCGCTCCTACGAACTCATCGCCGACGCCTACGGGCTGCCGGCGGCCTGACGCGTTCCGTCAGACCTTGACGCCGAGCAGCTCGGAGATGCGGTCCGGGGACACCGGCCGGGAGTACAGCCAGCCCTGGCCGGTGTCACAGCCGATCCGCCGCAGCCGTGAGGCCTGCGCCAGCGTCTCCACGCACTCCGCGGTGACCGTCAGGCCCAGCCGGTGGGCGAGCTGGATCATCGCCTCGACCACCACCTCGTCGGCCGGGTTGGGCGTCACCGCCGCCGTGTCGTCGCCCTCGTACTGGAAGCCCCGGACGAAGGCGCCGTCCAGCTTCAGCACGGACACCGGCAGCCGGCTCAGATACGCCAGGTTCGAGTAGCCCGTGCCGAAGTCGTCGATGGCGATGCGCACTCCCATGTCGCTGAGCGCCTGCAGGTCCCGCAGGGGCCGTCCGGCGGAGCCCATCACGGCCGACTCGGTCAGTTCCAGCTGGAGCAGACGGGGTTCGAGACGCGTCTCCTCCAGGATCCGGGCCACGTCCGTCACCAGGTCGGAGTCCCAGACCTGGCGCACGGCCACGTTCACGCTGACGAAGATCGGCGGTTCGCCGGGGTGGGCGGTCTGCCAGTCGACGGCCTGCCGGCAGGCCGTCGCGAGGATCCAGCGGCCGAGCGGCACGATCGAGCCGTCCTCCTCCGCCAGCCCGATGAACCGATTCGGCTGCAGGACGCCGAACTGCGGGTGGTTCCAGCGGACCAGCGCCTCGACCCCGCGCAGCCGACCGTCCTCCATGCTCACCAGCGGCTGGTACTCCAGCGCGAACTCCCCGCGCTCGATGGCCGGCCGGAGCGTGGCGGCGAGCGCCTGCCGGGTGATGAGGTGCGCGCTGCGCTCGGGGTCGAAGAGCGTCCAGCGGTCCTTGCCGTCGGCTTTCGCCCAGTACAGGGTGGTGTCGGCGGCCTGCATCAGGGCGGTCGGCGTGGTGCCGGCCGCGTGCCGTTCCACGACGCCGATCGACGCCGACACCGACAGCCGCCGGCCGGGCAGGTCGAACGGCTCCCGCACGGCCTCCAGCAACGACTCGGCGAGGTCGGCCAGTTGGTCGGTGCCGGTCGAGTCCTCCACGAGCAGCGCGAACTCGTCACCGCCGAGCCGCGCGACCAGCGGCGGGACCGACCGGCTGCGCCCGGCCTCCTCGGCGCAGCGCGTGAGCCGTTCCGCGACGGCGGCCAGCAGCTTGTCGCCGATGCGGTGCCCGAGGGTGTCGTTGATCGCCTTGAAGCCGTCGAGGTCCAGGTAGCACAGGCCGATCCGTCCGGTGCTGCCGCTGTCGTCGTACGACTCCACCTCCAGCGCGGCCGACAGCCGTTCGAAGAAGAGGGTCCGGTTGGGCAGCCGTGTCACCGGGTCGTGCATCTGCAAGTGCCGCAGCCGCGCCTGGAGTTCGCGGTGGGCGCTGATGTCGGCGACGGACAGCAGGACCCCGGCGGACTCCTCGCCGGGCAGCGGCGCGACGGTGACCCGCGCCCACAGCGAGCGCCCGTCAGGGTGCTTGAGGCGGCGCGTGCAGCGCAGTTCGGCCTGCCGGCCGCGCAGCACCTCCCGGTACGCGTGCCAGGTGCGCGCGTCGGAGGCGAGGTCGACCAGGTCGGCGGCGACCGACCCCGCCAGCTCGTCGGCCCCGGTGCCGAGCAGGTCGGCGAAGCTGGGGTTGGCCCCGGTCACCAGGCCCTCGGGGTCGACCGTCGCCATCGCCAGCGGCGCGGCGCGGAAGACGGCGGCGTAGGGCGGCCCGCCGGTACCGGGGGACGGCTGTTCACCACTCTCTGTGACGGCCGGCCGGATGAGGTCTGCCGCGGGCGCCGGCCCTTCGGACGTTCCGCTCACCGCTCGCTCCCGCAGTGCACTCGATCTTCGGATGGGTCTCATCGGAATGGGTGGCCGGGTGGCGATCCGGTCGCCGGGCCGTGTCCGTGCAGGAAAGTGTCAGGAAAGTGTGCCGATCATAGAGGCTGGCTCAGGGGCCTTCCACCTACTGCCCAGTGTTCCCACACGGGCCGCGCTCGCGCCAGATCGTTTCTGCCCGCACATGGACGGCTTCTTGGGGTCCCCGACCAGTTGTGACGTTCCGTGAGCGAACCGGGGTGTCGCCCTGGCGGTTGTTGAGCACTCTCACCCGTCCGGTGCAGCCCAACAGGACGTAGTACGACAATCCGACACAGGCTGGGTGCGGTGTCCCGCGAACCGCTCCCGGAGGTCGTCGTGCCGCGTCAGTTCCCCCTGCTCCCTGGGACGGGCCTGCCGCGGGACCGGCGCCGACTGCGCAGCACCGCCGCGGTGTTCACCACCATGTCGGCGCTCGCGGCCACCTCGCTGATCGCGGGCCCCTCGTCCGCCGAACCGCTCGACGCGGCGCCCTGCGCCCTGGCCCGCACCGACGCGCACCACTCCGAGGGCCTGGACACCTGGAACGCCGCCTATCCGCAGCCCACCCGGAAGCTGGACGCGGTGATGGTGTTCCTGTCCTTCCCGGACTCCCCGCCGCAGACCACGCCCGCCGAACTGGCCGCCGACCACTTCCCGGTCACCAGCCACTTCTTCGAGCGCGCCTCCTACGGCAGGTTCAGCCTGCGCGCCCATCCGATGGGGCACTGGCTGCGCATGCCGAAGCCGTCCACGGCGTACGCCATACAGCGTGACTGGCGGGCCGCCGACCGGGCCGCCTATCTGCGGGACGCGCTCGCCGTGGCGGACCGGGAGGTGGACTTCTCCCGCTACGACATCGTGTACTTCGTCGCCGACCCGGACGCGCCCGGCGTCGACTCCGACGCCACGAAGGTCGTCAACCTGGAGACGCCGCTGCGGGCCGACGGCGCGGACATCCGGCGGGTCGTCACGGTCTTCGAGAACCATCCGCCGGACCGCCTGGTCCTCGCCCATGAGACCGGCCACGTGTTCGACCTGCCGGACCTCTACCACCGCCCGGTGGACGGCAAGGGCGACTGGGACACCTACGTCGGGGACTGGGACCTGATGGGCAGCCAGTTCGGGATGGCACCCGACCTGTTCGCCTGGCACAAGTGGAAGCTGGGCTGGCTGGACCCCCGGCAGGTGGTGTGCGTACGGGGCATGGGCTCCCGTTCGACACGGCTCACCCTGGAGCCGCTGGCGGCCGGCGCGGGCGTCCCGGTGCCGGTGGGAGCCGCCGGGGCGCCCGGGTTCTCCGGCACGCCCGGCACGGTGCCGGGGTTCGGGCTGGGCAACGGCGTCAAGCTCGCGGTCGTGCGCACCGGGGCCGACAGCGCGCTGGCCTTCGAGGTCCGCAGCCCGGCGGGCAACGACGTCCAGGCGTGCCGGGAGGGCGTGCTCGTCTACCGGGTGCGCAGCCACACCGAGTCCGGCGGCGGGCCCGTGGAGGTGGTGGACGCCCATCCGGGGAGCGAGGCGTGCTGGGAGGAGTCCGTGTATCCGCCGCTCGCGGACGCGCCCGTCGGGCTGGGCGAGAGCTTCACCGTGCCGGAGGACGGTGTGCGCGTGGAGGTGGAGGGGCGGTCCGTCTCGGGGGCGTGGACGGTGAGGATCACGACAGTGGGGTAGCGCCCGCGCCCGGCCCGGGGTCGCGCGACCGGATCACGAACGCGCCGCGTGGGCCGGTACGCCCGAGGGAGTGCGGACAGCGTGCCCCGAGCATGCGAGAAGCCCCCCGCTCGCGCGAGGGGCTTATCACTGTCTGTGCGCCGCCAGGGACTCGAACCCCGGACCCGCTGATTAAGAGTCAGCTGCTCTAACCAACTGAGCTAGCGGCGCCTGCTGACGTCGTAGACCTTAGCACCCTGATCGGCGTGGGGAAAAATCGATATCCGCACGGTCGCCCGGGCCGCCCGCACGGCCGCCCAGAGGAGCACCTCCGGGCCCGGTAACCAGGGATTACGGGTGTCCGGCGCCACCAGCCAGCGGGAGTCGCGCGGGGCCCCGGCGGCCGTGCGCGCGTCGGTCGCGGCGGGGACGGTCACCGCGTCGCCGGCGCCGTGGCACAGCAGGGGCGGGATGCCCTCCGTACGGCCGAAGTCCTCCCAGCGCAGGAGGGAGGGCAGCCGCTGGGCGGTGCCCGGCGCGGCGAACATCAGCAGCCGGCCGCGATGGGCGGCCACGGGCCCGGAGCCGGGGCCCTCGTTCCACAGCCGGTCGAGCATGCGGCGCCCGAAGACGGCGGGCGCGCTGACGACGTCGAAGACCGAGCCGCACGGCAGGACCACGGGGGCCTGCGGGCGCTCCCGCCAGAGGGTGAGCGTGCTGCGCGGATACGTTCCTGCGGAGGCGAGCCAGGCGGCGCCGTCGCGGGTGACCCCGGTGACGTCGCAGCGGTCGTCCTGGAAGAGTGCGTCCGGTGTGCTGCTCATGCCGTCTACATCTACCGATGGTGAGCGCCCGGTATCGCTGGGTTGCCGAAAGGCGGGACAGAGCAGGACGCGAGCGGGTATCTTGCGCGCCGTCCTGGCATATGCCGTGTCGGGGTGCCCGGGGCGAGGTCACACGGGGTCGACGGTCCCCGCGCCCTCCACGCCGCGCAGCAGGTCCCTGCCGAACTCGACCATCTTCTTGGCGTAGTCCTCGGTCCACTCGGCCCGCTCGGCGATGTCGGCGGGCGTGAGCCGGTCGAACCGTCGCGGGTCGGCGAGCTGGGCCGCCGCCATGGCCTGGAACTCCATCGCGCGGTCCGTCGCCGCCCGGAACGCCTGCGTCAGCTCCGTCGCCCGGGCCAGCAGGGCCCGCGGGTCGTCGATCGACTCCAGGTCGAAGAAGTGCTCCGGGTCGGCCGCCGCCTGGGTGGGCTCGAAGAGCAGGGGCGCGGGGCGTAGCCGCGGTTCGTTCCTGTGCGGCGTGGGCTCCGCCATGTCGTGTCCTCCTCGTACGTCACCGGTCCCCGGTACCGATACCCACCCTCGCGGGCGCGCACCGCGGCGGACCGGTTCATCGTCCATTGTCCCGCGCCCGCGCAAGAGGGCGCCGGGGCAGCCCGGCCCGCCGACTCCACGCACTTCAAGGCAGCGGGAGCGCGAGATGTTCCGGGCGGCGGGCCGGGCATGGGGTGCCGGGTGGGGCGGGGGTGTCATGGCCGCCAGGTCACCCGGTGTTCCGCCAGGCGGGCGAGGACCGCGTGGTCGGCCTCCCAGCCGTCCGGGGCTGTGCTCTTCGGCCGCCTCCGGCGGCGGTGCCGGACCGTGTGCGGCGGTGGGACTGGCCGGGCAGGGGTGCCGGGTGGGGCGGGGGGGTGTCATGGGCGCCAGGTCACCCGGTGTTCCGCCAGGCGGGCGAGGACCGCGTGGTTGGCCTCCCAGCCGTCCGGGGCTGTGTTCTTCGGCCGCCTCCGGCGGCGGTGCCGGACTGTGTGCGGCGGTGGGGCGGGCCGGGTATGGGGTGCCGGGTGGGGCCGGGGGGTGTCATGGGCGCCAGGTCACCCGGTGTTCCGCCAGGCGGGCGAGGACCGCGTGGTTGGCCTCCCAGCCGTCCGGGAACTTCACCAGCGTGCCCAGCTGGACCGGCTCCGTGGACGGGTAGTCGTCCAGGAGTTCCCCGACGCCTGCCCGGCACACCACGATGCACGCGTGCCGGTGCCGGGAGGCCAGGACGCACAGGCGCCCCGTCTCCAGGTGGAACGCCGTGGCGTCGGGGCGGCCGGACAGCGGGTGCAGGACCACCGTCACGTCGTACTCCCGGCCCTGGAGGCGGTTCGCGGTGTCGACCGTGACGTCCTTCACCCCCAGCTCGGCCAGTGCCGCGCGGACCGCCGCCGCCTGGTCCCGGTGCGCCGTGCCGACCGCGATCCGGCCGGCCGTCAGCGGCGCCGGGTCGGGGGAGCGCTCCGAGGTGGCCGCGCCGCCCCGGTCCAGCAGGCGCCGTACCACCGCGGCGACCGCCCGCACCGCCTCCGGGTCCGTGCGCGGGGTGTGCCGGGCGGGCAGCTCCAGCAGCCCCCAGCCCGACACGGCCGCCTCGTCGATCACCCGGTCGGGGCCGGAGCCGTCCGACGCCACGGCGAAGGAGAGCCGCCGGTCGCCGGGACCGGTACCGCTGCGGAACGGCGTGTACGGGTAGAAGGCGTCGGAGACCAGGGGTGCCGCGGACGCCGGCAGCCGCCACGACACCGGGAGCCGGTGCTGGGGCAGGTCGGGGTTGTGGGCCAGCAGCGTGGTGACGGCGGAGGCCGACGGGTCGTACGTCAGACCCGCCCACTGCTCACCGCCCACGATCGAGAACGGGTCCAGCTGGCCCGGGTCACCGACGAACAGCGCCCGCTCGAACAGCCCGGCCACGGCGAGCAGCGCGTCCGAGCGCATCTGGTACGCCTCGTCGACGATCGCGTGCGGCCAGGGCTCGTCGGTCTTCACATGCCCCCACTTGGCCGCCGTTGAGACGACCACCGGCAGCCCCGCGAGATCCCCCGCCTTCGCGGACGTGCGGACCTGCGGATGCTCGTCCAGCGCCTTGTCGTACGGATCGGCGTCACTGCTGTGCAGACGGCCCACGGGCAGCTCGGGGTTCTTCGCGGCGAGCGACAGCACCAGGTCGTCCACCTGCGCGTTCGTCTGCGCAACGATCATCAACGGGCGCCCCGCCTCGGCGAGTTCCAGCGCCGCGCGCACCACGAGGGTGGACTTGCCGGCGCCGGGCGGGGAGTCGACCACCACGCCGCGCGCGGTGCCGTGCAGGGTGTCGCGGAGGATCGCCCCGGTGGCCTCGGCCGCCGCGGCGCCCGGATCGAACGTGACGGTCACAGGACGTCCTCCTCGGTCAGCGGATCGGCGGCCTCGGGCACCTGCTCCCCGGGCGGGCCGCCGTGCGTCCACGGTGTGTGCTCCGGCTCGGGCAGTTTCGGCCCGCCCCGCTGCTCGTGCTCGAACAGCGTGAAGCACAGGCGGTCGCCCTTCTCGGGCACCGAGCCCTCCTCCGGCTCCTTGCCGCGGCCCATCTTGTCCAGGACCCGCACCACCACCAGGACGTCGCCGCCCCCGTCGACGGCCCCCTCGTACCCGACGAACTCCGCCGACTGCGGCTTCCCGCCCAGCGAACGGAACACCTTGGCGCGCTCGCCCAGATGCGGCCGGTCCTCGGTGCGGACGGTCACCAGCGGGCGCGGGCTCGGCCGCTTGCCCTCGCTGTACGCCATCACCACGTCGACGACCTCGCCGGCGAACGCCTCCCCGGCCAGCCGCCGCCCCGCCATCACCAGCGGGTCGTCCAGCGCCTCCTGGGCTTCCAGGCGCGCCTGCTCGCGCTCGCGCGCGGCGAGCTTGGAGGCGGCGGTCACCGCGTCGTCGCGGCGCGGCTGCGGAGGCTCCCCGGCGAGCACCCGGTCGCGGTGGCCGGTGAACGACCAGCGGTCGCGGGTCCACCGCTCCTCCACCCGGCTGCCCTCGGGCAGCTCCCGCAGCCGGTCGAGGCCCCGCCACACCGCTTCCCAGGTGGGCAGGGTCCGGCTCTCGACGAGGGCGCGGATCTCGCGCTCGGCGGCGGTGAGGTCGCCGAGCCGGTCGTCGGCCTCCAGCCCGTCCTCGGCGGCGGCGAGCGCGGTACGGGCGCGGTCGTAGCGCTCGATGGCCGGGGCCAGCAGCTTGTTGTCGAACGCCGGGTCGGTGGCGGGGCCGGCCGGAGGGCACAGCAACTGGCCGTCCCGGTCCCGGCCGAGCTCGGCGCGCAGGGCCGCCTCGGCGCCGGACCCGCCCCCGGGCGGGTCGATCCAGGCGAGCAGCGCGCCCAGGTGCTGGTCCTCCAGCGTGGACTGGCCGGTCACCCAGTGCCGGGCCAGGACGTCCGTCATGGCCAGCAGCAGCGAGGAGCCGGGCACCCGGGCCCGCTCGCCGAAGTGGGTCAGCCACCGGCCGAGCAGCGGCACGCGCGGCGGCGCCGGATACGGGGCCTCCGGGTCCTGCTCCGCCGTCCGGCGGAACCGCATCGAGCGGCCCAGCAGCCGGACGAAGTCGACGCCCGCGCGGCTCGGCACGATCAACTGCGGGGCGTCCGCGCACAGGTCCACCTCGACCTTGACCCGCTTGCCGGTCTCCGGGTCGGTCTCGGTGCGCTCGGCCGCCTCCACGGCCTCGGCGTGGGCGTCGACGTACGGCAGGACGATGTCCGCCAGCTCGGCCAGGAACGCGAACCGCAGGTCCCGGTCGCGCGGCTGCGGCACGGCCAGCAGGTGCGGGGCGTCCCGGTCGGTGCCGACCAGGGCGCCGAGCGGGGCGCCGGCCTCGCCCGCGGTGGTGAGCGGGACGAAGACCAGCGGGCGGTCGGACAGATGCCGGTGCCGCACGGTCGCGGCGGGCTGGGCGCGGCCGGACTCGACCGCCTCCAGCCGGGCGAGCGTGGCGATCAGGGACACGGGACCGTCTCCTTCGCCGCGAGGGCCTCGGCCCGCAGCCGGGCCGCCCGGCGCAGGGCCGCGACCGCCGGGTCGTCCGGGTCGCCGGACGTGCCGCGGGCCGCCGACAGGACGTCCTCGACCGTGCTGAGCCCGCCGAGCTCGGCCCGCACCGACCGGCCCAGCGAGGTGACCGCGCCGGACGCGCGGGAGCGGGCCCGGCAGTGGAACGCCAGCTCGCACGCGGACAGGCACTCCGGCGCGTAGCTCGCCGGGACGGACTCGACGGCGGCCGTCAGCTCGGGGGCGGGCAGCTCGGGCGAGAAGCAGGTGCCCTCCGGCAGCGCGGCCGCGATGTCCTCGATGCGGGTGAGGCGGGCCAGCTGGCGGGCGGTCACCGCGCGCTGCTTGCGGACGTCCACGGCGGCGGCGGTGGGCAGGTTGGAGAAGTCCTTCGGGCAGACGAGGAGGACGCGATGGCGCACCCTCGGGACCTCCACCCCGCCCGCGCCGAGGCGGGCGGCGGCCTCCTCCAGGGCCAGCACGTACACCGCGGCCTGACGGGCCGCCGCGCCGACCTTCGCGGGGTCCGCCGAGCCGTCCAGCATCGGGAACGACTTGATCTCCACGACGGTCCAGCTGCCGTCCGGGTGCACGACGACCGCGTCCGGCTCCAGGAAGGCGGGCGACCCGGCCACGTCCAGCGCGAGCATCGGGTGGTCGAGCAGGGTCCACTCGCCGCGCGCCTCGCCGGCCTCGCGCAGCTCCAGCTCCGTACGGGCCCTCCGCCCCTCGGGGCCGGTCGCGGCGAGCTCGGGCACCCGCGCGCGGGCGGGGGGCTCGGCGCGGCGGTCCAGCTTCTCGTGCACCAGCCGCAGCAGCTCCGCGCCGCCGTCCGCCTTCACCTTCGCCTCGAAGGCGTTCCCCCGGGTGAAGGCGAACTGCGACTGGCCGAAGGCCGACGGCGCGCCCAGCGCATCGGCCAGCGCCGCCTTGTTCACCCCGGCGCCGTCCAGGAGGGCGCGCCGTCTGCAGCCCGGGTTGGCGGCGAGGGCCGCCAGGGCCCGGGCGTCCAGCGCCTTGGCCGGGACGTCGGGACCGCGCAGCTCAGCGAGCCGGTGCCGGAGCGCCGTCCCCCGCGTCCTGGGGGGCGGCACTCGGCTCGGCTCCGGATCCGAACCGGGACTCGCGCTGCCGTGGAATTCGCTCACCCGCGGAAGTCTGGCATCCGGCACTGACAACCGGGACGGGGGCGTCGCCCGGGACCGCCGTGGCGGAGGCGGCGGAGGTGACCGCGCGCCGCGTGGCGTACCGGGAGCGCACGCGCTCGGCGGCCCGCAGCACGTACGGCGTCAGCAGCAGCCCCACGCCCATCACGGCGGCGCCGGCGACCGCGTCGAGGAAGTAGTGGTTGGCGGTACCCATGACCACGATCGTGGTGATCAGCGGGTAGGCGACGGCGGCCGTCTTCGCCAGGCGCGTGCCGCCGTACCGCCACAGCATGACCCCGCACCACAGGGACCAGCCGACGTGCAGGCTCGGCATGGCGGCGTACTGGTTGGTCATGCCGCCCATGCCGCGGGGGGCGCTCGCCTCGCCGCCCCACCACCCGTACGAGCTGTACTGGGCCATCGTGTCCACGAAGCCGTGGCGATCGGCCAGCAGCCGGGGCGGGCAGGTGGGGAGCAGCGTGAATCCGATCAGGCCGATGAAGGTCGACGTCATCAGCCAGGTGCGGGCCGCGCGGTAGCGCACGGCACGGGACCGGAACAGCCAGACCAGGATCACCGGCGTGACCAGGTAGTGCAGCGACGCGTACCAGAAGTCGGCCGGGACGCCGATCCAGGGCTCGCGCGTGAAGAGCCGGTTGAGGGGGTGCTCCGCGTTGAGGAACAGCGCCTTCTCGATGTCCAGGATCGCCAGGCCGTGGTCGACGGCCGTACTGACGTCGCCCCGGGCGAGCAGGCGGCCCGCCGAGTAGCAGGCGTACACCAGCAGGATCAGCGGCAACTCGGTCCACCAGCGCAGGCGGGGTCGAGGCGTCGCCTCCACGCCAGCTATGTCGGCGTGCGGCATCCGATCGCCTCCCCCTTCTCGTCACGGCGTCCGGTGGACAGGTCGTGACACTTTACGGTGTCCTCGGGCGCGTCCGTCGGCCGCCCTGGCCCACTAGACGCAGAGATCGCCCCCCGGGTTGCCCTGACACGCCGTACGCGATGATGGACGGGTTCCACCGCTCGTACCTCCCGGAAGGTCCCCCGTCCATGGCATCGCGCATGCTGCTGGCCCGGCACGGACAGACGTCCTGGTCGCTGGCCGGAAAGCACACCGGCAGGACCGACGTCCCCCTTCTGGAGGAGGGCCGCCGGGGCGCGAAACTGCTGGGCGAGCGCCTGCACCGCGCGCCCTTCGACGCCCTGACGGACGTCGAGGTGCGCACCAGCCCGCTCTCCCGCGCGCGGGAGACATGCGACCTCGCCGGCTTCGGCGAGCGCGCGCGGACCTGGGACACGCTCATGGAATGGGACTACGGCGCCTACGAGGGCATGACGCCGGCGGAGATCCAGGCCGTCCGGCCCGGCTGGCTGATCTGGCGGGACGGCGTCCCCGGCGGCGAGAGCCTGGCCGAGGTCACGGCCCGGGCCGACGAGGTCGTCGCCTGGGCGCGCGAGGCGGACCGGGACGTGCTGGTCTTCGCGCACGGGCACATCCTCCGGTCCATCGGCGCGCGCTGGCTGGGGCTGCCGCTGGACTTCGCGTCCCGGCTCCGGCTGAACCCGACCTCGCTGTCGGTGCTGGGCTGGGCCTACGGCGAGCCCGCGATCGAGAGCTGGAACGACCTGGGCCATATGAGCCCCTGACGTCCGAGGCGTCCCTCACGCGGTGCGCGGCAGCGACGCGTGCCGGTCCAGGAACGCCGACACCCCGCTCGCGCGACGGTGCGGCAGCAGCACCCGCGCCGTGCCGGCCAGCATGGTCTGCACCCGCGAGGACTGCACCTGGTCCAGCAGGTCCAGCACCCGCATCCCGGCCGCGGCCGCCTCGTCCGGGCTGCCGCCGCGGGCCAGGTCGTCCGCCAGCTCCGCCGTGTACAGCGCGATGTTCCGTGTGAAGTGGGGGTCCTGCAGGTGGGCGGCGCGCCCCGCGTGCCGGGCCGCGCGCCGCCAGTTGCCCAGCGTCGACCAGCACTGCGCCTCCAGGATCTCCAGCTCGGCCTCTCCGTAGAAGCTCATCCACTCGGGGTCGGCGTCCGAGTGGCCCCGCTCGTAGAGGGCCTGCGCGCGCACCAGGGCCTGCTCGCAGCCGGTGCGGTCGGCGAGCCCGGCCCAGCCGCCCGCCTCGCGCAGCGACAGCAGGCTCATCAGCCGGGACGAGCCCAGAGCGCGCGCCACGCGCTGGGCGGCCTGCGCGGCACGGACCGCCTCCCGGGGCCGGCCCGCGTCGCGGGCCAGGAAGGAGGTGTTGCAGAAGGCGTGTGCCTCCAGGGCCGCGTCCCCGGCCATCCGGGCGGTCGCCAGGGCCTCCGCGTAGTGCGAGCGCGCGTCGTCGAAACGGCCGGAGTCGTGGGCCAGCCAGCCCACCGAGATGGCCAGTTCGCCCGCGCCGGAGTGCAGCCGTTCGCTGGTCGCCTGCCGGGCCGTACCGGCGTCGAGCAGTTCGTAGGCGGTCCGCAGCGGTGCGGCCGCGCGCCGGTAGAGGCCGTCGGCGCCGTGCCGGTCGTCGAGCAGCCGGATGCGGCGGACGGCGTCCTCCAGCGCGCCGGCCTCGCGTACCCCGACCCGCCGGTAGGGGCGGTCCGTGGCGGCGGCGTCATGGGCGAGGCCCAGGGGGGTCAGGGAGGCGGCGGCCACGGTGGCGCCCCCACCGGTCATGAATGCGCGACGCAGCACGTCGCTCTCCTCGTGGTTCTGCGCGGTGCCGAACGGCACGCGCGCGGCGTACGGATCCTGCGGGTTGTTACGGTCGTACGGCTCGTGGGCACCTCTCGTCCGGTCTGTGGCGTGTGCCGGGCGCGCGGTGTGTGCGCCGGGCGCCTCCTCCACCGCGTGCGCCCGGCGTCCGCGGACGGTCGAGCGGGGCGCGAAGCCGAGGTCGGTGAGCGTGCGGCCGGGGAACATGTGTAGGAACACCCGTTCGTACGCGTAGTTGGGACAGCGGATCTCGCCGGCCTCCACCCGTCCGATGTACCGCGCGTCACAGCTGACCCGCTCACCGATCTCGCGAGCGGCCCGGCGGACCGCCGCGGCGAACTCGGCCGGCGAGTGCTGCCCGCGCAGCTGCCGGAAGGCGGTGTTCGGCCGCGATGGCCTGGGGAGCTGGGACGAGGTCAGGTCTGACGACGCCATGGCCGGGTCCTCTCGTGCGAACCGTCGAACCATGCCGGGGTCGGGACGAGACGGACCGTGATCCGTGGGGCGCCCCTGTCTCCGGCGGGCAAGAACGTACCTGCTGTAGCGAAGCCGCCACACAGTGTTTAGCTACAAAACGGATATCTCATCCTGGATCTGCCATGAACTGCCATCCTTTGCGGCGGACTTCCGCCGTAGCCGTTGACGTTGTGCCGCGTTGAACTATCCGGACTTGCTGAAAGGGTTCCGTGGTGGAGGTCGGGTTGGAGACCAGCCAGAGCAGCGTTCCCCGAGCCGCGTCGACGGCGGCGGGACAGACGCCGGCCGGGGAGTGCGGCGAGCCGCCGGGCACGGGGTGCGACGTGGTCACGGTCCCGGCGCGCCAGGGCCTCGAGGCGGTCGACATCCTGCGGCGCGGCGCCGGGGACGGGGTCGGGCCCGTCCTGCACGACGGCGGCTGCGACACCCTCGGCTTCGTCGTCCCGCCCGGCACGGCCGCCGCCTGGGACATGCCCGGCAGCACCTGTACCGAGACCGACGGACGGGGTCTCAGCCTGGACGCACACCCCGAGCGGCCCGTCGACGGCTCCGGCTGGCTGCTGCCGCCCGGCGAGGCCGACCTCGCGACCGACCCGGCGGTGCTGCGGGCGGCGCTCGGCGAGGCCGCCCGGCTGATCCGGGCCGCCGACGGCTGCCGGTGACGGACGGCTGACTCGCGCCCCGGCCCGGGGCGCGAGGCGTGGACCGTGCGCCGGGATAATGGCCGCATGGGAAAGTCGAGGAAGTCCCGGCGCGGGGCCGTCGCGGCCTCCGTCACCGAGACGGTCGACGGCGGGCTGGCCGAGCTCATACCCGACCCGGACCGGGCGCGGGCCTGGACCCTGCTCCTCGACGGGGCGCCCCAGTCACACGTCGACCTGGACGACCCGGCCTTCCTCTCCTTCGAGTACCAGCGCCGGCTCGGGCATGTCATCGACCTCGTCGCCCCGCCCGGCAAGCCCGTGCGGGCCGTGCACCTCGGCGGCGGCGCCCTGACCCTCGCGCGTTACGTCGCCGCCACCCGGCCCCGCTCCACCCAGCAGGTCGTCGAACGGGACGCGCCCCTCGTCGGCCTGGTCCGCAGGGAACTCCCGCTGGACCGGACCGCCCGCATCCGGGTGCGCTCCGTCGACGCGCGCGAAGGGCTCGCCAAGGTGCCGGACGGCTGGGCCGACCTCGTCATCGCCGACGTCTTCAGCGGTGCCCGCACCCCGGCCCACCTCACCTCGACGGAGTTCCTCGACGAGGTCCGCCGGGTGCTCGCGCCGGGAGGCTGGTACGCGGCCAACCTCGCCGACGGCCCCCCGCTCACGCATCTGCGCGGCCAGATCGCCACCGCCGCCGCCCGGTTCGCCGAGGTCGCCCTGGTCGCCGACCCCACGGTGCTGCGCGGCCGGCGTTTCGGCAACGCCGTGCTCCTTGCCACCGACCAGCCGCTCCCGGTCGCCGAACTCACCCGCCGCGCCGCCTCCGACCCGCATCCGGGCCGGGTCGAACACGGCCGCTCCCTGCGGGACTTCACCGGGGGCGCGACCCCGGTCACGGACGCGTCGGCGGTCGACTCCCCGGCCCCGCCGGAGTCGGCGTTCACCTAGGCCGTCAGAACTGCTGTTGTTCGACGCCGGGCGGGAGCATGCAGGGGGTGCGCACGGCGAAGGAGAGCGCCTGGGGCTTGGTCTTCCCGGAGCCGACGGTCTCGGCCGTGACGCGGTAGTGGCTCTTCCGGTCATTGGCCCTGAACACCGCCGACGTGTAAGCGTCCTTGAACTCCCGGTAGCCCGTGACCTCGTATCCCTGTTTCTCCAGCTTTTGGCGGAGCGTCCGCACGACGCGGGTGTGCTCGGTGACGGGCGCGAGGGAGTCGACGTAGTAGAAGAGGCTGTATCGCCCGTCCTCGGCGACCTCGTCGTTCGCTCCCAGGCAGTTCTCGAAGTGCACGGTGGCCGTTGAGGGCTTCAGCTGGACGTCGGTGATCTCGGCCATGTACGCGGTGCGATCCTTGGCCCACCGCAGGGCGTCGTCCTTCGCTGTCCGGGGCAGGGGCACGTTCGGATCCTCACTTCCGGACGTGCAGCCGCCTGTCAGAAGCAGGGCGGCCAGAACCGTGACGACCGCGCGGAGCGTCCCCGTCGATGTCGCCGGCATCAGCCGAAGTCGTTCGTGGCGGCGGTGAGGCGCGTACTGACCGTCGCGTCGTACGTCGGCATGGTGGTGCCGTACGAGGTGCGCGGGTCCGGGATGCCGTCGCCGGACCCACGGTGCACAGGTTGGACGCCCGGGGAACCGCCCGGATGCCCGAGGACGGGCCGCTCGCCGGGGCTCGGGAGCAGGACGGCGGGCATCGCGCCGGGGGTGGCCTGGGTCGCGGTGCCGGTCTTCTCGAAGTCCTGGGCTGTCCGCTCCTCGTTCCATTCGTGGCCGTCCGCGGACGACCTGAGGTTGTCGCGGCCGGCCTGGATGCGGGCGTGCAGCCCGTCGAGGGCCGGTTTCCAGCTGGTGGCGATCTCCGTCAGGGCGGGGCCGAGGGACCAGCCCGCGAGGGAGCCGCCCGCGGTCCTCGACTCCTTGACGGCGTTGTCAGCCGGCTCTTTCAGGGTGTGCGCGATGTCGTCGCAGGCTCCGGCGGACGCGCGCAGTTCGGCCGGGTCGACGTCGGTGGTCCGGGACACGTTCGGTTCCTCTCAGCCGGTCAGAACTGCTGCTGCTTGGCGCCGGGTGGGAGCATGCAGGGGGTGCGCACGGCGAAGGAGAAGCGCTGAGGCTTGTTCTTCCCGGAGCCGACCGTGTCCGCCTCGACCGTGTAGTTGTTCTTCTTGTTGCGGGCCCCGAGTATGGCCGACTCGTAGGCGTTCTTGAACTCCCGGTAGTCGGTCACCTCGTAGCCCCGCTTGGGGAGTTCGCTGCGCAGTCGGCGCACGATGCGGGTGTGGTCGCTGGCCGGGGCGGGGGAGTAGACGTAGTAGAAGAGGCTGTACCGGCCGTCCTCGGCCACCTCGTCGTTCTTTCCGAGGCAGTCCTCGAAGTGGACCTTCTCCGTGTCCGGAAGCAGCTCCACGTCGGTGAGCTTCGCCATGTAGGCGGTGTAGTCCTTGGCCCACCGCAATGCCTCGTCCTTCGCCATGCGCGGCAGCGGGGCGTTGACGTCGTCACCCTGGGACACACAACCTCCAGTTGAGAGCAGGATCGCGAAGACAGCGAGCAACGTGCGGAGAAAGGACCTAGAGTCCGGGGACGATGTAGCCCTCGGGGGGCAACTCGGAGCCCTCCTTGGGAGCTTCCGCGGGCGGCTTCCCCGCGATGATCGCTCCTTGGTTGGCCAGCGAGCGGCTTCCTTCGTCCCAGTAACCGCTGTGTCCATGTGTGTCGATCCGGATGTTGTTCCCACCGAAGCCTCCCAGCATCGGGTCGCGGCCGAGGGTGTAGTCGGAGGTGTTGTTGGCGACGGCGTCGTCCTGCGCCGTGCCGATCCACACGTGCTCCGGGTCCATCTGGAGGTCGGAGGCGCGGTTCACGGTCATGCCCGGGCTGCCGACCGCGACGACGTCGTCCGCTCCCAGCCCGTCGCCCCCCGCTGCCGCGGCGCCCACCACCGTGGTGCCGTAGCTGTGCCCGAGGACAGTGGTGTGACTGGGCGACCCGTCGTGAGCGGCTTGGGTGCCCGCGACGAACTGCCGCAGGTCCGGAGCCGCATCCTCGGCCCGGTCCCGCGTGGCGACGCTGCCGGGGTCGGTCGGCTTGAACTCCGGGGCGTCGTAGCCGATCCATGTGATCATCGCCACGCTCTCGCCGTCGGACTGCTTCGCGGCGGAGTTCTGGAGCCTGTCGATGCGGGTGAGCTGGCCATCCACACCGCTCATCTCCGTGTTGGTCCCTGGTACGAGGATCCCTGTGTGCGCCGCGGTGTCCGGGTTGCCCATGGCGATGATGGCCCGCCCATCGTCCTTCGAGTCGTAGCCGAGGAGGTACAGCTCCCTGCCCTTCGGGGCGCTGTCCGACGCTTCGAGCCGGTCGTTGAGCATCTGCAGGTTGTCGAGGCGTTTGTTGACCGTTTCGTCGGAGTCCCCGGGGAACCCTTCGTCCCAGTTGCCCTCCTGAATCAGGTTCATTTCCTGGCCGAGCGCCGTGCGATTGGCGTCGTCCCGTACGTCCGTCGGCAGGCCGTCGGTCGCTCCGATCTGCTTCGGATAGAGCGTGGTGTAAGCCTGGCGTTCCTCCGGGCTGAGGGCCTTCCACCACTCGGCGGCGGCCTTCGGATCGTCCGAGGGGATCTGTGGGGCCTGGACGCCCACGGCCTTCATCGCGTTCTTGACGTCCTGGGTGGACTCCGCCGCCGCGTCATGGCTGAGCGGGTCGGTGAGGATGTCGCCGTTCAGCTCCCCGAGGGCCTTGGCGCCGTCGTCACTCGCCTTGTGCGCGGCGGTCAGCGCCTTGTCGATGGCGGCGCGGTGCTCGCCGAGCAGGGCGCTGCGGTCGGCGATGATCTGCTGGGCCTCGGGATCCTGGCGGGGGAGGTCCGAGGTCGTCCGGTCGCTCACCCAGCCGTCGTCGTCGACGTCGAAGCCGTCCTGCTCCGCCCGCTGCACCGCGTTGCGCAGGTCGGTCTGGGCCTGCTCCATCCAGAACCGGGTGGTGTCGAGGACCTCCGCGATGGCCATGGCCTCCGTCTCGACCACACCGATGCGCGACTCGACGTCCTCCAGGTAGTACAGGGCCGCATCGGCGTCGTCGCCCTTCCAGGACTGGTGCAGCGGCCCAGTCACCGCCGGCGGTGGCGGTCGGTGAGCGAGTCCGTGGTCGTCGACAGCCCGCGCCACGACTTGATCGCGGCTTCCAGGTCGGAGAAGTCCTGCTTCATCAGCCGCGAGAAGTCAGAAGCCACGTCGGCTCCCGCCCCGTCGGCCGAAGCGCTTCCCGGAGCATGGCGAAACAGCCCAAGTGCACATGAGGCAACCCCCGTTGCTACTCACTCATGTGTTCGAGTCGGTCAGCCTAGCCGACGGCTCTCCCCGCTTCCCCGGCAGTATCCGGGGCGGGGCGATGGGCTCAATATGTCCCGATCTCCACGCGCGGCGGCCCGTCGTGCCAGGTGCAGAAGACCGACACCCGGTCCGCGCCCGCGCTGAACTCCACCCGGATCCACGACTCCGTCTTCCACACCTGCATCGACCAGCCCGCTCCCGGCGCGGCCGAGACCAGGGACGCCGAGGACTCGCCGATGTCGAAGACGACCCGGCCGCCGTCGGTGTCGTAGCTCTTGACCTGGCCCGCGGCGTCCGGGGAGGAGGCGGGAGGGGAGGTTTTTGGCGGTGGGGCGGAGGTGGCCGGAGTGCTGGGCGTGCGCGACGGCTTGGGGGAGCGGGTCGACGGACTCGGCGACGGCGTCGGCCGGTTGGTGGACGACGCCAGCGGCTCGGAGTCCCGCGTCGTCACGTCGGCCGCCGTGATGGGCAGGGCGCGCGGCCGGTCGTAGACCGTCCCGGCCATGACCGTGTGGACCCCCCACCACGACAGCGTGACCGCCGCGCCCGTGGCGAGCGACCACGCGAGTACGTGTACGACTCCTCTGTGCATCGCGGGCCATACTGCCTCACGCGCCCCACGGGTGTCGTGTCCCCTTCCACAGCGGCCGAGTTGTCCACAGGCCCGGACCGGTCTCGCCGCCATGGCGTACGGTGCGGCGCATGGCAAGTGTGCTCGTGGTCGAGGACGACCAGTTCGTGCGCTCGGCGCTCATCCGGCACCTGACCGACGCCACCCACACGGTGCGCAGCGTCGGCACCGCGCTGGAGGCGCTGCGCGAGGTCGCCCATTACCGTTTCGACGTGGTCATCCTGGACCTCGGCCTGCCCGATCTCGACGGCTCCGAGGCCCTGAAGATGCTGCGCGGCATCACCGACGTGCCGGTCATCATCGCCACGGCACGGGACGACGAGGCGGAGGTCGTCCGCCTGTTGAACGCCGGCGCGGACGACTATCTGACCAAGCCCTTCTCGGTCGAGCACCTGTCGGCCCGGATGGCGGCCGTGCTCCGCCGCGCCCGGGCCGGCGGAGTGGAGGCGGCACCCTCCAGCGTGCTGCGCGTCGGCGGGCTCACCGTCGACCCGCTGCGCCGCCAGGCCGAGTTGGACGGGGTGCGCCTGGACCTCACGCGGCGCGAGTTCGACCTGCTCGCCTTCCTGGCCGGACGGCCTGGCGTAGTCGTCCCCCGCAAGGAGCTGCTCGCCGAGGTCTGGCAGCAGTCCTACGGCGACGACCAGACCATCGACGTCCATCTGTCCTGGCTGCGCCGCAAACTGGGCGAGACGGCGGCCAACCCGCGCTATCTGCACACCCTCAGGGGCGTCGGCGTGAAGCTGGAGCCGCCGGCCGTGCAGTCCTTCGGCGCGGACCCCGTGGGGGAGCAGCCGCGATGAGATGGGCGCTGGTCAAGGTCAGCCTGGCGGTCACCACCATGGTCGTGCTCGCCTTCGCCGTCCCGCTCGGACTCGTCATCCGGGAGATGGCCCGCGACCGCGCCTTCTCCAACGCCGAGCGGCAGGCCGCCGCCGTCGCCCCCGCGCTGTCCATCACCACCGACCGGGACCAGCTGGAGCGCGTCGTCGCCTCCGCCGGGTCGGACGCCGGCATGGCCGTCCACATCCCGGCGTCGGGCAGGAGCGCCGCCGTCGACCTCGGCCGGCGGCGGGCCGCCGCCGGGGACGTCGCGACCGTGCGCCGGCTGGGCCGCGCCTCCACCACCGAGGTGCCCGGCGGCTCCACGCTGCTCCAGCCGGTCGCGCTGAGCACCGGCGAGATCGCCGTCGTCGAGGTGTACGTCCCCGACTCCGAGGTCACCAACGGGCTGGCCACCGCCTGGGCCGTCCTGGCCGGCGTCGGCGTCGCCCTGATCGTCGGCTCGGTCGCGGTCGCCGATCGGCTGGGCGTGCGCATGGTGCGGCCCGCGCAGCGCCTGGTCGAGGGCGCGCACGAACTGGGGGAGGGCAAGCTCGGCGCCCGCGTCCCGGAGGAGGGGCCGAAGGAACTGCGGCTCGCGGCGGTCGCGTTCAACGCGATGGCCGACCAGGTCGTACAACTCCTCGCCAACGAGAGGGAGCTGGCCGCCGACCTGTCCCACCGGCTGCGCACCCCGCTGACCGTTCTGCGGCTGAACGCGGCCTCCCTCGGGGACGGCCCGGCGGCCGACCAGACCCGGGCCGCGGTGGCCCAGCTGGAGGGCGAGGTCGACACCATCATCCGTACGGCACGCGAGGCCAAGCCGCAGACGGTCGCGGCCGGACCGGGCGCCGGGTGCGACGCGGCCGAGGTGGTGCGCGAGCGGATGGCGTTCTGGTCGGCGCTCGCCGAGGACGAGGGCCGCAAGGTGCGGGTGGCCGGCGTGGACCGTCCGGTGCGGATACCCGTGGCCCGGGCGGACCTGGCGGCCGCGCTGGACGCCCTCCTGGGCAACGTCTTCCGGCACACCCCCGAGGGCACCGCCTTCGCGGTCGACGTCCACAACGGCGAGGACGCCGTGATCGTGCTCGTCTCCGACGCCGGGCCCGGCATCGCCGACCCCGAGGCCGCCATGGCGCGCGGGCACGGCTCGGGGAGCGCCGGCTCGACCGGGCTGGGCCTGGACATCGTGCGGCGGCTCGCGGAGTCCACCGGCGGTGACGTACGGATCGGCTCCTCGGTGCTCGGCGGGACCGAAGTACGCCTGTGGATACAGCTCGACGGCAGGGCACCGGTCCGCAGGGGGCACCGCGGCGCCGTGCGGCGGCGCCGACCCGGCCGATTGGTCTCGACCTTTAACCGCTCCCGATCCCTTCCTTAAGCGCACCCTAAGGTCCCCGGCCGCCGTCCGGATCAGGACCTTTGTCCGATTCCCGATCGCTAGCGTGCTGCCGCACCCACCCCCCACCCCCGAACAGCGAGGGCAGACACGCGATGAGCACCCACCGGCGCAGGATCAGCGGCAGGAACAAGGCGATCGGCGGTCTCGTCGCCGCGGCCGTGGTCGGCGGCGGCGCGCTCGTGGTCACCGGGACGGCCCAGGCGGCCGGCGCCGGCGCCGTCTACACGAGGACCAGCGACTGGTCGACCGGGTACACCGCGCAGTACGTCGTCACCAACGACACCGGTGAGGTCAAGAAGGACTGGAAGCTGGAGTTCGACCTGCCGTCCGGCTCGAAGCTCAGCTCCCTGTGGAACGCCGAGTCCAGCGTGCGCGACGGCCATGTCACTGTGACCCCGCCGAAGTGGGACACCGACGGTCTCGCGCCCGGCGAGTCGATCACGGTCGGCTTCGTGGTGAGCGGCACCGCGTCACCGAAGAGCTGTCTGATCGACGGCACGAGGTGTTCCACGGACGACACCGCGACGCCCGAGCCGAGCGGCCGCCCCACCGAGACCGCCACGCCGAAGCCCACCCCCACGGCGACGGCACCGCGGCCCACCGCCACGCCCTCCGGCTCCGCGACCCCCACCGGCAAGCCCTCCCAGAGCCCGGGCACCGGCACCAAGGCCGCGGCCGGCTTCGCCCCGTACATCGACACCTCGCTCTACCCGGCGTTCGACATGGCGGCGAGCGCGGCGGCGACCGGCGTGAAGAACTACAACCTCGCCTTCGTCACCGACGGCGGCGGCTGCACCCCGAAGTGGGGCGGTGTCACGGACATCGGCGCCGACGCGGTGGCCGCCCAGATAGGCGACCTGCGCGCCAAGGGCGGCGACGTGCGCGTCTCCTTCGGTGGAGCGGCCGGCAGCGAGCTCGCCACGACCTGCTCCTCGGCGGACGCGCTGGCGGCGGCGTACGGCAAGGTCGTTGACGCCTACCGGCTGACCAAGGCCGACTTCGACGTCGAGGGCGGCGCGCTGCCCGACAAAGCGGCCAACACCCGCCGCGCGCAGGCGATCGCCAAGCTCCAGAAGCAGCACCCGGACCTGGACGTCTCCTTCACCCTCCCGGTCATGCCGGAGGGCCTCACCCAGCCCGGCGTCGACCTCCTCGCCGACGCCGAGCGGAACGGCGTGCGCATCGACGCCGTCAACATCATGGCGATGGACTACGGCCCCGCCTACAGCGGCGACATGGGCACGTACGCCGAGCAGGCGGCCACCGCCACCCAGGCCCAGATCAAGGGCGTGCTCGGCCTCTCCGACGACGCCGCCTGGAAGACCGTCGCGGTCACCCCGATGATCGGCGTCAACGACGTCGTCACGGAGGTCTTCAAGGTCGACGACGCCACCCAGCTGGTGGACTTCGCCAAGTCCAAGGGCCTGGCCTGGCTGTCGATGTGGTCGGCGACCCGTGACCAGCAGTGCGCGGGCGGCGAGAAGCCGGCCGCGGACGCCACGTGCAGCTCGATCCTCCAGGACAAGTTCGCCTTCTCGAAGGCCTTCGCGGCCTACAACTGACGGCCTACAACTGACGGCCCGCGACCGGCGGTTCGCAGGCCGACCGCCTGCGACCGACCGCTCGCCACCGACGTCGCCCGGCTCACGCCCGGCGACGCGCGGCCCGCGCACGACCGAGCGGGCCGCGCCACCCACGGGGGGCGCGCCCCGGCCGGCCTTCCCCCCATCCGGCCGGGGCGCGGCGCGTCCCCTAATCCGCGCCGCGCCCCGCCCCCCGCTCCGTGCCCGGTCGACCGGCCGGTCTAGAAGACCTCGTCGACCTCGGGCAGCGTGCCCGTGCGGGCGGCCTTGCCGTACCAGTGGGCGCTCGACTTCGGCGTCCGCTCGAGCGTCGTGTAGTCCACGTACACGGCGCCGAAGCGCTTTTCGTAGCCGTACGCCCACTCGAAGTTGTCCAGCAGGGACCACAGGTAGTAGCCCCGGACGTCCGCGCCGTCGGTGAGGGCGCGGCGGACCTCCGCCAGGTGGCCGTGAAGATAGGCGATCCGCTCCGGATCGTGCACCCGGCCCTCGGGGTCGGGCTTGTCGTCGTAGGCGGCGCCGTTCTCCGTGATGTACAGCGGCAGGCCCGGCACCTCGCGCTCGTACCGCATGATCAGGTCGTACAGCCCGGTCGGGTCGATCGACCAGCCCATCGCCGTCCGGTCGCCGGGCGGCTGGTGGAACAGCACGTCGTCCGCGGCGGGCCACGGCGAGTGCTCGCTCGCCCCGTGCCCGTCGGCGCGCGGCCCGGTGTGGTCGGGGCCGGCCGCGGAGACCAGCGCGGGGGTGTAGTAGTTCAGGCCGAGCGCGTCGAGCGGCTGGTGGATCGTGGCGAGGTCGCCGTCCTGGACGTACGACCAGTCGGTGAGCTGCCGGGTCGCCGTGAACAGGCTCTCCGGGTAGGCGCCGTGCAGGATCGGGCCGTGGAAGATCCCGTTGGCCAGGTCGTCGATCTTGCGGGCCGCCGCCAGGTCCGCGGCGTCCTGCGTCAGCGGGCGCACGGTGGAGGAGTTCAGGCTCAGCGCCACCGAGTTGCGCGCGGGCATCACCGAGCGCAGCGCCTTGGCGCCGAGGCCGTGCGCGAGGTTCAGGTGGTGGGCCGCGCGCAGCGTCGCGGCCGGCTCGGTGCGGCCCGGCGCGTGCACCCCGGAGCCGTAGCCCAGGAAGGCGCTGCACCACGGCTCGTTGAGCGTGATCCACTGCTCCACACGGTCGCCGAGCGCCTCGCCGACGATCTGCGCGTACTCGGCGAAGCGGTAGGCGGTGTCGCGCTCCGGCCAGCCGCCCGCGTCCTCCAGCTCCTGCGGCAGGTCCCAGTGGTAGAGGGTGACGGCCGGCTTGATGTCCTTGGCCAGCAGTTCGTCCACCAGCCGGCGGTAGAAGTCCAGGCCCCGCTGGACCGCGGGCCCGCGCCCCGTGGGCTGCACCCGCGACCAGGAGATCGAGAAGCGGTACGCGCCCAGGCCGAGGCCGGCCATCAGGGCCACGTCGTCGCGGTAGCGGTGGTAGTGGTCGACGGCGACGTCACCGTGATCGCCGCCGGCCGTCTTGCCCGGGGTGTGGGCGAAGGTGTCCCAGATCGACGGGGTGCGTCCGTCCTCCCGGACCGCACCCTCGATCTGGTACGCGGAGGTCGCGGCGCCCCAGAGGAAGGTGGAGGGGAAGGACACGGGGGACATGGGCTCAGGCATGGAAGCGCTCCCATAGGAGGTCGTGGAGACCGACGGGTACGAGTAGGGGGGAAGGGGAGGGGGAGGAGCCGGGGGCCGGGGCGACGGTGACGCGGCCCCCGGGTGGCCGTGCGACGGGGAAGCGCGTCAGCCCTTGACCGCGCCCTGCATGATGCCGCCGACGATCTGCTTGCCGAACAGCAGGAAGGCGATCAGCAGGGGCAGCGTGCCGAGCAGGGCACCCGCCATGATCACCGCCTGGTCCGGGACATAGCCGGTGCCCAGGGAGTTGAGCGCGACCTGCACGGTCGGGTTCTCCTGGTTCAGGGCGATGATCGGCCACAGGAAGTCGTTCCAGGCGAATACGAAGGTCAGCAGGCCGAGGACGGCCATGGCGGGCCGTGCCGCCGGGAACACCACGTGCCATACGACGCGCAGACTGCTCGCGCCGTCCACCCGCGCCGCCTCGATCAGCTCCGTCGGCAGCGCCTGGAGCAGGTACTGCCGCATGAAGAACGTGCCGAAGGCCGTGCACAGGGTCGGCAGGATGACCGTCTGGAGCTGGTTCGACCAGCCGAGGTCCGCCATCCACAGGTACAGCGGCACGACCGCCAGCTGCGGCGGGATCATCATGGTGCCGATCGTCAGCAGCAGCAGGGCACCGGAGAACCGGAAGCGGAGCTTGGCGAAGGCGAAGCCGGCGAGCGTGGAGAACAGCACCGTGCTGATGGTGATCATGCCGGCCACGAAGATCGTGTTGAACATGGCCGTGCCGAGGCCGCCCTCCTCCCAGGCCCGCTCCATGTTCTTGAACAGGTTCCCGCCGAACCACAGCGGCGGGGGCGTCTCGGCGAGGCGCTGGTTGGTGCGCGAGGCCGCGACGGCCGTCCACACCAGCGGCGCCAGCGAGACCAGCGCGAACAGGGTGAGCACGACATAGGTGAGCGGACCGGCGTGCAGCTGCTTGCCGGCACCCATCACCCGGGTCCGCTCGCGACGGGGCTTCGCGGGCTCCTCGGCCCGAGGGAGCGTGAGTTCTGTCGCGGTCATTGGGACTTCCTCAGCCGTCGGGAGATCAGCAGCTGGATCACGGCGACGATCAGCAGGATCAGGAACATCGTCCAGGCGATGGCGGACGCCTTGCCGAGGTTGCCGATGATCCAGCCCTGGTCGTACATGTACAGACCGAGCGTCTGGTACTGGTGCTCGGAGCCGCCCTTGGAACCGGAGACCCCGCCGAACAGCAGGGGCTCACCGAAGAGCTGGGTCGCGCCGATCGTGGAGACGACCACGGTGAACAGGATCGTCGGCCGCAGCTGCGGGACCGTCACATGGATGAACTGCTGCCAGCGGTTGGCGCCGTCGATCGCCGCCGACTCGTAGAGGTCGGCCGGGATCGCCTGCATCGCGGCCAGGTAGATCAGCGCGTTGTAGCCGGTCCAGCGCCAGATCACGATGGACGACACCGCGAACTGCGAACCCCAGTCGGACTCGCGCCAGTTGACCGGGTCGATGCCGACGAAGTCCAGCAGCCAGTTGATCATGCCGCCGTCCCACGAGTACAGCAGCACGAACACCAGCGTCGCCGCCGCCACCGAGGTGGCGTACGGGGTGAGCATCACGACCCGCCACACGGTCGAGCCGCGCAGCTTGTAGTTGAGCAGGTGGGCCAGGCCGATGGCCATGACCAGCTGCGGCACCGTGGAGATGACGCCGATGGTGAAGGTGTTCCACAGCGCGTTCCAGAAGAAGTCCGAGGACAGCAGGTTCTCGTAGTTCTTCAGGCCGGCCCAGGTCTGGCCGTCGAGGTTGGCGAGCTGCACGTCGTGCAGCGAGTACCAGGCCGTGTAGAGCAGCGGGACGAGCGAGAACGCCCCGAACACGATGAAGAAGGGGGCGATGAACGCGTACGGCGACGCCTTCATGTCCCAGCGGTACAGCCGGCTGCGCCAGGAGTCGTTCCCCGGAGATGGCGTACCGCGACCGTGAGCGCGGGGCGCCGCGCCCGGCTGATCACCGGGCGCGGCGTCGGCGCTCGACGCGGGATGCGCGAGGGCCTGCTTGGGACTGCTCACTGGCCGAGCACGTCCTTGATCTCCGCGGTGGCGGCGTCCCAGCCCTGCGCCGGGGACTTGCCCTTCTGCTCGACCTGGAGGATGCCGACGTCGGTGATCGCGGTGCCGATCGGCTGGTCCTTGGTGCCCAGGTACTGGGTCGGGATCGTCTTGGCGGAGTCCGAGAAGATCTGGGTGATCGGCGCGCCGGAGAAGTACTCCTGGGTGGCGGCCGCCGGCTTCAGGCTCCCGTACGCCGACGGGGTCGACGGGAAGCTGGCCTGCTTGGCGAAGACCTTCGCCTGCTGCTCGGGCGCGGTCAGCCACTTCGCCAGGGCGACGGCCTCCTTCTGGTGCTTGCTCGCCGTCGGCACGCCGATGAACGAACCGCCCCAGTTGGCCGCGGTCGGCGCCGCCGCCACGTCCCACTTGCCCTTGCCGGCCTCACCGGACTTCTCCTGGATGTAGCCGATCATCCAGGCGGGGCAGGCCACGGTGGCGAAGGTGCCGTTGGCGTAGCCCTGGTCCCACGGCTTGTCGAACTGCTTGAGCTTGGCGGACATGTCGCTGGTCGCCACGTCCATGGCGACGTTCCACGCCTTCTTCACACCGGCGGACTTGTCCCAGACGACGTTGCCGTCCTTGTCGTAGTACCGCTCGACCTCGCCGCCGAGGGCCGCGTTGTAGACGGAGGACGCGGAGTCCACGAACTTGGTGCCGCTCGGCGCCTTCTTCATGTACTGCTTGCCGAGGTCGACGTACTTGCCCCAGTCGCCCTTCCACTGCTCGGCGAGCTTGGTGCGGTCGGTCTCGAGGCCGGCCTTCTCGAAGAGGTCCTTGCGGTAGCAGATCGCCATCGGGCCGATGTCGGTGCCGAGGCCGATGAGCTTGCCGTCCTTGGTGGTGGCCTGGGTGTTCTTCCAGTCCAGCCACTGGGACTTGTCGGCCTCCTTGCCGAGGTCGACGAACTTGTCGGCCTGGGTCTGGACGGCCTCGGTGATGTTGCCGACCTCGATCGCCTGGATGTCGTCGGTGCCGGAGCCGGCCTGGAGCCGGGTCAGGGTCTTGGGCCAGTAGACGTCGGTACGAGTGGTGACGTTCTCCTTGATGCTGACGTCGGGGTGCAGCTTCATGTACTCGTCGTAGAGGCCGGCCTGCTTGTAGCCGAAGACACCGAAGGTGCCGATGGTCAGCGTGGTCTTGCCCCCGCCGCCGTTGCCACCGCCCTCGTTCGAAGAGCCGTCGTCCGAGTCCTCGGCGCAGCCGGCGAGCAGCCCTGTCGTCAGCGCGGCCACGGCCGCGAGGGCCATCAGCCGGCGGGACCCGCGGGTACTCGTGCGCATTGCGTCCTCCTGTTGCCTGACGTGCCGACCCCCCGGCCAACTGCACTGTTGGGCCCGTTCATCTTGCTAGCTGCGGCTCGGGCGGGGAACGTGCGGGACATGTATGTGTCAGGTACTGTGGGAGCGCTCCCACAGGTGATGAGTTGAAGGTTCGTCGGTCGGGGCGGGGGTGTCAAGGGACCGGACACGCACTCGTGCGTTCAGTTATCGGCCTGTTAACAAACCCCGCGCCCCGAGCACTCAGGGAGCCAAACCGGCCAAAAACGGCGGGACTTGGCCGAGGGGGGAAAGTCGATCACTGTCCCCCGCACACGGTTCCGTGCCGGACGGGACTGTTAAATTCCAGGCCGACGACACGGTCAACGGAGGCGGAGCCCATGGCAACCCACGGAACGCGGGGCCGCAGCGGCGGCCGGCCCACCCTCGAAGAGGTGGCGGCCCGGGCCGGTGTGGGCCGTGGCACCGTCTCCCGGGTGATCAACGGCTCGCCGCGGGTCAGCGACGCCACGCGCGCCGCGGTGGAGGCGGCGGTCGCGGAGCTGGGCTACGTCCCGAACACGGCGGCCCGCGCGCTGGCGGCGAACCGCACGGACGCGATCGCGCTGGTCGTGCCCGAGCCCGAGACGCGCTTCTTCGCCGAGCCGTACTTCTCGGACATGCTGCGGGGCGTCGGCGCCGAGCTGTCCGACACCGAGATGCAGCTCCTGCTGATCTTCGCGGGCAGCGACAAGGAACGGCGCCGGCTCGCCCAGTACCTGGCCGCGCACCGCGTGGACGGCGTCCTGCTGGTCTCCGTGCACGCCGACGACCCGCTGCCCGACATGCTGGCCCAGCTGGACATCCCCGCGGTGATCAGCGGCCCGCGCTCCGCCGCGGAGACCCTGACCTCGGTGGACTCCGACAACTACGGCGGCGCCCGCTCAGCCGTCGAGCACCTGGTCTCCCACGGCCGCCGCCGCATCGCCCACATCACCGGCCGCCTCGACGTCTACGGCGCCCAACGGCGTGTGGACGGCTACCGCGACGCCCTGCGGGACGCCGGCCGTCCCGCCGACGAGCTGCTGATCGAGGCGGGCGACTTCACCGAGGAGGGCGGTGTCCACGCGATGCGGGCGCTGCTCGCGCGCCGCCCCGACCTGGACGCCGTCTTCGCCGCCTCGGACGTGACGGCCGCGGGCGCCCGGCAGGCGCTGCGCGAGGCGGGCCGGCGCATCCCGGAGGACGTCGCGCTTGTCGGCTACGACGACTCGGCCATCGCCCGCCATATGGATCCGCCCCTCACCAGCGTCCGTCAGCCCATCGAGGAGATGGGCCGCAAGATGATAGATCTCCTGCTCACGGAGATCGCCGACCGGCGGCCCGCGGTGTCCCGGGGCCTGGCGGAGCGGACGCAGGTGGTGCTGGCCACGGAGCTGGTGACCCGCGCCTCGTCGTGAGGGCGGGGCCGGACCCGGTGGATCCTGGAACGAGATCAGCCGGTGACCTCCATGAGGTCACCGGCTGATCGGTGAGGGTGAGTGACGGGACTCGAACCCGCGGCATCCTGGACCACAACCAGGTGCTCTACCAGCTGAGCTACACCCACCACGACCGGATCCGGGTTTCCCCGACCGGCCGAGAAAAAGTGTACAGGGTCCGAAGGGGTGCTCGCGCACACATTCCGCGGCGCCGCCCGGCACCCCTCCCGCACCCCTACTGAGCAGGCAGGACGTGCTTGGCGGCGATCGCCTTGGCGGTGTCCGAGTCGGGCCCCGGCTGGGGTACGAAGATGGCCTCGCGGTAGTAGCGCAGCTCGGCGATCGACTCGCGGATGTCGGCGAGGGCGCGGTGGTTGCCGCTCTTCTCGGGGCTGTTGAAGTAGGCGCGCGGGTACCAGCGGCGGGCCAGCTCCTTGATCGAGGAGACGTCCACGATCCGGTAGTGGAGGTAGTTCTCCAGCCTCGGCATGTCCCGCAGCAGGAAGCCCCGGTCGGTGCTCACGGAGTTGCCGCACAGCGGCGCCCTGCCGGGCTCCTTCACATGCTCGCGGACATAGGCGAGGACCCGCTCCTCGGCGTCGGCGAGCGTCGTGCCGCCGGCGAGTTCGTCGAGCAGACCGGACGCGGTGTGCATCTGACGCACCACCTCCGGCATCGTCTCCAGCGCCGAGTCCGGCGGGCGGATGACGATGTCGATCCCCTCGCCGAGGATGTTCAGCTCGGAGTCGGTGACGAGGGCGGCAACCTCGATGAGCGCGTCGTCGGACAGCGAGAGGCCGGTCATCTCGCAGTCGATCCACACCATGCGATCGTTCATGCGACCACCCTAAAGCTGGCGCCCTTGTTTCGGATGCCCGGTGTCGCCTCCGGCGCACCCGGGGCGCGCCGGGACGCCGGGCGGGCGGCGCTGCGCCCGCCCGGCGTCACGAGGTCATGCTCCGCTGCGCTGCCCGGGCAGACTCGCCCGGCCGCCGACGTACAGCTCGCGTCCGTGGTCGGCGGGCGCGGGCGACCCCACGGGAGCGGGGGTGCGCCGGGTCTGCAGCGGGACCGGTCCGCCCTCCGGGTAGGGGGCGGGCGGCGGGCCCTGCGGGGTGTGGCCGGTGCCGACGGTGTGCTCCGGCTCGGTGGGCCGGTCGCCCTGCGGGCGCCGGGCGCGGTACGCCGCCCGGTACGCGGCCGGCGACGAGCCGAGCTGGCGGCGGAAGTGCCCGCGCAATGCGACCGGCGAGCGGAAGCCGCAGCGTCCGGCGACCTCGTCGACCGAGTAGTCGGACGTCTCCAGCAGGCGCTGCGCCTGGAGGACCCGCTGGGTGATCAGCCACTGCAACGGGGCGCTGCCGGTCAGCGAGCGGAAACGGCGGTCGAAGGTGCGGCGGCTCATGTACGCGCGGGCCGCCAGCGTCTCGACGTCGAACTGCTCGTGCAGGTGCTCCAGCGCCCAGGCGACGACCTCGGCGAGCGGGTCGGCGCCGATCTCCTCCGGTAAAGACCGGTCGAGGTAGCGCTCCTGACCGCCGGTCCGGCGCGGCGGGACCACCAGGCGGCGGGCGAGCGCTCCGGCCGCCTCGTTGCCGTGGTCCGTCCGCACGATGTGGAGGCAGAGGTCGATTCCGGCCGCGGTGCCGGCCGACGTCAGCACGTCGCCGTCGTCGACGAACAGCTCCCGTGGATCGACGTGGACCGACGGATAGCGCTTGGCCAGCGTCGGTGCGTACATCCAGTGGGTCGTCGCCGGACGGCCGTCCAGCAGGCCGGCCGCCGCGAGGACGAAGGCGCCGGTGCACAGCCCGACGATGCGGGCGCCCTCCTCGTGGGCCCGGCGCAGCGCGTCGAGAGCCTCCTCCGGTGGTGGCGAGGTGATCGAACGCCAGGCCGGCACGACGACCGTGCCCGCCCGTGAGATCGCCTCCAGGCCGTGTGGCGCGGTGAGTTCCAGGCCTCCTGTGGTCCGCAGAGGGCCTTCCTCGCCGCCGCACACCAGTAGTCGGTAGCGCGGCACGCCGGCGTCCTGGCGGTCTATCCCGAACACCGACAGCGGTATGGAACTCTCGAAGATGGGGCCGCCGCTGAACAGCAGCACCGCGACGATCTCCTTGCGGCGTCGCCCGGAGAGTTTCCGGGCCGCGGCTTCCGGCGCGGCGGTGGAGTCGTGGCTCATCCTGCTAAGCCCCCCTCGGTGGTCGCGGCTCCTCGGTTGTGTCGCTCCTGCACGTTTCCCCTCGGTCCTGCACGAGTCCCCCGCCGTAGACAGTCAAGATCGAATCTACTGTGTCGCGCCGTGCCGCAGTGGCCGGTTCGGCACTCGGCACATTGTCGACTTGGCAACTTGGCGTGAAGCATTCGATCACGAAGCGTTGCACTCCCGCGCCGTGCAGGGAAGTACGCCTTGTGGCAGTGGCCGATCCCCATACGGTGCGCGGGGGCCTCCGGGGCCTTTTCGCGCAGGTGGGGCGGGGGTTGGGGGGTGTGGTGGGCAGGGGATGCCCGCGCGCCGGAAGTTGGCTGAAAACCAACGCGTGCGTGCGCGGAAACCGGTCAGCCGCCCGGTGTAATCCGTCCAGTGTGCCGTCCACCGCGATGCGCACCGGTCCCGGTGCGATGGTGACGGCCGCGACGGCGCGGCGACGGGCCGGCGCGCTCCATGTCCCGTGCGCGGGCCGCCCCGCGCTCCGACCGGCGCAGCAGCAGGCGGCAGGCGGCGGTGACGGCCGCGAGGCCGAAGGCGGTGCCGGCGGCGCCGGCGAACGAGGTGCCGTACCAGAGGAGCACGACGGGGACCAGGACACAGCTGAAGGCCGCCCAGCGGACCACCTCGGTCACGCTGTCCTCGGAGGGGGTGCGGGGTCCGGTCATGCCTGTGTGTGCTCCTGGAGTACCGGGCGGACGGCTCGTGGTGATCAACGCGGGGACGGGCCGTCGGTCACTGGTGGACGATCGGGTTCTCGCCGGGCGGGGGCGTGCTTCAGCGCAAACCGCCTGTACACCGCAGCAACCATTGCGTTACGGGCGCACCCTCGTGCATGCTCCCTGGAACCCGCACGGACCTCGCGCGGGTATCTGGGCTAAGGAGGCGTGCCGCCGTACCCTTGGGGTATGGGCTTGGGAAGACCATTCCCGGACACCGCTTTCCCGAGACCGCCGCATCCGTCACGGAGCTCCGCTCGCGAGCCCATCCATCAAAGGATCACAACGCCGAGACAGCCATGGCCGGTCACGAATTCTTCGAACCCGCGGACCGCAAGCGGCCCGTCGCCGATCCCACGGCGGCCGATCCCCTCGCGGCGGAAGAGTCACGCCACTCCTGCGATCCCGCCTTCAAGCACGGCGTCGTCGTGGGCTTCGACGGTTCCACATCCAGTGAGCGGGCCCTCGCCTACGCCATCGGCATGGCCCACCGCTCCGGGGCGGGTCTGATCATCGTCCATGTCGCCAACCGGCTGCCCACCACGGTGTGGGCGGGCTGCGAGCCGCCGGTCTTCGTCGACGTCCCGGACCACCGCACCGAGGTGCTCGGCCTCGAACTGGCCTGCGCCGACTATCTCGCCGAGGTCCCCTGGATCCTGGTCGAGCGCGGCGGCGACATCTGCCACGAACTCGAGGAGGTCGGGGTGGAGTACGAGGCGGACGCGATCGTCGTCGGCTCCACGCACGGCATCGTCGGACGGCTCTTCGGCTCCGTCGCCGGGCGGCTCGCCAAGCGGGCCAAGCGCCCGGTCGTCGTCATTCCCTGACGCTCCCTCGCGGGAACACCTTCGCATCCGCCGGCCTTCGCGCCCCCCGACGCACGGAACCCCTCGTGCGCCGTGGCGTGACGAGGGGTTCCGCGGTGTGCCGGGTTCGGTCCCGCTACTCGACGGTGACCGACTTGGCCAGGTTGCGCGGCTTGTCGATGTCCCGGCCCAGCGCCAACGCCGTGTGGTAGGCGAGGAGTTGCAGCGGGATGCCCATGAGGATCGGGTCCAGCTCGTCCTCGTTCTTCGGGACCACGATCGTCTGGTCCGCCTTCTCCTGCGGCTGGTGCGCGACCGCGAGGATCTTGCCGCTGCGGGCCTTGATCTCCTCCATCGCGGCGCGGTTCTTCTCCAGCAGGTCGTCGTCGGGGACGATCGCGACCGTCGGCAGGGCGGGCTCGATCAGGGCCAGCGGGCCGTGCTTGAGCTCGGAGGCCGGGTAGGCCTCGGCGTGTATGTACGAGACCTCCTTGAGCTTCAGCGAGGCCTCACGGGCGACCGGGTAGCCCCGGACCCGGCCGATGAAGAGCATCGAGCGGGCGTCGGCGTACTGCTCGGCCAGCTTCTCGATCTCCGCCTCCTGCTCCATGATCTCGGCGATCTGCGCGGGCAGCTTGCGCAGGCCCTCGATGATCCGCTTGCCGTCGCGCACGGACAGGTCACGGGTGCGGCCGAGGTGCAGGGCGAGGAGCGCGAAGGCCACCGTGGTGTTGGTGAAGCACTTCGTGGAGACCACACAGACCTCGGGGCCGGCGTGGACGTAGATGCCGCCGTCGGCCTCGCGGGCGATGGCGGAGCCCACCACGTTCACGACGCCCAGGACCCGGGCGCCCTTGCGCTTGAGCTCCTGCACGGCCGCGAGGACGTCGTAGGTCTCGCCGGACTGGGAGACGGCGACGTAGAGCGTGTCGGGGTCCACGACCGCGTTGCGGTAGCGGAACTCGGAGGCCGGCTCGGCGTCCGCGGGGATACGGGCCAGCTCCTCGATCATCTGGGCGCCGATCTGCCCCGCGTGGTACGAGGTGCCGCAGCCGAGGATCTTCACCCGGCGGATCTGCCGGGCCTCGCGGGCGTCGAGGTTGAGGCCGCCGAGGTGCACGGTGGAGAAGCGGTCGTCGATGCGGCCGCGCAGCACGCGGTCCACGGCCTCGGCCTGCTCGTGGATCTCCTTGTGCATGTAGGTGTCGTGGCCGCCCATGTCGTAGGAGGCGGCCTCCCACTCGACGAGGGTCGGCTCGGCGGTGGTGCGGGTGCCCTCGGTGGTGTACGTACGGAAGTCGTCGGCCTTGAGGGTGGCCATCTCGCCGTCGTCCAGGGTGACGATCTGCCGCGTGTGGGCGACCAGCGCGGCGATGTCCGAGGCGACGAACATCTCCTTCTCGCCGATGCCGAGGACGACCGGGGAGCCGTTGCGGGCCACGACGATGCGGTCCGGGAAGTCGGCGTGCAGGACGGCGATGCCGTAGGTGCCCTCGATGAGGCGCACGGTCTCGCGGACCTTGTCCTCCAGCCTCTCCGCCTCCGAGCGGGCGATGAGGTGGACGAGGACCTCGGTGTCGGTCTCCGACAGGAACTCGACGCCGTCCGCCTCCAGCTTGCGGCGCAGGTCGGCGGCGTTGTCGATGATGCCGTTGTGGACGACGGCGACCTTGCCCTCGGCGTCCAGGTGCGGGTGGGCGTTCGCGTCGGAGGGGGCGCCGTGGGTGGCCCAGCGGGTGTGGGCGATGCCGGTGGTGCCCTTGAAGCGCGCCGGTACCTTGGCCTCCAGGTCGCGGACCCGGCCCTTGGCCTTCACGGTCTTGAGACCGGCGGTCTTCGGGGAGGTGACGGCGATGCCCGCCGAGTCGTACCCGCGGTACTCCAGGCGCTGCAGGCCCTCCAGGAGCAGGGGCGCGACGTCACGCTTCCCGATGTATCCGACGATTCCGCACATATGAACAGGTACCCCTAGCCGTAGACGATGCGGCGCAGCTGCCGGAGCGAGAGCTCCGGCGGTGCCACCGCCCGGTATTTCAGGTCCGCCTCGATCCGTTCGAAGATCGTCGCGTTCACCAGGCCCTGGGCCTGGAGCTCGCGGTGGCGGCGACGGACGAACTGCTCGGTCGTCTCGTCGAAGTAGGCGAGCACGTCCTGGATCACCCTCAGTGCCTCGCCCCGGTTCAGGGGCGTGCTGCGGGTCAGATGATCAACAAGGTCGTCGTGCACTCGGTAGATCCTGGGGTATGGGAGATCGTTCCGCAAGAATTCTGCCCGATTTCGGGCAAGCGTGCGCCCGGTGGTGGGGGTGTCTCCTACAGACGCTTCAGTACGGCCTGCTTGGCGGCCGCGAACTCCTCGTCCGTCAGGACACCCGTGCGGTGCAGGTCGCCGAGCTCGCGCAACCGGCGCAGCAGCACGTCGTGGTCCTCGGGGTCCGCCTGCCGCGGGACCCGTCCCTCCGGCGCGGGTGCGGCCGGATGAGGGATACGGGCCTGCACCGCCGCCCCGACCAGGGCCATCAGCGGGTCCTTCCTGAAGCCCCACAGCTCCACCGCGTGCGGGTCGTACTTGGGCGGGGTCGTGGCGGACCCGTGGCGCACGACGAACCGGAGGTGGCCGTTCTCCAGGCCCGCGGCCGGCTGCCACTCCACCGCGCGGACGTCCGTGACCTGGATCGTGCGGGGCCCGCCCGCGGCCTTGGCCTCCTCCGTCTTCCAGTTCCACTCCAGACGGATGCGCTCGCCGTCGAAGGCGGCCGTGCCGTCCCCGGCGGAGAAGGACAGCGGCAGCGAGGGGCCCGGCAGTAGATACCGGTCCACCGGGCCGGCCGGGACCTCGTCCAGCAGCAGCGCGTTGCGGACCTCGTCCACGACATACTCCGCGACGCCGTACCGGTCGGGCTCCACGACCAGTTGGTACGGATCGTGGGGTTCAGTGAGGCGACCGCCCGTGGCGAGCAGCAGCGGGTCCGCGCCGTCCCGCAGCCGCAGCCTGAGCCGGCCGGCCCGCTTGCCCTGCTCGAAGGAGATCCCGGCCAACGCCTCGAGGGGTACGACGAGTTCGCCCAGCGCCGCGCGCAGCAGGCCGACGCTCTTGTCGCGGCCGGGGATCAGCCGCAGGGCGTCGCCGTCGAAGATCCAGGTGCCGTCCCGCTGGATGATTTCCGCCATGGGGTGGATTGTTCCATCCGGGTCGCGAGAGAGTGGTCCAGACCTCTTGGAGCGTCAACGGCTCATGGAAGGGACGCTTTTGTGAAGAACAGAACGCTGCGCCTTCTCGGTTCCCTGTTACTGGTCGCCCTGGGCGTCTCGGTGACCGGGGCCGCTCCCGCCCCCCGCTCGACGTCACCCACCCCGTTCGACCGCGTCATCCCCGCGCCCGCGCACACCACCCCGGGTGGGAACCCGTACCGGATCACCCGCGGCACCCACATCCGGGTCGACGGCTCCCGCGAGGCGCGCCGCGTCGGCGAGTACCTCGCCGGCCTCCTGCGCCCTTCCACCGGCTACCGCCTCCCGGTCACCGACCGCGGCGCCGGGGGCATCCGGCTGCGCCTGCACCAGGGCCCGTTCGGCGCCGAGGGCTACCGCCTCGACAGCGGGCCCGGCGGCGTCACCATCACCGCGGCGGTCCCCGCCGGCCTCTTCCATGGCGTGCAGACCCTGCGCCAGCTCCTCCCGGCCGCCGTCGAGAAGGACTCCGTGCAGCCCGGCCCGTGGCTGGTCGCGGGCGGCACCCTCCATGACACCCCGCGTTACTCCTGGCGCGGCGCGATGCTCGACGTCTCCCGGCACTTCTTCACCGTCGAGCAGGTCAAGCGGTACATCGACCAGCTCGCCCTCTACAAGATCAACAAGCTGCATCTGCACCTCAGCGACGACCAGGGCTGGCGCATCGCCATCGACTCCTGGCCGCGGCTGGCCACCTACGGCGGCTCCACCCAGGTCGGCGGAGGCCCCGGCGGCTACTACACCAAGGCCGACTACAAGGAGATCGTCCGGTACGCCTCCTCCCGCTATCTGGAGGTCGTCCCCGAGATCGACATGCCCGGGCACACCAACGCCGCGCTGGCCTCGTACGCCGACCTGAACTGCGACGGCGTCGCGCCCCCGCTCTACACGGGCACCGCGGTCGGATTCAGCTCGCTGTGCGCCGGCAAGGAGATCACCTACGACTTCGTCGATGACGTGATCCGCGAGCTGGCCGCGCTGACCCCCGGCCGCCATCTGCACATCGGCGGCGACGAGGCGCACTCCACCAGCCACGAGGACTATGTGGCGTTCATGGAGCGGGTGCAGCCGATCGTGGCCCGGTACGGCAAGACGGTGGTGGGCTGGCACCAGCTGACCGGGGCGACCCCGGCCGAGGGCGCGCTCGCCCAGTACTGGGGCCTGGACGGCACGAGCGCCCAGGAGAAGGAACGGGTCGCCGCGGCCGCGCGCAACGGCACCGGGATCATCCTGTCGCCGGCCGACCGGATCTACCTCGACATGAAGTACACCGCCGACACCCCGCTGGGGCTGTCCTGGGCGGGCCTGGTGGAGGTGCGCCGGGCCTACGACTGGGACCCGGCCGCCTATCTGCCGGGGGCGCCCGCGTCGGCGATCCGCGGGGTCGAGGCCCCGCTGTGGTCGGAGACGCTGACCCGGTCGGACGAGATCGAGTACATGGCGTTCCCGCGGCTCCCGGGCGTCGCCGAGCTCGGTTGGTCGCCGGCCTCGACGCACGACTGGGACGCGTACAAGGTGCGGCTCGCCGCGCAGGCCGAGCGGTGGGAGGCGCTGGGCATCGACTTCTACCGGTCGCCGCAGGTGCCCTGGCCCACGGCGTAGCGCACACGACGGCGGGCGCCCGCGGAGGACCGTACTCCGGGGGCGCCCGCCCGTCCGTGGGGCTACAGCCCGGCGATGGGGTTCTTCAGGGTGCCGACGAGCTGGAGGGCGCCGGCCGGGTCCGCGAGGTCCACCATCTGCCGGTTGTCGCGCAGTTGGAGGCGGTTGAGGCAGGACAGCGCGAACTCGGGGACGAACATGTCGTACCGCTCGAACTTCTCGGCGAGTTCGGGCACCGACCGCTGGTAGTCGCGGGTCACCTCGGCGACCGTCCGCCAGAAGGCGTCCTCGTCGAGGACGCCCTCGGTGGCGAGGTTGGCGGCGAGGAAGCGGAAGAAGCAGTCGAAGACGTCCGTGAAGATCGACAGCAGCCTGGTGTCCTCGGGCACGTCCACCCGCACCCGCTCGACCGCCGGCGGCAGCACCGCGTCCGGGTCCATGACGGCGATCTCCTCGGCGATGTCCTTGTAGATCGCGCGCCGGACCACACCGTCCTTCAGCACCAGGACGACGTTCTCGCCGTGCGGCATGTACACCAGGTCGTAGGCGTAGAAGCTGTGCAGCAGCGGGGTGAAGTAGGCCCGCAGGTAGTGCCGCAGCCACTCCACCGGGTCCAGGCCCGACCGCTCGATCAGGGCGCCCGCGAACGACGCGCCCTCGTGGTCGACGTGCAGGAGCGAGGCCATGGTCGCCGGCGTCTCGCCGTCCTCGAGGCGGGGCACGGGGCTCTCGCGCCACAGCGCCGCCAGCATCTTGCGGTACGGCGAGTACCGGTCCGTCGCCGCCTCGTACTCCAGGTGCCGGTAGCCGACCGCGGCCCGCTCCCGGATGATCGACAGGCCCGTCGAGCGCAGCACCGGATCACCGTCGACGAGCTGGGCCAGCCAGTCGTTGATGGCGGGCGTGGCCTCCATGTAGGCGGCCGAGAGCCCGCGCATGAAGCCCATGTTGAGGACCGACAGGGCCGTCTTCACATAGTGCTTCTCCGGGCTCGTGCTGTTGAAGAACGTCCGGATGGACTGCTGGGCCAGGTACTCGTCGTCGCCCTCGCCCAGGACGACGAGGTGCTCGCGGGCGACCTCGGCGGCGAAGGTGACCGCGAGCTTGTTCCACCACTGCCACGGGTGCACCGGGATGAGGAGGTAGTCCCGGGGGTCGAGGTCCCGCGCGCGCAGCACCCCGTGGAACCGGTCGACGGTCTCCGCGCCCAGCTCCTCCCGCATGAACGACTCGTACTCGACGCCGACGCCCGCCGTGAAGGCGGCGCGTGAGCGGTGGGCCGCCAGCCACACCAGCCGTACCGGACGCGCCGCCTCCGGGGCGTACGCCAGGTACTCGTCGACGCCGAAGCCCAGCCGGCCGTTGTTGGCGACGAAGCAGGGGTGGCCCTCGGTCATCCCGGCCTCGATCGCCTGGAATCCGGAGCGGGCCAGCTCGGCCACCGGGACCCGCGGCTTGGTCAGCTTGTAGCAGGTGCCCGAGAGGGTGGAGGAGATCTCCTCCAGGTAGACGGGCAGGATCTCGTCGCTCAGCCCCAGGGACTTCTGCAGCTCGATGAAGAAGTCCAGCGCGGCGAGCGGGAGTTCCGTCCCGTCGCGGTGGCGGGCGATCGAGTCGGCGTCGATCCCCCAGTGGTCCAGGGCGCGACGCACGGCGGTGAACGTGTACCGCGTGCGCCCGTCGTCGCTGCGGACCACATAGCCGCCGTCGCCGGACGGCTCGGGGGTGAGCAGGCGCTCGTGGGCGAACTCGGCGAGGGCCTTGCGGACGAGGAGGCGGTTGGCCCGCGCCCAGCGGTGGGGGGACAGATGCGCCACGGCGTCGGACGGCGTCATACGGCTGCTCCTCGGGCTGCCTCGAACCGGTCACGGGTGCAGAAGCTCAGCAGCGCCTTCTTCTCGGGCTTCTGGATCTCGCGCTCGGCCACGAACCCCACCGCCGCGTTCAAGGCGTGGACGGCCGAGTTGGCGACGTCCGGCTCCACGACGACCCGCCGGACCCCGGGGTCCTCGAAGAGGTGCTCCATCACGGCGGTGATCACGGCCCGGGTGAAGCCGTGCACGGGACGGTCGGTCGCCGGCGTGAGGAAGTGCATGCCCACGTCGCCCGGCAGCGGGTCGTACAGGCCGACCAGCTCGCGGTGGGCGGGGTCGTACCTCTCCATCAGGAAGGCGGGCGCCCCGTGCTCGTCGAGACCGAGCAGGGCGTGGTGGTGCTCGTCGGCCGCGATCTCCATGTAGGCGCGCTCGACGTCCTCCAGCCTGGCGTCCTGCATCATCCAGAACGCGGCCTTGGGGTGGGTCACCCAGGAGTGCAGTAGCTCGGCGTCCCTCAGCGGGTCGAGGGGGCGGAAGGTGAAGGTGCGGGTGCTCATACGGAGAACTCCTGGAACGCGATCGTCTTCTCGACCGGGTAGTACTCGGCGCCGAGCAGCTCGCGGATGATGTACGCGTTGCGGTACGGCCCCATGCCCAGGTCGGGGCTGGTGATGCTGTGCGTGTGGACACCGGCGTTCTGGAGGAAGACACCGCGTCCGGTGACGTCGATGGCGTAGTTGCGGGCGACGTCGAAGTTGCCCCGGCCGTCGTAGACCAGGCGGTCGCGCACCGGGCGCAGGAACTCCGGCTCGGCGTACCTGTAGCCGGTCGCCAGCACCAGGCCCTGCGACTCGATCGTGAAGTCCTTGCCCTGCTCCTCCTGGCGGAACGACAGGGTGTACGTGCCGTTCTCGTGGCGCGCGCCGGTGAGGGCGGAGTTGGTGAGCAGCCGCGTGGGGACGGGGCCGCCGAGGCTCTTCTGGTAGAGCAGGTCGAAGATCTCGTTGATCAGGTCGCCGTCGATGCCCTTGAACAGGCCCTTCTGCTCGGCGGTGAGCCGGTAGCGGGTGTCCTCGGGCAGCTCGCGGTAGTAGTCGACGTACTCCGGGGACGTCATCTCCAGCGTGAGCTTGGTGTACTCCAGCGGGAAGAAGCGCGGGGAGCGGGTGACCCAGTTCAGCCGGTAGCCGTGGACGTCGATCTCGCTGAGCAGGTCGTGGTAGATCTCGGCGGCGGACTGCCCGGAGCCGACCAGGGTGATGGACTCCTTCCTCTGCAGCTCCGCCTTGTGCTGGAGGTAGCGGGAGTTGTGCAGGAAGCCGCCGCCGAGGCCCTCGCACGCCTCGGGTATGTGCGGCGGGGTGCCGGTGCCGAGGACGAGGTGGCGGGCCCGGTAGGTGTCGCCCGCGTCGGTGCGCACGGCGTAGACCCCGGCCTCGTCCTCGTACGTCACCTCGGTCACCGTGGTGCCGAAGCGGATGCTGCTCAGCCGGCTCGCGGCCCAGCGGCAGTAGTCGTCGTACTCGACGCGCAGCGGGTAGAAGTTCTCGCGGATGTAGAACGAGTAGAGCCGCCCCTTCTCCTTCAGGTAGTTCAGGAAGGAGTACGGCGAGGTCGGGTCGGCGAGGGTCACCAGGTCCGACATGAACGGCGTCTGGAGGTGGGCGCCGTCCAGGAACATGCCCGCGTGCCACTCGAAGTCGGGCTTCGACTCCAGGAACACGCCGTCGAGTTCGGCGATCGGTTCGGTCAGGCACGCGAGGCCGAGGTTGAACGGGCCGAGCCCGATGGCCACGAAGTCGTGGACCACGGGCGGGTTGTCAGGACGCGCGGTCAAGGGAGTCTCCCAGGTACTGCTCGGCGTGGCCGGCGATCAGGTCGAGGACGGCGGCGATGTCGTCGGTCGTCGTCTCGGGGTTGAGCAGGGTGAACTTCAGGTAGTGGCGCCCTTGGACCCTGGTGCCCGCGACCACGGCGTCGCCGGAGGCGAACAGCGCCTTGCGGGCGTACAGGTTGGCCCGGTCGATCTCGGCCGGGTCGGTGACGGCGGCCGGGATGTGGCGGAAGACCAGGGTGGACAGGGCGGGCTCCACGACCACGTCGAAGCGGGGGTCGGCGGCCAGCAGCCGCCAGCCCGCCGCGGCCAGGTCGCAGACCTCGTCGAAGAGCTGCCCGATGCCGTCGGCCCCCATGGTGCGCAGGGTCATCCACAGCTTGAGCGCGTCGAAGCGGCGGGTGGTCTGGAGGGACTTGTCGACCTGGTTGGGGATGCGCTCCTGGACCATGCGGCGCGGGTTGAGGTAGTCCGCGTGGTAGGTGACGTGCCGCAGGGTCGCGGCGTCGCGGACCAGCACGGCGGACGAACTGACGGGCTGGAAGAAGGACTTGTGGTAGTCGACGGTGACGGAGTCGGCATGCTCGATGCCGTCGATGCGGCCCCGGTACTTCACGGAGGCCAGCAGGCCGCAGCCGTAGGCGGCGTCGACGTGCATCCAGGTGCCGTACCGCTCGCAGAGCCCGGCGATCTCGGGCAGCGGGTCGATGGAGCCGAAGTCGGTGGTGCCGGCGGTGGCGACGACGGCCATGGGCACCAGGCCGTCCCGGGTGCAGCGCTCCAGCTCCCGGGCGAGCGCGACGGTCTGCATGCGCTTGGCGTGGTCGACCGGGACGGAGACCACGGCGTCCGGGCCGAGGCCGAGCAGTTTCGCGGACTTCTTCACGCTGAAGTGGCTGACCTCGGAGGCGAGGATACGCAGTTTCGCCAGGCTGTCGGTCTTGGCCTCCTCGCGGGCCAGCAGCAGCGCCTGGAGGTTGGACTGGGAGCCGCCGGAGGTGAACACGCCGTCGGCGGCCGGGCCGAGGCCGATGCGGGCGGCCGTCCAGTCGACCAGCTTGCGCTCGATCAGGGTGCCGCCGGCCGACTGGTCCCAGGTGTCCAGCGAGGAGTTGACGGCGGACAGCACCGCCTCGCCCAGCACCGCCGGAATGACGACCGGGCAGTTGAGGTGGGCGAGGTAGCGCGGGTGGTGGAAGTAGACGGCGTCCCGGAGGTAGACGTCCTCCAGCTCGTCGAGCACCGCGGCGGTGTCGTGCAGCGGGCGGTCGAGATCGATCGCGTCGATGGCGGGGGCGAGGTCGTCGACCGAGACGCCGGTGAACGGACGGTCGGTGGCGGCGAGTTTGGCGGCCACCCGCTCGATGCCTTCGGTCACGGAGCGGCGGTACCGCTCCGCGGTCGTGTCGTTGAGCAAGTGCGAGCGCATGGGGAGGTCCTCCGGTGGGGACGGGGCTCTGGAGCGGGAGCAACTTAGGTAAGGCTAACCTAAGTTGACGTTGCTTGTGCCGGGTTCGGACGTGACCGGGATCACGGGGGGGGGCTGACGGACGCCGGACGTCACGCCGCCGCGCGCAGCTGTTCCTCGCTCATGCCCTGCCGCCAGTAGCCCACGAAGGTGACCCTGCGGCGGTCCAGGCCGCGTTCGGCGACGAAGTGCCGGCGCAGCGCCTTCACACAGCCGGACTCGCCGGCGAGCCACACGTACGGCCGCTCGGCGGCGGGGATGTGGGCGGCCCGGACGGAGTCCAGGGCCAGGGGGATGCCCTCGGGGTGCGCCCGGTCCCGGACCAGCCAGGTGATCCCGGCGTCGGCGGCGGTCGGCAGCTCCTGGACGTCCCCGGCGTCACGGACCTCCAGCCACACCTGGGCGGGCGTCCCGGCGGGCAGCGTCTCGAGGACGGCGGCGACGGCGGGTACGGCGGTCTCGTCGCCCCACAGGACGACCGGCCCGGTGTCGGCGGGCGGCCGGAAGCGGATGGCCCGGTTGTCCGCGACGGCGGGGCCGAGCACCAGCACCCGGTCACCCGCGGTGGCCCGCGCGGCCCACGAGGAGCCGGGGCCGGCCGGAGTGTGCAGCACGAAGTCGACGTCGATCTCGCCGGCGTCGCGGCGCAGCGCGCGCAGCGTGTACGACCGCATCACCGCCCTTACGCCGTCCGGCAGTTCGCGCCAGCCCTGCCACCAGCCGTCGCCCAGCTCGACGGGGACGCGGGGCTCGCTCTGCCCCGGGTGCGGCAGGAACAGCGACAGGGACTGGTCGCGTCCGTCGGAGAGGAAGTGCTCCAGGTCCGCACCGCCGAAGGTGACCCGGACCAGGGACGGCCCGAGCCGCCGCGTCCGTACGACATGGAGGGCGAAGAAGCGGAAGGGGGCGGCGACGGCGGTGGTCATAGGGGGCGACTCCCGGATCGGCGTCGGTGTGCCTGCTCAAGGGGGTGCGGGGACCGCGCGACCGGCCACGGCCGGCCCGCGGTCCCCCGAGCGGCCGTCTCTCAGGCGACCTTCTCGGCCTTCTCGATGGCCTCGGCCAGGTTCGTCAGCAGCGGGGTGCACTTGGCGTACGACAGGATCGGCTCGGGCGAGCGCGGGACGACCTGCCCGGCCTTCACGGCGGGCAGCTTCTTCCAGGTGCCCTCGGTGATGTCGGCCGGCTGGATCGTCTGGGTGCGGTCGTCCATCATGATGATGTCGGCCGGGTACTTGTCGACGTTCTCCCAGCTCAGGCTCTCGTACCAGCCGCCGCCCTCCTTCTTGGCGCTCTCCGGCGGCTCGACGAAGTTCACGCCGAGGGCCTTGAAGTACTCCAGGTCGATGGAGAGGTTGGTGCCGGAGACGTAGAAGATGTCCTGGCTGGCGGAGCCGGCCATGACCTTGATCTCCGGGCGGGACTTGGCGGCCTTGCGCAGTCGCTCGGCGGCGGCCTCGAACTCCTTCTTGGCCTGCGCGGCCCCGCCGGTCCTCAGGTCGGCGCCGAGGGACTCGGCCAGCTCCCACACCCGCTCCAGCGGCTGGGTCAGCTGACGGTCGTACACGGAGACGGCCACGCTCGGCGCGAGCTTGGCGATCTTGTCCTTGGACGCCTCGGGGACGTACCAGAGGGTGCCGGCGCTGTCGAAGGTCGTGGAGATGAGGACCTCGGGGGCGAACGCCGCGTACTTCTCGACGCTGAACTGGTCCCAGACGTTGCCGAACACCGTCAGCTTGCTGACGTCCATGTCGCCGGCCTGCACGTCGGCCTTGCCGTCCTTGGTCTTCGTCGGGCCGAAGACGCCCTCGACCTCGATGCCGTAGTCGTACAGGGCGGCCGCCACGCCGACGAAGGCGACGATCTTCGTGGGGACCTTGTCCAGCTTCACGGTCGTGCCGCGGTCGTCCTTGAACGTCCAGGGGCCGGACTCGGCCGCGCCCCCGGCCTCGTTCGACCCGTCGCTCTCGGCGTCGTCGTCCCCGCAGGCCGCGAGCACGGCACCGAGACCGAGGGCGCCGCCGGCGGCGAGGATGCCGCGGCGGGTGAGGTGGGTGGCTCTGGCGTTGGACATGGCTACGCTGCTTTCGAACAGGGCTGATCACCGCTGGACAGTTCGAAGATAGGTTAGCCTAACCTGAGCTGATGTCCAGGGGTGGGGCGCCGTGAGTCCCGCGCCCGCCCGTGAGCGGACCCCTGTACGCGGCGAGGCCCAACGCCCCGGTTCCTGCGGGACGTTGAGCCTCATTCGGGTCGTTCGCGGCAGGTCAGCCCACCAGCCCCAGCTCCCGCGCGATCAGCATGCGCTGGACCTCGCTGGTGCCCTCGCCGATCTCCAGGATCTTGGAATCCCGCCACATCCGGGCCACCGGGTACTCGTTCATGAAGCCGTAGCCGCCGTGGACCTGCGTGGCGTCCCGGGCGTTGTCCACCGCGACCGTGGACGAGTACAGCTTCGCCAGCGCCGCCTCCTTCTTGAACGGCTCCCCGGCCACCAGCCGGGACGCCGCGTCGCGCCAGGCGAGGCGGGCCGTGTGCGCCTTCATCTCCATGTCGGCGATCTTGAACTGGATGGCCTGGTTGGCGCCGATCGGACGGCCGAACGCGTGGCGCTCCCTCGCGTACTTGACCGACTCGTCCACACAGCCCTGCGCCAGGCCGGTGGCCAGCGCCGCGATCGCGACACGGCCCTCGTCCAGGATGCGCAGGAACTGCGCGTACCCGCGGCCTTCCTGGCCCAGCAGGTTGGCCGCCGGGACACGGACGTCCACGAAGGACAGCTCGCGGGTGTCCGAGGCGTTCCAGCCGACCTTGGAGTAGGGGGCGGCGACCGTGAAGCCCGGGGTGCCGGCGGGCACGATGATCGAGGAGATGAGCGGCTTGCCGTCCGGCTTGCGGCCCGTCACCGCCGTGACCGTCACCAGACCGGTGATGTCGGTGCCGGAGTTGGTGATGAAGCACTTGGTGCCGTTGATCACCCACTCGTCCGTCGACTCGTCGAGGCGGGCCGTCGTCCGGGTCGCGCCCGCGTCGGAGCCGCCGTCCGGCTCGGTCAGGCCGAACGCGCCGAGGATCTCACCGGAGCACAGCTTCGGCAGCCAGGTGCGCTTCTGCTCCTCGGTGCCGAACAGATGGATCGGCATGGCGCCCAGCGAGACGCCCGCCTCCAGCGTGATGGCCACCGAGGAGTCGACGCGGGCCAGCTCCTCCAGGGCGATGCCCAGCGCCAGGTAGTCGCCGCCCATACCGCCGTGCTCCTCGGGGAACGGCAGGCCGAACAGCCCCATGCGGCCCATCTCCCGCACGATCTCGTACGGGAACTCATGACGCTCGTAGAAGTCGCCGATCTTCGGCGCCACGACGTCGTGGGCGAACTCCTCCACCGTGCGGCGGAGGTCCTCCAGTTCGGGGGAGAGACGGTGGTCCATGGCGGTTCACTGCTCCTTGTGGGAGAGGGCTCGTACGGTGCGGGAGGGGCTGGGCCGTCCCAGCTGGTCGGCCATCCACGCGCTTGTGGCGACGAGGAGGCCCAGGTCGACTCCGGTATCGATGCCGAGGCCGCGCAGCATCCACACGAGGTCTTCCGTGGCGAGGTTGCCGGTGGCGGACTTGGCGTACGGGCAACCGCCCAGCCCGCCCGCGGAGGCGTCGACGGTGGTGACGCCGTGCTGGAGGGCGGCGTAGGTGTTGGCGAGGGCCTGACCGTAGGTGTCGTGGAAGTGCACGCCGATGACGCCGGTCGGCACCCCCTCCTCGTTCAGCATCGAGAGCAGGGCGCGCACATGGGCCGGCGTCGCCACGCCGATGGTGTCGCCGAGGCTCAGCTCGTCGCAGCCCATCGCGACGAGCGCCTTGCACACCCGGACGACCTGGGGGAGCGGGACGGCACCCTCCCAGGGGTCGCCGAAGCACATCGACACATACCCGCGCACCTGCACGTCCTCGTCCTTGGCGCGCCGCACCACAGGCTCGAACACCGCGAGGGACTCGTCCAGCGTCCGGTTGAGGTTGGCCTTGGCGAAGGACTCGGTGGCGCTGGCGAACACCGCGACGCGCCGGGCGCCGAGGGCGAGGGCCCGGTCCAGACCCCGGTCGTTCGGGACCAGGACCGGCAGCTCGACCCCCTCCAGGCCGGAGACGAGCGGGAACAGGTCCTCAGCGTCCGCGAGTTGGGGCACCCACTTCGGATGGACGAAGCTCGTCGCCTCGATCGTCGTCAGACCGGCCGAGGCGAGCCGGCGGACGAACTCCGCCTTCACCTCGGTGGGCACGGTCGACTTCTCGTTCTGCAGGCCGTCGCGCGCGCCGACCTCGTGGATGCGCACCCGGGCCGGCAGACCCGGCGCCGGGACGGTCATGGGCAGCGTCATCGGACCTCCTCCGCCGGGGTGATGACCACCAGGACCTGGTCCATGGCGACCGTGGAACCGGGTGCGACGTCGAGTTCGGCGACCGTGCCGGCGTGCGGGGCGGAGATGACGTGCTCCATCTTCATCGCCTCCACCACGAGCAGGCTCTGGCCGGCCGTCACCTCGTCGCCCACGGCGACCTTCACCACCGTCACCGTCCCGGGCATGGGCGCGGTGAGCGAGTCGGCGCCCGCGTGGGCGGCACCGGTGAGCGAGGCGGCCACCGGGTCGTGGTCGCGCACCTGCCAGGCGTCGCCGTCGCGGCCCAGCCAGTCGGCGGCCCGGTGGAAGGTGTGGCGGACGCCGTCGAGGGTCACCGACACCTCGTCGTCCGTGACGACGGCGGAGCCGCGCGGCGTGTACTCCACGGGCTCCTGCGCCCGCAGGTGGAAGCTCACCGGCCGCGGGGTGCCGCCGAGCCGCCAGCCGCTCGGCACCGAGAACGGATCCGTCCAGCCGTCGCCCTCCGGGCGCAGCGCGTCGAGGCGGACGGCCGCCGCCGCCTCGTACACCTCCTCGGGCACCTCGGTGGTGACCAGGTCGTCCACCACGCGCTCCACCAGGCCCGTGTCCAGCTCACCCGCCATGACCGCCGGATGCGCCAGCAGCCGCCGCAGGAAGCCCGCGTTGGTCGGCACGCCCAGGGTGACCGTCCCCGCCAGGGCCGCCCGCAGCTTCCGCAGCGCGGTCGCGCGGTCGGGGCCGTACGCGATCACCTTGGACAGCATCGGGTCGTACAGGCTGCCGACCTCCGTGCCCTCGCTGAGCCCGGAGTCGGTGCGCACGCCGTCGCCCTGCGGCTCGCGCAGCCTCAGGACCGTGCCGCCGGACGGCAGGAAGCCGCGCGCCGGGTCTTCGGCGCAGACGCGCGCCTCGACGGCGTGCCCGGTGAACGTCACGTCGTCCTGCCCGAAGGCCAGACGCTCGCCGGCCGCCACCCGCAGCTGCCACTCCACCAGGTCGATCCCGCCCGTGGCGCCGGCCGCACCGATGGATACGACCAGCTCGGTGACCGGGTGCTCCACCTGGAGGCGGGTGTTCATCTCCATGAAGTAGTACGAGGACGGGTCGCCGCCCGGCACGATGAACTCCACCGTGCCCGCGCCCCGGTAGCCGCAGGAGCGGGCCGCCTGCACGGCCGCCTCGCCCATCCCCGCGCGCGTGGCCTCGTCGAGGAGCACGCTGGGCGCCTCCTCGATGATCTTCTGGTGCCGGCGCTGCAGCGAGCACTCGCGCTCCCCGAGGTGCACGACGTTGCCGTGCCCGTCGGCCAGGACCTGGATCTCGATGTGCCGGGGCCGGTCGATCCACCGCTCGACCAGCAGGGTGTCGTCGCCGAAGGAGGCGCGGGCCTCACGGCGGGCCGCGGCGATCTCGTCCGCCAGCAGTGCCGCGTCCCGTACCAGCCGCATGCCCTTGCCGCCGCCGCCCGCCGACGGCTTGAGCAGCACCGGCATGCCGATCTCGCGCGCGGCGTCCGCCAGTTCGGCGTCGGTGAGGCCGCTGCCGCTGGAGCCGGGAACCACCGGGACACCGGCCGCCTTCACGGTCTCCTTGGCCCGGATCTTGTCGCCCATCAGGGAGATGGCGTCGGCGGGCGGCCCGATGAAGACCAGCCCGGCGTCGGCGCAGGCGCGCGCGAAGCCGGCGTTCTCCGCGAGGAAGCCGTAGCCGGGGTGGACGGCCTGGGCGCCGGTGCGGGCGGCCGCCTCCAGCAGCCGCTCCACGGACAGATAGCTCTCGGCCGCCGGCGCCGGACCGATCCGGACCGCCGTGTCGGCCTCGCGCACATGGCGGGCGTCGGCGTCCGCGTCCGAGAAGACGGCCACCGAGCGCACGCCCAGCGCGCGCAGGGTACGGACGACCCGGACGGCGATCTCGCCCCGGTTGGCCACGAGTACGGTGTCGAACATGGTCCCCCTCACATCCGGAAGACGCCGAACTGGGGGTCACCCAGGGGCGCGTTGGCACAGGCGGTCAGGGCCAGACCCAGCACCTGGCGGGTCTCCAGCGGGTCGATGACCCCGTCGTCCCAGAGCCGGGCGGTGGCGTAGTAGGCGTTGCCCTGGCGCTCGTACTGCGCGCGCACGGGCGCCTTGAACGCCTCCTCGTCCTCGGCCGGCCAGGTCTCCCCGCGCGCCTCCAGCTGGTCGCGCTTGACGGTGGCGAGGACCGAGGCGGCCTGCTCGCCGCCCATGACGGAGATCTTGGCGCCCGGCCACATCCACAGGAAGCGGGGCGAGTAGGCCCGGCCGCACATGGAGTAGTTGCCAGCGCCGTAGGAGCCGCCGACCACGACCGTCAGCTTCGGCACGCGCGTGCAGGCCACCGCCGTGACCATCTTGGCGCCGTGCTTGGCGATGCCGCCGGCCTCGTAGTCCTTGCCGACCATGAACCCGGAGATGTTCTGCAGGAACACCAGCGGGATGCCGCGCTGGTCGCACAGCTCGATGAAGTGGGCGCCCTTCTGGGCGGACTCGGAGAACAGGATGCCGTTGTTGGCGACGATGCCGACCGGGTGCCCGTGGATCCGGGCGAAGCCGGTGACGAGCGTCTGCCCGAACTCGGCCTTGAACTCCGCGAAGCGGGACCCGTCGACCACGCGCGCGATGATCTCGCGCACGTCGTAGGGGGTGCGGGAGTCGACCGGCACGGCGCCGTACAGCCCGTACGGGTCGACCTTCGGCTCGACGGCGGGCGTGACCTCCCAGGGGAGGTCGCGGCGGGCGGGCAGGGTGGCGACGATGTTCCGCACGATGCGCAGCGCGTGCGCGTCGTCCTCCGCGAGGTGGTCGGTCACGCCGGACACCCGGGAGTGGACCTCGCCGCCGCCGAGCTCCTCCGCGGTGACGACCTCGCCGGTGGCGGCCTTCACCAGCGGGGGCCCGCCGAGGAAGATCGTGCCCTGGCCGCGCACGATCACGGCCTCGTCGCTCATCGCGGGGACGTAGGCGCCGCCGGCCGTGCAGGAGCCGAGGACCGCGGCGATCTGGGGGATGCCCGCGCCGGACATCCGGGCCTGGTTGTAGAAGATCCGCCCGAAGTGCTCGCGGTCCGGGAAGACCTCGTCCTGCATCGGCAGGAAGGCGCCGCCGGAGTCGACCAGGTACAGGCACGGCAGCCGGTTCTCCAGGGCCACCTCCTGGGCGCGCAGATGCTTCTTGACGGTCATCGGGTAGTAGGTGCCGCCCTTGACCGTGGCGTCGTTGGCGACGATCACGCACTCGCGGCCGCCGACCCGCCCGATGCCCGCGATGACACCCGCCGCCGGGGCCTGCCCGTCGTACATCCCGTCGGCGGCGAGGGGGGCGAGCTCCAGGAAGGGTGAGCCGGGGTCGAGCAGGGTGTCGACCCGGTCGCGGGGCAGCAGCTTGCCGCGCGCGGTGTGCCGGGCGCGGGCCTTCTCACCCCCGCCGAGCCGCACCGCGGCCAGTTTGGCGCGCAGTTCCTCCCCGAGCGCCCGGTGGGCCTCCTCGTTGGCCCGCCAGGTCTCCGACGCGGGATCCGCCGCGCTCTGGAGCTCCGGTGCCTCGTGCATCCTCGCGGTCCCCTCACCTTGTTAATGAGCGTTAACGCATTTTCCTTCAGGTTAACGACCGCTAACCTCCCTGTCTAGAATCGTTCCCATGGCCACCAGAACCGACGCCCCCACCCGCCGTGAACAGATCCTCAAGGAGGCCGCGCGGCTCTTCGCCGAGCGCGGATTCCACGGCGTCGGTGTCGACGAGATAGGCGCCGCCGTCGGCATCAGCGGTCCCGGCCTCTACCGGCACTTCCCCGGCAAGGACGCGATGCTCGCCGAACTGCTGGTCGGGATCAGCGGCCGGCTGCTGACGGGCGCGAAGCGGCGCCTGGCGGAGGCGGACGGGGTGCCGGCGGAGGAGGTCCTCGACTCCCTGATCGAGGGCCACATCGACTTCGCCCTCGACGACCGCCCCCTGATCACCCTGCACGACCGCGAGCTGGACCGCCTGCGCGACAGCGACCGCAAGCTCGTGCGCCAGCTCCAGCGGCAGTACGTCGAGCTGTGGGTGGGGGTGGTGCGCCGGGTCTATCCGGAGCTCACCGAGCCGACCGCCCGCTCGGCCGTCCACTCGGTGTTCGGCCTGCTGAACTCCACCCCCCACCTGGGCCGTCCGGGTGCCCTGCCGGGTCGCGGGGCCACCGCGGACCTGCTCCACCGGATGGCGCGCGGGGCCTTCGGGGCGGCCGGGGGCGGGGCGCGTCCGCCGGGGGAGTGACGAGCGTTACGGTCGTTCCACCCTGGACGTCCTTCGCTACCCGCCGGTACGGTTGATGAGCAAGCGCTTAGACATGTACCGGTGGAGGTGGACGGCGTGCGCCGTACTGTGTTCAACGAGGACCACGAGGCGTTCCGGGAGACCATCCGGGCCTTCATCGAGGCCGAGGTCGTACCGGTCTACGACGAGTGGTTCGCGGCGGGCCAGGCGCCCCGCGACTTCTACTACAAGCTCGCCGAGCTGGGCGTCTTCGGGATCCGCGTCGATGAGGAGTACGGCGGCGCCGGCATCGAGTCGTACAAGTTCGAGGCGATCATGTACGAGGAGACCGCCCGCGCCGGTGTGCAGTTCGGCGGCTCCGGTGTGCACGTGCTGCTCGGCCTGCCGTACCTGAAGATGCTCGCCACCGACGAGCAGAAGAAGCGCTACCTGCCGAAGTTCGTCACCGGCGAGGAGATGTGGGCGCTGGCGATGACCGAGCCGGGCACCGGCTCCGACCTCGCGGGCATGAAGACCACCGCCAAGCTCTCCGAGGACGGCACGCACTACGTCCTCAACGGCGCCAAGACCTTCATCACCGGTGGTGTCCACGCCGACCGCGTGATCGTGTGCGCCCGCACCGCCGCGCCCACCGCCGAGGACCGCCGCCACGGCATCTCCCTGTTCGCGGTGGACACCAAGTCCGAGGGCTACTCCATCGGCCGCAAGCTGGACAAGCTGGGCCTGCGCACCTCCGACACCGCCGAGCTGGCCTTCGTCGACGTCAAGGTCCCGGTCGAGGACCTCCTCGGCGAGGAGAACAAGGGCTTCTACTACCTCGGCCACAACCTCGCCTCGGAGCGATGGGGCATCGCCTACGGCGCCTACGCGCAGGCCAAGGCCGCCGTCCGGTTCGCCAAGCAGTACGTCCAGGAGCGCACCGTCTTCGGCAAGCCTGTCGCGTCCTTCCAGAACACCAAGTTCGAGCTGGCCGCCTGCCAGGCCGAGGTGGACGCCGCCGAGGCCGTCGCCGACCGCACCCTGGAGGCCCTGGACGCCGGTGAGCTGACGCCCGCCGAGGCCGCCTCCGCGAAGCTGTTCTGCACCGAGGTCGCGCACCGGGTGATCGACCGCTGCCTCCAGCTGCACGGCGGCTACGGCTTCATGAACGAGTACCCGATCGCGCGCCTGTACGCGGACAACCGCGTCAACCGCATCTACGGCGGGACCAGCGAGATCATGAAGACGATCATCGCGAAGGACATGGGCCTGTAAGCCCCCGACCTTCCCCGCCACGAGAAAAGGTGCCATGAACGAGGCACTTCAGAGCCTCCTCGAGCTGCTCGACCTCGAGCAGATCGAGGTGGACATCTTCCGCGGCCGGTCCCAGTCCGCGGTCGTCCCGCGCGTCTTCGGCGGGCAGGTCGCGGCCCAGGCGCTCGTCGCCGCCGGCCGCACGGTGCCCGCGGACCGGCCCGCCCACTCCCTGCACGCGTACTTCCTGCGCATGGGGGACCCGGGCGCGCCCATCGTCTACAACGTCGACCGCATGCGCGACGGGCGCTCCTTCACCACCCGCAGGGTGGTCGCCGTCCAGCACGGCAAGCCGATCTTCGCGCTGTCGGCGTCCTTCCAGACGTACGAGGAGGGCCTGGACCACCAGGCCCCGATGCCGCCGGCGCCCGACCCGGCGTCGCTGCCCACCTCCGAGGAGCGGCTGCGCGGCTACGGGCACCTCGACCCGGCGGTCGTCGAGCGGTTCCTGGAGGCACGCCGGGCGGTCGACCTGCGCTATGTCGACGAGCCGCCGTACGGCCGGTACGGCGAGCCGCGCGAGCCGCACTCCCAGGTGTGGTTCCGCACCAACGGGAAGCTCGCCGACGACCCGCTGCTGCACGTCGTGCTGGCCACGTACGTCTCCGACATGACCCTGCTGGACTCGGTGCTGCTCGCGCACGGGCGGGGCGGCTGGGCCGTCGGCGACGTGGTGGGCGCCTCGCTGGACCACGCCATGTGGTTCCACCGGCCGTTCCGCGCCGACGAGTGGCTGCTGTACGACCAGGAGTCCCCCTCCGCCCACGGCGGCCGCGGCCTCGGCCAGGCCCGCATCTACACCCAGGACGGCCGGCTCGCGGTGTCGGTGATCCAGGAGGGCGTGGTCCGCGTCCCGCGCGGCGCCGGCGACTGAATCGCGGGGCCTCCCCCGAGCCGGATACGTGATCTTCGCCTGATGTGGGCAGGGATGCGTCGACGGTCACAGCGACAGGGGGGACCTTGCCCAAAGACGCGAAGGAACTGGTCGACAAGCTGCTGGGCCAGCGGGAAACCCAGAAGAGGAGCAGTAAGCCTGGGCCCCATCCCGACGAGATCTCATTGCTCCAGGTCGACGCCCAGCTCGCCCTGGCGAAGAGCAACGTCGAACTCGCCGAGGCGCTGCAGGCGTTCGCCGGTACCGCCGACAAGCACAACGGAGCGCTCAATAAAGCCATCGTCGAGCTGACCGCCAAGGTCGCCGCACTGCGCACACGCTGACGAGTCCGCCGCCGCCCGGCCCGTTCGGGGCGGGGGCGGCGGGGCGCCGGCCCGGGCGGGCGCGCCTCAGGCGTCGCCGAGGCCCGCCTCCGTCAGCAGGTACGCCGTCATCGGGTCGTAGTGGCGCGGGCTGACCACGTGGTCGTCCAGGGGGACGACGACCTGCACGGTGCCCTCGGCCTCGGCGAGGAACAGGGCCGGGTCGTTGCTGTCGGCGTAGCCGACGGAGTCCACGCCGTGCTGGCCCGCGTACCCCGCCCAGCCGTGGTCGGCGACCACGAGATCGGGCAGCGGACGGCCCTCGCGCTCCAGGCCGGTGAGGATCGCCTTCATCGGGTCGCCCGAGTGCGTGTGCCACAGGGAGGCGCCGTGCTCCAGGACGGCCACGTCGGCGAACTGCATGACATAGCCCTCCTCGGTCTGCAGGCCCTCGGGGATCACGACGATCTCGCAGCCGGCGGCGCGCAGCGCGGCGGCCGTGGCGCGGTGCACGTCCAGCAGGCCCCCGGGGTGGCCGGTCGCGAACAGGACCCGCTGCGAGCCGTCGGCCGCTTTGCGCAGCCGGGCCGCCATGCGCTCCAGCGCGGCCACCGTCAGCTCCGGGTCGATGGTGTCCTGGCCGTGCCGGTGCTCGGCGTCGTCGCTCACACCGACGCGCTCCGCCATCACCGCCAGGACGTCCTGCTCGTCGGTCCAGCGGTCGCCGAGCTCCAGGCCGAGCCAGTAGTGGCGGTTGCCGTTCGCCAGCTGACGGTAGTGGGAGAGGTTGTTCTCGCGGGGGGTCGCGACGTCGCCCGCGATGCGGGTGCGGACGAGGTGGTCGACGAGCTCGGCGCGGCTGGGTGTCCCGGGTATCGGCATGGTTCCCATTGTGGGGCAGACGCCCGGCACGGCGTCTCGGTCCGGGGCGCGTGCGACGCGGGTCACTGCCCCGAACCGGACGCTTCGGCATGGCGCAGGGCGAACCACAGCTCCATGCGGACGTCCGCGTCGTCGAGGTCCGCCTCCAGCAGCGCGGCGCACCGGGCGATCCGCTGCCGGACGGTGTTGCGGTGCACGGACAGCGCCACCGCCGTGCGGTCCCAACTGCCGTGCAGCGACAGCCAGGTGCGCAGGGTGTCCGCGAGGGTGCCGGTCAGCGGCGCGAGCAGCGCGTGCGCGTGCGCCCGCGCCGCGTCCCCGGGGACCAGCTCGGCCAGGGCCGGGCGGTGCGTGCCGTGCCGGTGCAGTGGCGTGCGGGTGGCCCGTGCCCGCGCCAGCGCCCGGGCCGCCTGGGTGTCCGCCACGGTCCACTCCCCGGCCGGCACCGGGCCGCTCACTCCGAGCGTCCAGCCGGGCTGGGCGTCCGGCACCCGGTCCGCCGGGACGAGGACGCGGACGACGTCCCGCCCCAGGTCGACCAGGGGCGAGCCGAGGGCCGCGCCCAGCGCGGACGCCGCCACCGGATCGCACGGGGGCGTGCCGGGCGCCGCGTGCACGACCAGCCAGGTCTCCGCGCCCAGCAGCGGGGCCACCGTGTGCGGCTCGGCCCCCAGCAGCAGCCGTACCAGGGCGGAGGAGCGGGCCGCCCCCGAGCCGCTCTGGTGCTCGCCGGTGAGCAGGGACAGCAGGACGGCGGCGACGGAGGCGACGGTGTGGTCCCCGGACCGGTGCTGCGGCGCGGCCACCCCGAGGACGAAGCCGTGCCCGGCGCCCAGCGCGTACGCGGCGAGACGGGTGTCGCCGGCCGTGTCGGTGGCGGAGGTGGGCGTGCCGGGCCCCGAGGGCCGGACGACCGCCGCGAGCGCGGCCAGCGCCCGGCCGGCCGCCGGGTCCGCCGCGCGGCCCGCCGCGGCGACCCGCGTCCCCTCGGGGCCGTACAGGACCGCGTGCCCGCCCACCCGCTGGGCCAGCTGCCGCAGCACCGCCCGCACCGGGTCCGGGCGCGCCGCGGCGGCCGCCAGGCTCTGCTGGGCCTCCGCGACCCGCCGCAGCTCGGCGAGCCGGGCCTGCGCCATGAGCTGCCACACCGCCCGCGCCACCCCGGAGAACGTGGTGCGCGGCGGCACCTCGAGCAGCGGCAGACCGTGGGCGTCGCACGCCTCGACGAGGGCGCGCGGCACGGTGTCGTGCACGGGAGCGAGACCGAAGCCGAGGGCGGCGCCGCCCGCCGCGACGATCCGCCCCACGTAGTCGTCGAAGTAGGTCCCCGTGCCGGCCGCCTCCGGGACGTGCACGCCCGCCGACAGCAGCAGCTCGCCGCCCAGCAGATAGGGATAAGGATCGGCCATCTCCGAGGTGTGCGCCCAGTGGATCACCGTGTCCGCGTCCACGGGCCCGGCGATCTGGCGCAGACCCAGGTCGTCGCGGGCCAGGAGGGCCGACAACGGCACGGGCGGGGTGGGCGGAACCGCATGGTCCGGCATAGATGGTTCCTCCACTCGTGAGACGGCGAATGGATGAAACGTACACTTCGCAGTCACTTTCCGGCCACCTACTGTCATTGCAGTCCGGCAGCCGCGGGTGGGGGTCCCCCCGCGGGAGCGGGTTCGAGCGTGGGGGAGGGCGGTTGTCCCCGCGATCGCTGCCGGCCGTCCCCACCCCATCTGCACGACACGCCACCGGGATGTGCGCGAAGGAGGCCCCACCATGGCCGTCGACTACACAGTGATCGTCGTCTATCTGGCCGGCATGCTGGCCATGGGCTGGTGGGGCATGCGCCGCGCCAAGTCCAAGAGTGAGTTCCTGGTCGCCGGACGCCGGCTCGGCCCCGCGATGTACTCCGGCACCATGGCGGCGATCGTCCTCGGCGGCGCCTCCACCATCGGCGGCGTGGGCCTCGGCTACCAGTACGGCCTCTCCGGCGCCTGGATGGTCTTCACCATCGGCCTCGGTCTGCTCGCCCTCTCCGTCTTCTTCTCCGCGCGGATCGCCCGGCTGAAGGTCTACACCGTCTCCGAGATGCTGGACCTGCGCTACGGCGGCCGGGCCGGTGTCATCTCCGGCGTCGTCATGTGGGCGTACACCCTGATGCTCGCGGTCACCTCCACCATCGCCTACGCCACGATCTTCGACGTGCTGTTCGACATGAACCGCACCCTGGCGATCGTCCTCGGCGGCTCCATCGTCGTCGCCTACTCGACGCTCGGCGGCATGTGGTCGATCACCCTGACCGACATGGTGCAGTTCGTGGTCAAGACGATCGGCGTGCTCCTGCTCCTGCTGCCCATCGCCGTCGTCAAGGCCGGCGGGTTCGGCGAGATGAAGGCGAAGCTGCCGACCGAGTACTTCGACCCGCTGGGCATCGGCGGTGAGACGATCTTCACCTACGTCCTGATCTACACCTTCGGCATGCTCATCGGGCAGGACATCTGGCAGCGCGTGTTCACCGCCCGCAGCGACACCACCGCCAAGTGGGGCGGCACCGTCGCCGGCACCTACTGCCTCGCCTACGCCCTCGCCGGCGCGGTCATCGGCACCGCGGCCAAGGTGCTGTACCCGAACCTCTCCAGCGCCGACGACGCCTTCGCGACCATCGTCAAGGACGAGCTGCCCATGGGCGTGCGCGGCCTGGTGTTGGCCGCCGCCCTGGCCGCCGTGATGTCGACCTCCTCCGGCGCGCTCATCGCCTGCGCGACCGTCGCCAACAACGACATCTGGTCGCGGCTGCGCGGGGTGGTCCGCCCCGACGGCGAGGCGCACGACGAGGTGAAGGGCAACCGTGCCTTCATCCTGCTGATGGGCCTCGCCGTGATCGGCACGGCCATCGCGCTGAACAACGTCGTCGAGGCCCTGACGGTCGCCTACAACCTGCTCGTCGGCGGGCTGCTCGTGCCGATCCTCGGCGGGCTGCTGTGGCGCCGCGGGACCGCGCAGGGCGCGCTCACCGCGGTCGTGGTCGGCGGTGTCGCGGTGATCACGCTGATGGCCACGCACGGCATCCTCGCCAACGAGCCCGTCTACTACGGCCTGTTGTCCTCCCTCGTCGCGTACGTCGCCGTCTCGCTGCTGACGAAGCCCACCGACCCGGCCGTCCTCGCCCTCTGGCGCGAGCGCCTGGCCGGACGGGAACCCGAACGCGCGTCCGAACCGGTGCCGGCCGGCCAGTAGAGTCATAGGCACATATCCCGCATACGCCATTCCGCGTAGAAAAGAAGGCATTTCCTCATGACCAGCAACGAGACGCCCCGCGGCCCCGTCGACTCCTCCCGCGTCCCGCGGTACGCGGGTCCCGCGACCTTCGCCCGGCTCCCGCGCCTCGACGAGGTCGGCCGCGCCGACGTCGCCGTGGTCGGTGTGCCGTTCGACTCGGGCGTCTCGTACCGGCCGGGCGCCCGCTTCGGCGGCAACGCCATCCGCGAGGCGTCCCGGCTGCTGCGTCCCTACAACCCGGCGCAGGACGCCTCCCCGTTCGCCCTCGCGCAGGTCGCGGACGGCGGCGACATCGCCGTGAACCCGTTCAACATCAACGAGGCCGTCGACACCATCGAGGCCGCCGCCGACGACCTGCTCGGCACCGGCGCCCGTCTGATGACCCTGGGCGGCGACCACACCATCGCCCTGCCGCTGCTGCGCTCGGTGGCGAAGAAGCACGGCCCGGTCGCCCTGCTCCACTTCGACGCGCACCTCGACACGTGGGACACCTACTTCGGCGCCGAGTACACGCACGGCACCCCGTTCCGCCGCGCGGTCGAGGAGGGCATCCTCGACACCTCCGCCCTGTCCCACGTCGGCACCCGCGGCCCGCTCTACGGCAAGCAGGACCTGACCGACGACGAGAAGATGGGCTTCGGCATCGTCACCTCCGCCGACGTCTACCGCCGGGGCGCCGACGAGGTCGCCGACCAGCTCCGCCAGCGCATCGGCGACCGCCCGCTGTACATCTCGATCGACATCGACTGCCTCGACCCGGCCCACGCGCCCGGCACCGGCACCCCCGAGGCCGGCGGCATGACCTCCCGCGAACTGCTGGAGATCCTGCGCGGTCTCGCCTCCTGCAACCTGGTCTCGGCGGACGTCGTCGAGGTGGCGCCCGCGTACGATCACGCGGAGATCACGTCGGTGGCCGCGTCCCACACGGCGTACGAACTGACCACGATCATGTCCCGCCAGATCGCGGCGGCGCGCGAGGAGGACGAGGGCAAGTGACCCACGACCACGACCTGGTACTCCGCCCGACGCAGGAGCAGATCACCGCCGCCCTGAACCCGCCGGCCGGCCGCAACGGCGGGGACCTGGTCGTGGAGACGCTGGCCGGGCTCGGCGCGACGACCGTGTTCGGGCTGCCCGGCCAGCACGCGCTCGGGATGTTCGACGCGCTGCGCCGCAGCGACCTGCGCTACATCGGGCTGCGCGTGGAGAACAACGCCGGGTTCGCCGCCGACGCCTACGGCCGGATCACCGGGGAGGCGGCCCCGCTGCTGCTGTCGACCGGTCCGGGGGCACTGACCTCGCTGGCCGCGCTCCAGGAGGCGGCGGCCGCCTCGGCGCCGGTGCTGGCGATCAGCAGCCAGATCCCGACGGCGGGCCTCGGCGGGGGGCGCCACGGCTATCTGCACGAACTCCCGGACCAGGCGGCCTCGTTCCGGGGTGTCGTGAAGTCGGTCCACACCGTGCGCACCCAGTCCCAGATCCCGTCCGCGATCGAGGCGGCGTGGAAGTCCGCGCTCACCACCCCCCACGGCCCGGTGTGGGTGGAGATCCCGCAGGACGTCCTGCTCGCCGAGACCTCGATCCCGGTCGTCACCGGCGGCGACGCCCTCCCCGAGGACCTGGTGCCGCGCCCGGAGCTGACGGCGGTGGCGGCCCATCTGCTGTCCCACGCCCAGCGCCCGGCGATCATCGCGGGCGGGGGAGTGGTCCGCGCGGACGCCTCCAAGAAGCTGCTCCGGCTGGCGGAGACCCTTCAGGCGCCGGTGGTCACCACCCCCGGCGGCAAGGGCGCGTTCCCCTGGGAGCACCCGCTGTCGCTCCAGTCGTGGATCGAGGACCGGCACACCACCGACTTCCTGGAGGACGCCGACGTCCTGCTGGTGGTCGGCTCAGGGCTCGGTGAACTCTCCTCGAACTACCACACGTTCCGGCCGCGCGGCCGGGTCGTCCAGATCGAGGCCGACCTCGGCAAGCTGGAGTCCAACCACCCCGCGCTGGGCATCCACGCCGACGCCCGGCCGGCGTTGCAGGCGCTGCTGGAGACCGTGTCCCGGCGGCACGACCCGGAGGCCCCCGAGCGGGTGCGCGAGGTGCTCGCGAAGGTGGCCGCCCGGATCGCCGCCCAGGACCTCACCCTGGAGCAGGAGGTGCTGGCGTCCGTGCGCCGGGCCCTGCCCGCCGCCTCCCCGTCCTTCTGGGACATGACGATCCTGGCCTACTGGGCCTGGTCGGCGTTCGACGCCAAGGGCCCCAACCGCATGCACTCCGCCCAGGGTGCCGGCGGCCTCGGCTACGGCTTCCCGGCGGCGCTCGGCGCGGCGGCCGCCGACCCGACCCGCCCGGTGCTCGCGGTGTCCGGCGACGGCGGCGCGCTCTACTCGATCGCCGAGCTCGCCACGGCCCGGCAGTACGGGCTGAACGTCACCTGGCTGATCGTCGACGACGGCGGTTACGGCATCCTGCGCGAGTACATGAACGACGCCTTCGGCGAGGCCACGGCGACCGAACTGACGCGTCCGGACTACGTGGCGCTCGCCGAGTCGTTCGGCGTCCCCGGGGTCAGGACCACGCCCGAGGCCCTGGAGACGGACCTCGCCAAGGCCCTGTCCGAGCCCGGCCCCTCGGTGGTCGTGCTCCCGGCGGTGCTGCGCATGTTCGCGCCCACGCACCTGGGAACGGAGTGATCCGGGGGGCTACCAGATCGACTCGACCCACTCCGGGTGGTCGATGAACGGGTTGCGGTTGCCCTGGTACGACGCGTGGATGACGTCGTTGCGGCGCTTCTCGACGGCGTCCGGCGGGTCCTCGTCGTTCCACTGCTTCAGGACCGACAGACGTCCGTGGTACGGGACGCTGCCGTTGATGGAGTCGTTGGCCTCGAGGTCGGGCCGGCCGTCGTCGCCCTCGTAGCGGACGGCCATGTAGAGGATCATGCGGGCCACGTCGCCCTTGACGGCGTCGCGGGGCTCGAAGGAGTTCGAGTCGGTCAGGCTGCCACCGGAGTTGGTGAAGCCGCTGCCGCCGTTGTCGAAGTCCTTGTTGCCGCGGACGGAGTTGACCTGGACGTCCTCGGCCCGCAGGTGGTGTAGGTCGGTGCCGGGCCCGGCCGAGGTGCCGAAGTCGCCGTGGGACTGGGCCCACACGTGCTCGCGGTTCCAGTTGCCGGTGTTGCCGCCGTTCAGCGACTTGCTGCGGGAGATGCCGCTGTAGAGCAGCTTGACGTTGTTGCTGTTGGCCGGGTCCTGGTCGGTGACCTTCAGGGCGTCCCAGACGGCCGAGTAGGAGAGCTTCGTCTGGTTGCTGATGATCCCGTGGAGGGCGGTCTTCAGGGCGGGGCCGGTCTTGCCGAGCGCGGCGGCGTAGTACGTGTCGTCGTACGCCGTGGTGGTCGCGGCGGCCGGGGCGGCGGTCAGGGCCGGGGCGGTGAGCCCGGCCAGGAGGGCGGCGGTGGTGAGGGCCACGGACGTCCAGCGCCGGGGGCGTGGGGATGTCGCCGGCATGAGGGGTCTCCTCTCGCGTGCCTACGCGGGTTGAGCGAAGGCGGCATCCGGAGCGTGACATGGGCATGAAGGCGTGTCGAGATCCTCTGTGTGTCCATCGGGTGAAGAAGCGCCGCAATGCGGCACAGAAGGAGACGAGTTGCGGCGCTGCGGCGCCAACTCGGTCCCGTCCCCGTACAACCATTCGCGCGTCCTCGTTGGTCAACAAGCCATGACTCACGGGACAGCGAGCGAGAACTCCACGGGCGCGACCAGGCGCGCGCGAGCGGTAGTCGCGGCGGGCCTGGGCGCCGGCCTCGTCATAGCGCCGCTCGCCGCCGCCGCACCGGCCGCCGCGGCGACCCCTGCCGTCGGCTGCACCTCGGCCCAGCCGGGGCTGGCCGACAAGCTGAAGCGGGACATCACCGCCGCCCTGGCCAACCGCACCGGCACCGTCGCGGTCGGCCTGTACGACCGCACCACGAAGACCACCTGCACGCTCCGGGCGACCACCGCCTTCGACTCGGCCAGCGTCGTCAAGGTCACCGTCCTGGCCACGCTGCTGTGGGACGCCAAGAAGCACGACCGGTACCTCACCGACCGCGAGGCGTCCCTCGCCAAGGCCATGATCACCAAGTCGGACAACGCCGCGACCACCACCCTGTGGAAGCAGCTCGGCATGACCAAGATCAAGGGCTTCCTCAGCGCCGCCGGCATGACGATGACCGTCCCCGGCGCGAACGGCTACTGGGGTCTGACCCAGATCAACGTCACCGACGAGCAGAAGCTGCTCAAGCTCGTCACCGCCAGGAACACCGTGCTCAGCGACAACTCCCGCGCCTACATCCTCAAACTGATGGGCCAGGTCGTCTCCTCGCAGCGCTGGGGCACCCCTTACGGCGTGCCGTCCGGCGTCTCCGTGGCCGTCAAGAACGGCTGGCTGCAGCGCGCCATCCACGGCTGGCGCGTGCACAGCGTCGGCGCCTTCAAGGGAGGCGGCCACGACTATGTGATCACGGTGCTCAGCCACGGCAACAGCACCATGAACTACGGCATCGCCACCATCCAGGGCGTCGCCAAGGTCATCCACAGGGACCTCGCGGCGAGCTGACCTCCCCGCCACGCCCCGCCGAATTGTTGCGGCGGGATGAAATCCGAGCTCACGGACGTTGGTGCCTTCCGGCAGACCAGGACGAACGGGAGGCACGGGCGTGGCAGCGCAGCCAGGATGGGCACGACGACTCTGGGGCTACGCCTGGCGCTACCCGAAGGACGTGATCCTCGCCCTCGGCTCCTCCCTCGGCGGCATGGCCGTCATGGCGCTGGTCCCGCTGATCACCAAGGTGATCATCGACGATGTGATCGGCGGCACGCGCAGCATGGCCGTCTGGGCCGGGCTGCTGATCGCCGCCGCCGTCGCCGTCTACGTCCTGACCTTCGTCCGCCGCTACTACGGCGGCCGGGTCGCCCTCGACGTCCAGCACGACCTGCGGACCGACATGTTCCGGACGATCACCCGGCTCGACGGGCGCCGGCAGGACGAGCTGTCCACCGGACAGGTCGTCGGCCGCGCCACCAGCGACCTCCAGCTGATCCAGGGCCTGCTCTTCATGCTCCCGATGACCATCGGGAACTTCATGCTCTTCCTGATCTCCCTGGCCGTCATGGCGTGGCTGTCGCCGCCGCTGACCCTGGTCGCCCTCGCGGTCGCCCCCGCCCTGTGGTGGATCGCGCGGCGCAGCCGCAGCAGGCTGCACCCCTCCACCTGGTACGCCCAGGCCCAGGCCGCGGCCGTCGCGGGCGTGGTCGACGGCGCCGTCAGCGGTGTGCGCGTGGTGAAGGGGTTCGGGCAGGAGGAGCAGGAGACCGGCAAGCTCCGCGAGGTCGGCCGCCGGCTCTACGCCGGGCGGCTGCGCACCGTCCGGTTCAACGCGAAGTACACCCCCGCCCTCCAGGCCGTCCCGGCGCTCGGCCAGGTCGCCATGCTCGCCCTCGGCGGCTGGCTGGCGGTGCGCGGGCACATCACGCTCGGCACCTTCGTCGCCTTCTCCACCTACCTCGCCCAGCTGGTCGGCCCGGTCCGCATGCTCGCCATGGTCCTCACCGTCGCCCAGCAGGCGCGAGCGAGCAGCGAGCGCGTCCTGGAGCTGATCGACACCGAGCCCTCGATCAAGGACGGCGCCAGGGCCCTCCCGGCCGACGCCCCCGCCACGGTCGAGTTCGACGACGTCTCCTTCGGCTACGACGAGGAGCGGCCCGTCCTCGACGGGCTCAGCCTGGAGATCCGCGCCGGCGAGACCCTCGCCGTGGTCGGCGCCTCCGGCTCCGGCAAGTCCACCGTCTCCCTGCTGCTCCCGCGCTTCTACGACGTCACGCGCGGCGCCGTCCTCGTCGGCGGCCACGACGTGCGCGAGCTGACCCTCGACTCGCTGCGGGCCGCGATCGGGCTCGTCCCCGAGGACTCGTTCCTCTTCTCCGACACCGTCCGCGCCAACATCGCCTACGGCCGCCCCGACGCCACCGACGAGCAGATCGAGGCCGCCGCCCGCGCCGCCCAGGCGGACCGCTTCATCGCCGACCTGCCCGAGGGGTACGACACCAAGGTCGGCGAGCACGGCCTGACCCTCTCCGGCGGCCAGCGCCAGCGGATCGCGCTGGCCCGCGCGATCCTCGCCGACCCCCGCCTCCTCGTCCTCGACGACGCCACCTCGGCGGTGGACGCCCGCGTCGAGCACGAGATCCACGAGGCGCTCAAGCACGTCATGGAGGGCCGCACGACCCTCCTCATCGCCCATCGCCGCTCCACCCTCGGCCTCGCCGACCGCATCGCGGTCCTGGACGCCGGCCGGCTCGCCGACATCGGCACCCACGAGGAGCTCCAGGAGCGCTCCGCCCTCTACCGCCGGCTGCTCACCGACCCCGACGAGCTCGGCGGGGTCTCGCCCGGCCACACCCAGCCGCCCTGTCCCCAGGAGGACACCTCCGTCCGGGACGAGCTGGACGCCGAGTTCGACGCCGAGCGCGGGGTCACGCCCCGGCTGTGGACCGGCGACCGCGAGCCCAAGGACCTCGCGCTGGCCCAGTCGCCGGCCACCCCGGAACTGCTCGCCCAGGTCGAGGCCCTGCCCCCGGCGCTCGACACCCCCGACGTCGACGAGGCGAGCGCGGTCCGGCCCGAGCGGTCGTACGGGCTGCGGAGGCTGCTGCGGGGCTTCGGGCGCCCGCTGCTGATCAGCCTCTCCCTGGTCGCCGTCGACGCGGGCATGGGCCTGCTGCTGCCGATCCTGATCCGGCACGGCATCGACTCGGGCGTCGGACAGGCCGCCGTGGGCGCGGTGTGGGCGGCGTCCCTGCTCGGCCTGCTCGCGGTCGGCGTCCAGTGGGCCGCGCAGGTCGGCGAGACCCGGATGACCGGGCGCACCGGCGAGCGGGTGCTGTACGCGCTGCGGCTGAAGATCTTCGCCCAGCTCCAGCGACTCGGCCTGGACTACTACGAGCGCGAGCTGACCGGCCGGATCATGACCCGGATGACGACGGACGTGGACGCGCTGTCCACGTTCCTGCAGACCGGCCTGGTCACCGCGTTCGTCTCGGTCGTCACCTTCTTCGGCATCATGGGCGCCCTGCTGGTGCTCGACGTGCAGCTCGCGTTCGTGGTCTTCGCGACGCTGCCGCCGCTCGTCGTCGCGACCTACTTCTTCCGCCGGGCGAGCGTGAAGGCGTACGAGCTGGCCCGTGAGCGGGTGTCGGTGGTCAACGCCGACCTCCAGGAGTCGGTGGCGGGCCTGCGGATCGTGCAGGCGTTCCGGCGCGAGCGCGACGGCGGCGCCCGGTTCGCCGAGCACAGCGACAGCTACCGCCAGGCCCGGATCCGGGGCCAGTGGCTCATCTCGATCTACTTCCCGTTCGTGCAGTTCCTGGCGTCGGCGGCGGCCGCGGCCGTGCTGATCGTGGGCGGGGTGCGGATCGACACGGCCACCCTGACGACCGGTGCGCTGGTGGCGTACCTGCTCTACATCGACCTGTTCTTCGCGCCGGTCCAGCAGCTCTCCCAGGTCTTCGACGGCTACCAGCAAGCCACGGTCTCGCTCGGCCGTATCCAGGAGCTGCTGCGCGAGCCGACGTCGACGCGGGCCGCCGAGGAGCCGCGCGAGGTGCGGGAGCTGCGGGGCGAGATCGCCTTCGAGGACGTGCACTTCGCCTACGGCGACGACGAGGAGGCGCTGTCCGGCATCGACCTGCGCATCCCCGCCGGGCAGACGGTCGCGTTCGTCGGGGAGACCGGCGCCGGCAAGTCGACCCTGGTGAAGCTGGTCGCCCGGTTCTACGACCCGAGCGCGGGCCGTGTCACCGTCGACGGCACCGACGTGCGGGACCTGGACCTGACGTCGTACCGCCACCGGCTCGGGGTCGTGCCGCAGGAGGCGTACCTCTTCCCCGGCACCGTCCGGGACGCCATCGCCTACGGGCGTCCCGGCGCCACCGACGCCGAGGTCGAGGCGGCCGCGCGGGCGGTGGGCGCGCACGAGATGATCGCGACCCTGGAGGGCGGCTACCTCCACGAGGTCGCCGAGCGCGGCCGCAACCTCTCCGCCGGGCAGCGCCAGCTGATCGCGCTGGCCCGCGCCGAGCTGGTCGACCCCGACGTGCTGCTCCTGGACGAGGCGACGGCCGCCCTCGACCTGGCCACGGAGGCGCAGGTCAACCAGGCCACGGACCGGATCGCGGGCCGTCGTACGACGCTCGTGGTGGCGCACCGGCTGACGACGGCGGCGCGGGCCGACCGGGTGGTGCTCATGGACCACGGCCGGGTCGCCGAGGACGGCACGCACGAGGAACTGCTGGCGCGCGGCGGGCGGTACGCCGAGCTGTGGCGGACCTTCCTCGGGCAGGCCGAGCCGGAGGAACCGGTCGGCGTGGCCAGGTGAGCGCGGCGGCGTGACGGCCGTGCAACCATCCGGCGTACGCCCGGCGTCCGTACACCAGTACGCTCAACGCCGGTGTACGGGGAGGACTTTCGCAGTGGACAAGGGTGGGATACGCCGACGACTGGCCGTCTGCCTGGCGCTGGTGACGGCGTCCGGGCTGCTCGCGATCGCCGTTCCGGCGCAGGCGCACGCCGCGCCGAGCCGCTGCGAGGGGCGCAAGGTCAGGACGTACCCGTTCTCCACCGGGACGCTGTACGTGTACAGGAAGAACGGCTACGTCTGCGCCGTCACGCTGCCGAAGAACCCCGGCCCCAAGCAGCGCATGATGGTCAGCGTGCGGGCCTACCGGGCCAACCCGGTCACGGACGAGGGCCAGTACACCCGCCGGGCCGGACCGGTCACCGTCCACGCCGGGCACCGCTGTGTGTGGGTGAAGGGCAAGGTGGGCCGGGGCTCGGTGAGCAAGGGCTGGATCCTGTGCTGACCCGCGGCGCGACCCGCCGTCACATCCGCCGGGCGCAGCCGACCGGCTTCTCGCCGCCCACCTCCACGTACAGGGCGGTCGACGAGGGGCACTGGGACCGCCTGTCCACGGTCCTCGTCACCTTGTAGCCCGGCTTGTGCTCGCCCTCGCCGTCGCAGGCCGTCTCCCGGACCTGCCCGTCGCCCGAGCCGTAGACGCAGTCGCCGACGATCGTGCGGGGGCCGCCCCCGCCGCCGGGGTCCCCGGGGTGGGGCGGCGTGAGGTTGCGCATGCAGGCGTAGCCCTGGGGAACCGCGCCGTCGCCGTCCTCGTCGGAGGTCCGGTCCTGGGCGCTGATGTGCAGGACGAAGTCCGTGGTCCCCGGGCACGGCGCGCCGTCGCGGACCGTGCCGTCGTGCCGGGCCACGACCCGCGCGGCCGCCCGTTCGCTCGTGCACGGCACCTCGGTGAAACTGGTCCGGCCGAACGAACTGCACTCGTCCACCGCGAGGAACACCGCCCCGTGCCCACCGGGCCCCGGCGCGGTGGCCCGCCCCGCGGACCCGCCCGCGCTCGGGCCCGGCGGGCCGTCCCCGGGGGCTCCCGAGGAACCCTGGCACCCCGTCAGCAGCGCGGCGAGCAGCGCCGGCACCGCCCACACGGCCGTCCCACCCCGTCCTCCACGCATCGCACCCCCCGGTCCAGCGTGACCCGCGACAGCGGGTACACGCCAGACATACGGGGCCCTTTGCGCCGGTCGGTGACGAGTGCGCCCGTTGTGTGGCGTACGGGCGCTACGTCCGATGCGTCAGGAGGTCAGCGGCCGCGGTACGACAGCCCGTGGCCGACCGGGAACAGCACCCGGGCCGGGTCGTCCGCGCGCTGCACCGGCACGGGCAGCCTGCCCTGCGGGGCCACCCGCCCGGCGATCACCCTGGCGGCGGCCCGCAGTTCGACGTCCGTCCAGGCGTAGGCCGCCAGGAAGGCCCGCACGCCGGGCAGACGGGCCACGTCGTAGGGGTTGCGGATGGCGACCGCGACCACCGGCTTCCCTGTGGCGAGAAGCTGTTCGACGAGTGTCTTCTGCGTACTGGACGCCGTGACGTTGTACGTGCCGACCACCACCGCGTCCGCCTCGCGCGCCGCCTCCACGGCCCGGGCGATGGTCACCGAGGACGGCGCCGTGCCGGTCGACAGGGCGGTCGCCGTGAAGCCCAGCTCGGTCAGGGCCCCGGCGAGCACACCGGTCGGCGGGCCCGTCGTGCCGGACGGGGAGGCCGGGTCGGCGCCCACGACCAGCACCCTGCGGTGGGACCGGCGGGACAGCGGCAGCAGCGACCCCTCGTTGACCAGCAGGGTCGTGGTGCGCTCGGCGATGCGGTCGGCGGCCTTCAGGTGGGCCGGCGTGCCCACGGAGAGGTCCACGCCCGACTGGCTGACGTACGGGTCGTCGAACAGCCCGAGCTTCGCCTTCAGGCGCAGGATGCGCAGGATCGATTCGTCGAGCCGTGCCTCGGTCAGCTCGCCGTCCTGCACGGCCTTCAGGACCGCGTTCCACGCCACGTCCAGGTTCGGCGGGTTCAGGAGTTGGTCCACGCCCGCCTTGAGCGCCAGGACCGGGACCCGGTCGTCGCCGTACTTCGTACGGACCCCCTCCATGCCGAGCGAGTCCGTCACCACCAGCCCGTCGTAGCCGAGTTCCCCGCGCAGGATGCCGGTGAGGATCGGGTGGGAGAGGGTGGCGGGGTCGCCGGAGTCGTCGAGGGCCGGGACCATGAGGTGCGCGGTCATGATCGAGTCGATGCCGGCGCGGACGGCGGCCCGGAACGGCGGCGCGTCCAGCTTCTCCCACTGCTCACGGGTGTGGGTGATGACCGGGAAACCGGTGTGGCTGTCGACGGCGGTGTCGCCGTGGCCGGGGAAGTGCTTGGCGGTCGCGGCGACCTGGCGCGCGTGCTGGTACCCGGCGACCTCGGCGGCGACCAGGGCGGCCACCGCGTCCGGCTCGGAGCCGAAGGAGCGCACGCCGATCACCGGGTTCGCCGCGTTGACGTTGACGTCGGCGACGGGGGAGTAGTTCTGCCGGATGCCCAGCGCCCGCAGCTCCTCCCCGGCGAGCCGGCCGAGGGTGCGGGCGTCGGAGCGGGAGCCGCCGGCGCCGACGGCCATGGCGCCCGGGAAGAGCGTGGCGGGCTCCCCGACCCGGCACACGATGCCGTGCTCCTGGTCGGTGGAGATGAGCACGGGCAGCCCGCGCGGCTGGGCGAGCGACGCCTTCTGGATGCCGTTCGACAGACCGGCGATCTGGTGCGGGTCGCGGGTGTTGTGCGCCCAGGTGAAGTAGATGATGCCGCCCACCCGGTACTTCGCGAGCAGTTCGGCGGCCGTGCGCACGCCGATCTCCTGGAGGTTGGCGTCGATGTCCGCCTGGTCCGGGTCGGTCGCGGAGTGGCCGTAGACCCGCATGACGAAGAGCTGGCCGACCTTCTCGGGCAGCGTCATCCGGTCGATGAGGGCGCGCAACTTCCTGTCGTCGGGCGGGGCGGCGTGCGCGGTGCCGCCGAGGGCCAGGGCGCCGGTGAGACCGGCCGTGGCCGCCAGGACCAGGCGTCTTGAAGGCGATGCGGTGCTTCCCGTGCTGGTGTCGGGCACGTGCGCTCCTTCCGGAGGTGGCGCTGTGAAGGAAACTTCCGAGGAGTCACCAATATCCGGGAAGTTTCTGCCAGTCAAGGGAATGGACCGTAACCGAAGAGGGCCGCCATCGGCGCAGTTGGAGGGGGGCGCGCCGATGACGGCGTGCTGCCGGCCGGGGCACGGCTGGAGAGGGTGGTCAGCGATCGCAGCCAGCAGCGAGGCCGACACCGTGCCACGGTGACTCTCCGGCAGCTTGCCCGTTGGACGAGGGGCGACGGGGCTGGGTTCCCCGGAACGGGCGCCGTCGGCGAAGTCGGGACGCCGGTGGCGGGCGGGGCGGACGGGACTGTCGCAACACCCTTTAGTCCTCGGAGAGGGCGCCGTCCCGCAGTTCCGGGGTGCTCGCCCCGACGTACGTCACCGCGAGCACGCACAGCAGGCCGCCGAGGACGAGGGCCGTCGCCCCGTCCGTCCAGCCGGCGACCAGTCCGCCGCGCAGGTTGCCGAGGTGCGGGCCGCCCTGGCCGACGATCTGCTCGGCGGCCGTGACCCGGCCCAGCAGGGCGTCCGGGGTCCGGGTCTGCACGATCGTGACCCGGGAGACCACCGACAGGGAGTCCGCGCCGCCCGCCACCGCCAGCAGCCCGAGTCCCGTCCACGGATTGCTCACCAGGCCGAACAGGGTCAGGGCCACCCCCCAGGTCCCGGCCCCGCACAGCATCACGAGGCCGGGGCGGCCCAGCCGGGTGACCGGGCCCGACACCGCCGTCGCCGTGACACCGCCGACCGCCACGGCCGACATGAAGAGGCCGAGCGTGCGCGGATCGCCGCCGAAGCGCTCCGCGTTGACGAGCGGGAAGAGGCTCACCGGCATCGCCAGCACCGTGGCGGCCAGGTCGGTGATCAGCGCGCCGCGCACCACGCGGTGCCCGGCCAGGAAGCGCAGCCCGTCCAGGACGCCGTGCACCCCCGCCCGCGACGGCTCGCCCTCGGGCGGCAGCGCGGGCAGCCCGAAGGCGCCGTAGAAGGCGAACACGAAGGTCAGGGCGTCGATCAGATAGCAGGCGCCGATGCCGAACCAGCCGAGGCACAGGCCGCCCACCGCCGGGCCCAGCAGCATCATCGACTGGCCGGACACCTGGTTGAGGGCCAGCCCCGCCGCCACCTGCTCCTTCGGCAGCAGCCGCGGCACGAACACCCCCGCCGCCGGGCCGCCGACCGCCCCGAAGCAGGAACCGGCGGCCACGAGCACGAGGACCCCGAGCACCGGGACGTGTCCGGTGAAGCCCTGCACCGCCAGCAGCAGCGCGCAGACCGCCTGGCCGACGGTGGCGGTCAGATAGATCCGGCGCCGGTCGCCCCGGTCCACCCACGATCCCGCGAGCAGCCCCACGACGACCATGGGCACCACCTGCGCGAGACCGACCGCGCCGCTCCAGATGGTGCTGTGCGTCATGTCCCAGACCTGGTAGAGCACGGTCACCATGGTCATGAAGCCGCCGAGCATGGACACCGTCCGCCCGATCAGCAGCCGCCGGAAGACGGGGGAACCGCTCAAGGGCCGTACGTCGATCAGGGCACGCGTGAGGCTCATGACAGCAGGGCTGGGTGACGGGCGGGCTCAGGCACGAGGGGGTACGTTATAGCGCCCCTCGAAGCCCGGCCACCGAATTTCAGGGCCGGTCGCCCCTCGCGCCTACGCGGACTCGTTCAGCAGCCGGGACAGGTGGTCGCGGCCCGTGTCGAGCAGACCCTCCAGCGGCGCGGCGTCCTCGTGCCAGCGCTTCTCGTACTCCCAGCACAGCCAGCCGTCCCAGCCGTGCCGGGACAGGACCTCGACGCACTCGGCGAGCGGCAGCACCCCGGCGCCGAGCGGCAGCGGAGCCGTGTCGTCGGCGGTCGCGATGTCCTTGACCTGGATGTAGCCCAGATGGGGGGCGAGGGCCGCGTAGCTCTCCGCGGGCTGCTCACCGGCCAGCCAGGTGTGCATGACGTCCCACAGCGCGCCGACGTTGCGGTGCCCGACCAGGCCCAGCACCCGCATCGCGTCGGCGGCCGCCCGGTGCGAGTCGTGGGTCTCCAGCAGGACGCGCACCCCGCTGTCGGCGGCGTACTCCGCCGCCGTGCCGAGCCGGCGCGCGGCGATCGCGTCCGTGGCCTCGGGGGCCTGCTCCGGGTCGGCGCCGGGGAGGACCCGCACGTAGGGCGCGCCGATGTCGTGGGCGAGGTCGACGAGCGTGCGCACCTCCTCGATGACCGGCCCGTCGTCCCCGGGCGCCGCGATCCGGGTGTACCCGGCGACGCCCAGCGGTTCCACGCCGGCCGCCTTGAACTCGGCGGCCACGTCCGCCCGTTCGCCGGGCCCGAGGCCCGGATGCACCGGCTCCTCGGGGTGGGCGCGCAGTTCCACGCCGTGGTAGCCGTGCGCGGACGCGAGCCGCAGCACGTCGGGGAGGGGCAGACCGGGGACGCCGAGAGTCGAGAACGCCAGCTTCATGTACCTCACCTTGCCAGGGAAACGAGGTCCACACATCCGGCCGGACACGGGCCGCCGCGTCAGCCCCGCGGCACCCCGGAGGACCCCCGCACCATCAGTTCCCCGCGGATCGTCGCCAGGTCGCCCGGGGGCGGCTCCTCGCGGCCCATGGCGATGCGGCCCGCTCGGGCGCCCGCGTCGGAGAGCGGGAGGCGGACCGTCGTGAGGGAGGGCACGGCGTCGATGCCGAACGGCAGGTCGTCGAAGCCGGCCACCGAGACGTCGTCCGGGATGCGCAGTCCGGAGTCGCGCAGGGCCGCGCAGGCGCCCAGCGCGACGGAGTCGTTCGCGGCGACCACGGCCGTCAGGGACGTGTCGCGGCGCAGCAGTTCCAGCGTCGCCTCGTAGCCGGACCGCCGGTCGTAGCGGCCGTGCACGATCAGGCGGTCGTCCACCGGTATGCCGTGGGCCTCCAGCGCGGCCCGGTGGCCCTCCAGCCGGTGCCGGGTGGTCGTGCGCTCCAGCGGGCCCGCGATGTACCCGAGCCTGCGGTGCCCGAGCCCGATCAGATGCTCGGTCAGCTCACGCGCGCCCCCGCGGTTGTCGAAGGCCAGCGCGATCGCGCCCGTGCCCGGCGCGGGCGGCCGCCCGCACAGCACCACCCGGGTCCCGGCGTCCGACAGCTTGCGCAGCTTCGCCGCGGCGGCCTCCGCGTGCGGCGCGCTCTCCACGGCGCCGCCGGTCAGCACCACCGCGGCCGCCCGCTGCCGCTGCAGCAGGGTGAGGTACGTCAGTTCGCGTTCCGGCGACCCGCCCGTGTTGCAGACGACCGCGAGCCGCTCGCCGCCCGCCCGGCCGCCGGGGCCGCCGATCTCGGACTGGATGGCGCTCGCCATGATCCCGAAGAACGGGTCGGCGATGTCGTTGACGAGGATGCCGACCAGGTCGGAGGTGGCGGCGGCCAGCGAGCTGGCGGGGCCGTTCAGCACGTAGTCCAGCTCGTCCACCGCGCGCAGCACCCGCTCCCGGGTGGAGGCGGCGACGGGATAGTTGCCGTTCAGCACGCGCGACACCGTCGCGGGCGAGACCTGGGCGCGGGCCGCCACGTCCGCCAGGGTCACCGTCATCTCGTCGTCCTCCGGTCGCGCATGTCGTGGAACCCCCCGGGCCGCCCGTGCTCGGGCCGCCACCTCGTAGACAGGCCGTGAGTGGCCGCGGTTCCGTGTATGTCGAGCAGACCTTAAGGCCAACCACCCCGGTTGTTCGTCCCCTCGAACAACTCGACCCCGTCACGGTCTTGTCTCCACCCCTGCTCGGAGGTAGCTTCACCAGCGCGTAGAAAGCGCTTGCCGTGACGCTGGGCGAGGGAGGGGGTACGCGGCGTTCGCGCGCACCTGTGCGACGACCGCGCGCGAACGCCGCGCACGGCACCTACGGAGGGCAACGACGTGACACGCAAGACGGTGCGTATCGCCATGAACGGTGTGACCGGGCGCATGGGTCACCGCCAGCACCTGGTCCGCTCGATCCTGGCCCTGCGCGAACAGGGCGGCCTCGATCTGGGCGACGGCACCCTGCTGTGGCCGGAACCGGTCCTGGTCGGCCGCCGCGAGCACGCCCTGAAGGCCCTCGCCGACCGGTACGGACTGGACCCGACGCACATCTCCGCCGATCTCGACGCGGTCCTCGCCGACCCCACCGTCGACATCTACTTCGACGCCCAGGTGACCTCCGCCCGCGAGGAGGCCCTGCGCAAGGCGATCGCCGCGGGCAAGCACGTCTACACCGAGAAGCCGACGGCCACCGGGCTGGCGGGCGCCCTGGAACTCGCCCGGCTCGCGACCGCCGCCGGCGTCAAGCACGGCGTCGTCCAGGACAAGCTCTTCCTGCCGGGCCTGCGCAAGCTCAAGCGCCTGATCGACGGCGGCTTCTTCGGCCGGGTCCTGTCCGTGCGCGGCGAGTTCGGCTACTGGGTCTTCGAGGGCGACTGGCAGGAGGCCCAGCGCCCGTCGTGGAACTACCGCGCCGAGGACGGCGGCGGCATCGTCGTCGACATGTTCCCGCACTGGGAGTACGTGCTGCACGAGCTGTTCGGCCGGATCACGAGCGTCCAGGCCCTCGCCACCACCCACGTCCCGCGGCGCTGGGACGAGAACGGCGAGCCGTACGACGCCACCGCCGACGACGCGGCCTACGGCCTCTTCGAACTCGAGGGCGGCGTCGTCGCGCAGATCAACTCCAGCTGGGCCGTGCGCGTCGACCGCGACGAACTCGTCGAGTTCCAGGTCGACGGCACCGAGGGCTCGGCCGTCGCCGGACTGCGCCGCTGCCGTGTCCAGCACCGCGGCACCACCCCCAAGCCGGTCTGGAACCCCGACGTCCCGGCCACGTACTCCTTCCGCGACCAGTGGCAGGAGGTCCCCGACAACGAGGAGTTCGACAACGGCTTCAAGGCCCAGTGGGAGCTGTTCCTGCGGCACGTCCACGCCGGCGCCCCCTACCACCGGGACCTCCTCGCCGGAGCCCGCGGCGTCCAGCTCGCCGAACTGGGCCTGAGGTCCTCGGCCGAGGGCCGCCGCCTCGACGTACCGGAGATCACGCCGTGACCATCCACCTGCCCGACGCGCACGGTGCCCCCCGCGCCTACGAACCCCGCACCGAGCCCCTGGCCCCCGCCTCGGGCGCCCCCCTCACCTCCCGCACGGTCTTCGCCGCGGCCCACGTCGTCGCCGACCCGTACGCCGACGTCACCCCCGACTCCCCGGCCGCCGTCGACTGGGACGCCACCCTCGCCTTCCGCCGGCACCTGTGGTCCCATGGCCTCGGCGTCGCCGAGGCCATGGACACCGCCCAGCGCGGGATGGGCCTGGACTGGGCGGGCGCGGCCGAACTCATCCGCCGCAGCGCTGCCGAGGCCCGGGCGGTCGGCGGCCGTATCGCCTGCGGGGCGGGCACCGACCAGCTCACCGGCCCGGCCTCCCTGGCCCAGGTCCGCGCCGCGTACGAGGAACAGCTCGCGCTCGTGGAGGACAGCGGGGCCCAGGCGATCCTCATGGCCTCCCGCGCCCTCGCCGCCACCGCGACGGGCCCCGAGGACTATCTGCGGGTCTACGGCCACCTGCTCCGCCAGGCCGCCGACCCGGTGATCCTGCACTGGCTCGGCCCGATGTTCGACCCGGCGCTGGAGGGCTACTGGGGCTCGCCCGGCCTCGACGCGGCCACGGACACCTTCCTCCAGGTCATCGCCGCCCACCCCGGCAAGGTCGACGGCGTCAAGGTCTCACTGCTGGACGCCCGGCGCGAGGTCGGGCTGCGCCGCCGGCTCCCGAAGGGCGTGCGCTGCTACACCGGCGACGACTTCCACTATCCCGAGCTGATCGCGGGCGACGAGCACGGCTTCAGCCACGCCCTGCTCGGCGTCTTCGACCCCCTCGGCCCGCTGGCCGCCCGAGCGGTCCGCGTTCTCGACACCGGCGACACGGACGGCTTCCGCGCCCTCCTCGACCCGACCGTCGAGCTGTCCCGCCACCTCTTCCAGGCGCCCACCCGCTTCTACAAGACCGGCGTGGTGTTCCTGGCCTGGCTGGCCGGCCACCAGACGCACTTCACGATGGTCGGCGGCCTGCAGTCCGCCCGCTCCCTGCCCCACCTCGCCCGCGCCTACGAACTCGCCGACCGGCTCGGGCTGTTCCCCGACCCGAAGCGGGCCGAGGAACGGATGAGGACCCTGCTGTCCCTGTACGGAGTGCCCGCGTGAGCGACCTCGCCCGCTTCAGCGTCAACCAGATGACCGTCAAGCAGCTCCCGCTCCCCGAACTGGTCGCCGCCTGCCGCGAGCTCGGCGTCCCGGCCGTCGGCCTGTGGCGCGAACCGGTCCAGGAGTACGGCGTGGAGGCGGCCGCCCGGCTCGTCCGGGACGCCGGCCTGACGGTCACCACCCTGTGCCGGGGAGGCTTCCTCACCGCGATCGACCCGGCCGAGCGCGCTCGGGCCCTGGACGACAACCGGCGGGCCGTCGACGAGGCGGCCACCCTGGGCACGGACGTCCTGGTGCTGGTCTCCGGCGGCCTGCCCGCCGGCTCCCGGGACCTGCGGGGGGCGCGGGAGCGGATCGCCGACGCCCTGGGCGAGCTCGGGCCGTACGCCGAGGCGCGCGGCGTGCAACTGGCCGTCGAGCCGCTGCACCCGATGTTCGCCGCCGACCGCTGTGTCGTGTCGACCCTGGCCCAGGCGCTGGACCTCGCGGAACGCTTCCCGGCCCGGCAGGTCGGAGTCACCGTGGACACGTACCACATCTGGTGGGACGAGGACGCGCCCGCGCAGATCGCCCGGGCGGGCGCGAGCGGCCGGATCCACACCTTCCAGCTCGCCGACTGGATCACCCCGCTGCCCGCCGGCGTCCTGAACGGCCGGGGCCAGCTCGGCGACGGCTCGGTCGACCTGCGCCACTGGCGGGACCTCGTGGAGGCGGCCGGCTACACCGGGCCCATCGAGGTGGAGCTGTTCAACGACGCCCTGTGGGCACGCGACGGCCGGGAGGTGCTGGCGGAGACCGTCGCACGCTTCACCCGGCACGCCGTCTGACGCATACGCCCGCGCGGCGTCGCGGCCCAGGTGTATTGATCACGAGCGTTGTCAACGCTCGTGATCAATACACCTGGCGCCCGGTCGCCCGCCGTTCCAATACGGTCAGGACCGCCGGGACCAGCACGCCCACCGTCCGGGCCATGGCCGGCCGGGGCAGCCCGGTCCTGGCGGCCACGTCGGTGGTCAGCGGGTCCGCCTCCTCGGCGAGCAGGCGGGCCATCAGACCGCCGGTCGCGGGACCGCCCACGGTGGGCACACCGGTCAGCGGGGCGCCGGGCGGGGTGGCGACCATCTCCGCCTCCCCGGACAGCGCCGTCACGGTCGTGCAGATCACCTGCCGCGCCCCGGCCTCGTCCGTGCCCAGCAGCCGGGCGATGTCCCCGACCGCCTCGTCACCGAGTTCGTCGAGCACGTCGTCCTGGAAGGCCACGAGGGGAATCTCGTCCAGCTCCTGCATAACTGAAACGCTACGTCCGCACCGGTGGAACGGCACGCCGAGGGCGGGCCGGAGGACCGCGGAAAAAAATCCGGCGAAGCGTGCAACCCTCCCCGCACCTCGCGGGTCGTACTTGGCGTCAGGACCTTTGGAGGGGGATCTGGGGGGATCGCGGGGGTTCTGACGGGAGGGGACGCGAGGGGCCCGGTCGACGGACCGGGCCCCTCGAAACGTCGTCACGGCCGGGGGGGACCGGTCAGAAGAAGACGCCGCAGCGCAGCAGCACGTTCGCGTACGGCCGGGCCTCACCGGTGCGCACCACCAGCCGCGCCCCGGCCGACAGCTCCTTGAGCCGCTCGTGCGGCACCAGCTCCAGGGCGGGGCACGTCTGCGCGAGCAGCGAGGCCGCCTCGGGGTTCGCGTCCCGCACCTCGGCCGCCGCCGTCGCGCCCTCCACCACCAGCTCGGCCAGCAGCCCGTCCAGCACCTCGGCGAACGACGGCACCCCGGCCCGGAACGCCAGGTCCACGACCCGCGGCCCCGCCGGGATCGGCATCCCCACGTCACACACCAGGACGCCGTCGCCGTGGCCCAGCTCGGCCAGCGCGCCGGACAGCCCCCGGTTCAGGATTCCGGCCCGCTTCACAGCGCCTCGGCCTCCGCCGCCGTCGGGAACGACACCTGAGCACCCTCCCGCGTCACCGCCACCGCACCGACCCGGGCCGCGTACGCCGCCGCCTCGGCCAGGGTGGCGCCGGCACCCAGCCGCCAGGCCAGCGCCGCCGTGAACGCGTCGCCCGCACCGGTGGTGTCCACGGCCTCCACCTTCACCGCCGGGACCCGCGTGACCCCCTCCGAGGAGGCCACCAGGGCGCCCTCGGCGCCGAGCGTCACGACCACCGAGCGGGGCCCCTTGGCGAGCAGGATCCGCGCCCAGTCCTCGGGGGAGTCGCCGACCGCCGCGTCACCGAGGACGACCCGCGCCTCGTGCTCGTTGACGATGAGCGGGTCGCAGGCCGCCAGGACGTCGGCCGGCAGCGGCCGCGGCGGCGACGGGTTGAGCACGAAGCGGCTGCCGTCCGCCAGGTTGCGCACGACCTCCGCGACCGTCTCCAGCGGGATCTCCAGCTGCGTCGAGACGACGCGGGACGCCTGGAACAGGCTCGCGGCGGCCCGTACGTCGGCCGGGGTGAGCCGGCCGTTGGCGCCGGGGGAGACCACGATGCTGTTGTCGCCGGACGGGTCCACGGTGATCAGCGCGACCCCGGTCGGCGCTCCGCCGACCAGCACGCCCACCGTGTCCACGCCGGCCGCGTGCTGCGAGTCCAGCAGCAGCCGGCCGTAGGCGTCGTCGCCGACCCGCGCGAGCAGGGCCGTGCGCGCGCCGAGCCGGGCCGCCGCGACGGCCTGGTTGGCGCCCTTGCCGCCCGGGTGGACGGCCAGATCGGAGCCGAGCACGGTCTCGCCGGCGCCCGGCCGGCGCTCGACACCGATCACCAGGTCGGCGTTGGCCGACCCCACGACCAGCAGGTCGTAGTCGTACATGAGGTTGCTCCCCTGAATCCGGTCCCCGTGATGACGCCTGGACGGGCGGCCGCCACCGGAACCCATGCTCCGGCAACGACCGCCCACCCGTGGGCCGTTCGGCCGATGTCAGCCCTTGAAACCGGCCACGTTCTGCTTCGTGACCACCTTCACCGGCACCTTCACCGTCTGCTCGACCTTCTTGCCGTCGAGGGCCTTGAGGGCGTTGTCCACGGCGATCTTGCCGAGCTGGGACGGCTGCTGGGCGACGGACGCGTACAGCGAGCCGCCCTCCACCGCCTTCAGGCCGTCGGGCGTGCCGTCGAAGCCGACCACGGACACGGACGTCCCGGCCTTCGACCCCAGCGCCTTGATGGCGCCGAGGGCCATCTCGTCGTTGGCGGCGATGACGCCCTGGACGTCCGGGTGGGCCTGGAGCAGGTTCGACATGACGTCGAGGCCCTTGGTGCGGTCGAAGTCGGCGGGCTGCTGGGCGACCACGTCGATGCCCGGGAACGCCTTGAGGCCGTCGGCGAAGCCCTGCGCCCGCTCACGGGCGGCCGAGGTGCCGGCCTGGCCCTGCAGGATCACGATCTTCCCCTTGCCGCCCAGCTTCTCGGCGATCGACTTGGCGGCCAGCTCACCGCCCGCCACGTTGTCGGAGGCGACCAGGGTGGCGGTCTTCGCGTCGTTGACCCCTCGGTCGACGGCGACGACCGGGATGCCGGCCTTGTCGGCGGCCTTCACGGAGTTGCTCGCGGCGTCCGAGTCCACCGGGTTGACGACGATCGCGCCGACACCGGAACTGGTGAAGTTCTGCAGCTGGTTGGCCTGCTGCGAGGCGTCGTTCTGGGCGTCCGTCACCGTCAGGTCCACGCCCAGCTTCCTCGCCTCGGCCTGGGCGCCCGCGCGGATCTGCACGAAGAAGGGGTTGTTGAGCGTCGACAGCGACAGCCCGACCCTGCGGTTCGACGACCCGTTCGCGTTGTCGTGCAGGAACGAGGTCGCGCCGACGATCGCCACGGTCACGACGGCCGCGAGCGCGTACGTCCCCGCCTGCCTGCCCCTGCCGCCGCCCGGACCGGTGCCCGCGGCGAGCGGCGTGGCGCCCGCCTTGCGGCGCAGCGTGTCGAAGAGGACGGCCAGCGCGATCACGACGCCGATGACGACCTGCTGCCAGAACGCGGAGACGTTCAGCAGGTTCAGGCCGTTGCGCAGCACCGCGAGGATGAGCGCGCCGATCAGCGTGCCGGACGCCTTGCCGGTGCCGCCCGCGAGGGAGGCGCCGCCGATGACGACCGCGGCGATCGCGTCCAGCTCGTAGCCGTCGGCGGCCTGCGGCTGGGCGGAGGACAGCCGGGAGGCGAGCACGACACCCGCGACGGCGGCGAACACACCGGACAGCGCGTAGATGGCGAGCTTCTGCCGCTTCACCCGCAGCCCGGACAGCCGGGCCGCCTCCTCGTTGCCGCCGATCGCGTACATCGACCGGCCGATGTAGGTGCGGCCGAGCACGAACGCGGCGATCAGGCCCATCACGATCATCACCAGGACCGGCACCGGCAGCCAGCCGCCGAGCGTGTCACCGAGGTGCGACACCGAGTCCGGGAACGGGATCGGCGAGCCCTCGGAGATCACCAGTGACAGACCGCGGGCCACCGACAGCATCGCGAGCGTCGCGATGAACGGCGGGAGCTTGCCGTAGGCGATGAGGAAGCCGTTGACGAGTCCGGCCGCGACACCCGTCGCCACCGCCAGCAGCACCGCTATGACGACCGGCACCCCGTGCGAGGTCGCCGACCAGGCCAGCACGGTGGCCGACAGCGCCGCCACCGAACCCACCGACAGGTCGATGCCCGCCGAGACGATGACGAAGGTGACGCCGAAGGCGAGGACGGCGGTCACCGCCGCCTGCACGCCGACGTTGAGCAGGTTGTCGGTGGTCAGGAAGTCGCCCGACAGCGCCGACATGGCGATCACCAGGACGATCAGCGCGGTGAGGGCGCCGTTGTCGAGGAGCAGGCGGCGCAGCCCGCCGGTCGCGCCACCGGCGCCCGGGTTCCTCTTGAGCGTGTCAGTGGCCACGAGCGGCCTCCTTGTCGGTCGTGGGGTTGCTGACGGCGAGTGCCATCACGGAGTCCTGGGTGGCCTCGTCGGCGGACAGTTCGCCCGCGATCCGGCCCTGGGCCATCACCAGCACCCGGTCGCTCATGCCGAGCACCTCCGGGAGATCGCTGGAGATCATGAGGACGGCGGCGCCGTTCGCGGTCAGTTCGTTGATGAGCTGGTAGATCTCGACCTTGGCGCCGACGTCGATCCCGCGCGTGGGCTCGTCGAGGATCAGCACCCTGGTGTCGGCGAGCAGCCACTTGCCGATGACGACCTTCTGCTGGTTGCCGCCGGAGAGCGTGCGCACGTGCTGGCCGAGCCCGGCCATCCGCACGCCCAGCTGCTTCGCGATCCGCGCGGCCGCCTCCTGCTGGCCCTTGCGGTCGACGAGCCCCGCGCGCGTGGCGGCCCGCAGGGTGACCAGGCCGAGGTTCTCCTCCACCGACTGGTCGAGGACCAGCCCCTGGCCCTTGCGGTCCTCGGGGACGAGCCCGATGCCGGCCGCCATGGCGGCGTTCACGTCGTGCCCCTTCAGTGAGGCGCCGTCGACCTTCACGGCGCCCTTGTCGTACGGGTCCGCCCCGAACACCGCCCGGACGACCTCGGTACGGCCCGCGCCGACCAGCCCGGCGATGCCGACCACCTCACCGGCGCGCACCTCGAAGCCGACGTCGTGGAAGACGCCGTCGCGGGTGAGGCCCTCGACGGTGAGCAGCGCCGGGCCCGCGTCGGCCCGTTCGCGCGGGTACTGCTGCTCGATTGAGCGGCCCACCATCAGCCGGACCAGCTCGTCCTCGGGCGTGGACGCGGGGACCTGCCCGACGCTCCTGCCGTCCCGTATGACGGTGACCCGGTCGCCGAGCGCGGCGATCTCCTCCAGGTGGTGGGTGATGAAGACGATCCCGACGCCGTCCTCGCGCAGCCGCCGCACGATCCCGAACAGCGTCTCGACCTCATCGGAGGTGAGCACGGCGGTCGGCTCGTCCATGATGAGCACCCGCGCGTCCAGGCTGAGCGCCTTGGCGATCTCGACCATCTGGAGCCGGGCGATGCCCAGTTCACGCACCCGCGTGCGGGGCGGGACACTGAGCCCGACCCGCTTCAGCAGGACCTCGGCGTCGGCTTCCATCCGGGCCCGGTCGATCATCCCGAACCGGCGCGGCTGCCGCCCCAGGAAGATGTTCTCGGCGACCGTGAGGTCCGGGACCAGGTTGAACTCCTGGTAGATCGTGGCGATCCCGAGGCGCTCGGAGTCCTGCGCCCCGTGGATGCGCACCTCCTCGCCGCCGACCAGGATGCGCCCGCCGTCCGGCGTGTACGCGCCGGAGAGCATCTTGATGAGGGTGCTCTTCCCGGCGCCGTTCTCACCGAGCAGCACATGGACCTCGCCCCGGCGCAGGTCGAAGTCGACGCCGTCCAGCGCGACCACGCCCGGGAAGGCCTTCCGGATGCCCTCGATGCGCAGCAGTTCGTCCGGATCGCTCACGACGTGCTCCTTTGCACTGCGGTGGGGGGCGCGCCGCACGAGCGGCGCACCACGAGACGGGCGGGCAGGGTGACGGACTCGCCGGTCCGCCCCTCGACGCGGTCGACCAGGGCCCGTACGGCGGCCCGGCCCAGCTCGCCGGTCGGCTGGGCGATGGCGGTGATCGGCGGGTCGGTGTGCACGAACCACCGGATGTCGTCGAACGCGGCGAGCGCGATGTCGTCCGGCACGCGAAGGCCCCGCGCGCGGACGGCGTCCAGCGCGCCCAGCACCATCAGGTTGTCGGCGGCGAAGACGACCTCGGGCGGCTCGGGCAGGTCGAGGAAGCCCTCGGTGACCCGGCGCCCGCTCTCGGCCTGGAAGTCGCCCTGCCCCGTGTAGGCGGCGGGGAGTTCGAGCCCGTGGGCGGCGAGCGCCTCCCGGAAGGCGTCCACGCGTTCGCGGCCCGTCGTGGTGGCCGCGGGCCCCGCGATGATCGCGAGCCGGCGGTGCCCGAGCGCGTGCAGATGGGCCACGAGGTCCCGCACGGCGGCCCGTCCGTCGGCGCGCACGACCGGCACGTCCACCCCGGGGATCCAGCGGTCCACGAACACCATCGGCGTCCCCGCGCGCGCGGCGTCCAGCATCAGCGGGGAGCCGCCGTCGGTGGGGGAGACCAGGAGCCCGTCGATACGGCGGTCCAGCAGGGTCCGTACGTGGTGGTCCTGGAGGTCGGGGCGCTCGTCGGCGTTGCCGATGATCACGCTGTACCCGAGCCTGCGGGCCTCCTCCTCGACGGAGCGGGCGAGCTCGGTGAAGTAGGGGTTCAGCACATCGCTGATGACCAGGCCGAGCGTGCGGGTCTGGTCGGTGCGCAGAGAGCGGGCGACGGCGTTCGGGCGGTAGCCCAGGGCCGTCACGGCGGCCGTCACGCGCCGGCGGGCGTCCTCGCTGACCGAAGGATGCCCGTTCAGGACGCGCGACACCGTGGCGACGGAGACGCCTGCCTCGGCGGCGACGTCCTTGATGCTCGCCATGACCGTTCCACCTCCTCGTGGAATCGATTACACGGAGGATTGGAAACGATTACACGAGCGGAGGCAAGAGGCTGCGGGTGGCCGAGACCAAACCTTTACCGGCGGGTGGCCGACTCGAGAGCCCGGCCACCCGCGCGCGTCAGACGGCCCGCCGGGTGCGGCCCAGGCGCAGGGCGGAGACGAGGAAGAACACCCCGCCGAGGAAGGCGTATCCGGCCAGGGCGCCGAGCGAGGGGTCGGCCTGGCCCGCCTGTCCGAAGAACGACGCTCCGGCGAGCGTGGAGATCCCGCCGCTTGCGATCATGGCCCACTGCCCGCCCATCCGGCGCCGGGAGACGCCGACGAGCAGCTGGACGAGGCCCGCGGTGATCGCCCACACGCCCCAGACGCGCAGCACGGCCGGGATGCCGGAGGCGGCGGCGACGGCGAGGCCGATGCCGGTGAGGGCGCTGAGCGCGATGTTCAGGTACAGCTGCCGTACGGGGCCGCCGTTCTCGCGGGCGGACCGGAGGTCGACGACGGCGCAGGCCACGTCGAACAGCGGATAGATCACGAGCAGGGCCCCGGCCGCCGGAGTCAGGCTGCCCGCGGTCGCGAACAGCAGGGCGGCCCACACGGCGGCGAACGCGAAGCGCAGCAGGTACAGCTTGCGCAGGGCGGCGGTGGCGTCGGTGGCGTCGGTGGCGGGGGAGGTGTCGAGGGCGGTGTCCATGGCGGGCCTTCCGGTGGCGTGGGACGTCTGCATGAGGGAGAACGTTCGGTCTCTTTATTAGGGGCGCGGACCGTGACATCTGTCAAGACCGAACGTTCTCCCTCATGGCTTGGTAGCCTCGGGGCCATGAGTGAGGGCACAGCGAAACGGGGCACGTCGGGCGGCGTGTCGGAGGCGCGGACACGGCTCCTCGGCACGGCGACGAAAATCTTCTACGCCGAGGGCATCCACTCCGTCGGAGTCGACCGGATCATCGCCGAGGCGCAGGTGACCCGCGCGACGCTCTACCGGCACTTCACGGGCAAGGAGGAACTGGTCCTCGCCTATCTGGACCTGGCCCACCAGGGGATCCGGGCACAGGTGGGAGCCGCGCGGGAGAGCGCCGCGTCCCCGGCCGACGAGGTCAGGGCGGTGGCCCGCTCCATAGCGGAGGGCATCCGCTCGCCCGGCTTCCGCGGGTGCGCCTTCCTCAACGCGGTGGCGGAATACCCCGACCCGTCCCATCCGGTCCACCAGGCCGTCCTGGCCCACCGGCAGTGGTTCCTGGAGACGGTGACGGAGCTGCTGGCACGGGCCGGCCACGAGCCCGCCGACGAGGCCGGCCGGCATGTCGTCATGCTCCGGGACGGCGCGATGGCGGCGGGGTGCCTGTTCGATCCGGAACTGGTCTGCGAGACGTTCTTGCAGGGGGTGGAGGGCGTCCTCGCCTCGTGAACCCTCCTGGGAGCGGCCCCGGCGTCAATCGACGGGTGTGATGAGGCCGTTGTCCCGGCTCCACTGCCAGATCGCGTCCCACCGGTGGTCGTACTCGTGGACGGCGCCGGCGCTGCGGATCCGGTGGTACGCGTCGACCGTGCGGGGGTCGTCCCGCAGGGCCAGCCCGTAGCCGGCCTCCAGCACCGTCGGGGGATCGCCGCTTTCGAGGAGCGCGGCCAGGCTGCCGGCGACGGCGGCCGTACGGTCCGGGCAGGACGCCAGGAGGGCCGCCGCCGCGGCGTGCAGCTCGGGATCCGCTTCCTCGACCAGCCGGAGCAGTCGCGGTACGGCCTCCCGGACGAGGTCGGCGTCGCCCACGGCCGTGCGGCAGGCGCCGAGCCGCACCTGGGCGTCCGGGTCGCGGAGAAGGGCGCGCAGGGTCGGGCGGCCCCGGGGTGCCGGGCGGGCGTCGTCTCCGAGGGGGAGGAAGAGGGCGGGCACCGCCCGGCGCACCTCCACGTCGGGGTGTGCGGCGTGGCGCAGCCCGGCGGCCTGCCGCCCGGGGTGGTCGAACTCGTCCAGGGCTCGCAGCACCCGCGCGAGCGTGGCGGGGTCGGCCTCCTCGGCGGCCCAGGCACTCAGGACGTCGCCCTCGCGCCGCGCGTACGGCGAGTCGTCCGCGAGGATTCCGCGGACGCGCAGGTAGTCCGCCAGGAAGCGGCGGTGCGCCGGGGCGGGGTGGTGCCGGTGGGCCACCACGGCCGACCAGGTCTCCTCGCTCCGCCGGTCGAGAAGGACTCGGAGCACTTCCCACCAGGTCGCGTGGTCCTCCTCCGGAACGGCGGTGGCCCGGGTGATCAGCTCATCGACCGGGGTCAGGATCCGGAAGGCCCACTCCAGGGCGGTGAGGATGCCGGCGTGGCCGTCCCGGACGGACAGGCCGCCGAGGGACACCTGGTGGGTGAAGTGGAAACCTTCGGCGTCGTCGGGGAGACGGACCGCCTCCACCGGCCCCTGTGCTCCGGTGCGGCGCCGCAACTCCTCCTCGACGCCGGTCTCGTGCCAGGCCGTGGCGAGAGCGAGGAGCCGCTCACGCGTCTCCTCGGGAAGGCGCAGCCGGGGTTCGCGGCCGAGGACGGCCGTGGCGACGGCGGGGGAGCCGCCGTCGACGGCCCGCCACAGCGGGGTGGTCCCGTCCGGCAGCACGCGGTCGGGATCGGCCCCGCCGTCGACCAGCGCACCGGCGACGACGGAGTCGAAGGCGGCGACGGCCGTACACAGCACGGGGAGCCCGTCCGCCCCGGCGGTGTCCGGATCGGCGCTCTCGTTCAGCGACTCCTGTACGGCCACGGGGTCTCCGGCCCGGACGGCGTCCACCAGCGGTCGGCTCAAGCGGCTCTCCCTCGTGCGAGACGAAACGTCGAGCATCGGCCGCCCTTACGCGCCGGGCAACTGGATTTCGTACGGCCGGTCAGCCCGCCGCCAGCTCACACCAGACGTACTTGCCCCGGTTGCCGTCCCGGGCCGAGGGCTGCCACCCCCACACGTCGGCGCAGGCCCGCACGAGGGCGAGGCCGCGCCCGTCCTCGTCGTCGGCGGTGTGCGCGAACGCGCGGGGCGGTCGCGGGGGTTCGGGGTCGGCGTCCCAGGCCCCGATGCGCAGAGTGCCGGGCGGTGCCCAGCGCACGCGGAGGGCGGCGGGGCCCTTGGCGTGCCGTACGGCGTTGGAGACCAGTTCGGCGGCGAGCAGTTCGGCGACGTCCACGAGTCCGATGAGCCCGTGCATGGTCAGGATCAGGCGCAGGGTGCGGCGACTGACGGTGACGGCACGGAGGTCGTTGGGGAGGTGGAGGGAGTACTCCCAGGGGGCGCTCTCGGGCATGCGAAGTCCGTCTCGGTGAGGGGGGATGGGATGGGCGGGCCCCGGTGTCATTGCCGCCTCCGTCAGGGCGTGACGGGGCGGTGCGCTTCCGGATGCCGGTTTCGCAAGGTGCTCGCTGCGTCACAGACAGTAGATATAAATCTAGAGATGCGGCAAGCCGGTCGCGTAATCTGACCCCGAACGGGTCGCGCCTGGGGGCGCGTTGGTCCAGAGGGCGGTAGAGGCTTTGAGGCGCGAACCAACAGCACGGCAGATGCGGCTGGCGACGGAACTGCGCCGACTCCGCGAAGCGGCGGGCCTCACGTCACGCCAGGCAGCGGCCCTGCTGGGGGTGAGCCCGGCCCAGATCACCCACATCGAGTCCGCTCTCGCGGGCGTCAGTGAGAAGCGGCTGCGCCGGCTGGCGGCGCACTACGCCTGCACGGACGAGGAGTTCGTGGACGCGCTGGTCGCGATGGCGACGGACCGGACGCGGGGCTGGTGGGAGAAGTACCGCGGGCTGCTGCCGACGTCGTTCCTGGATCTGTCCGAGCTGGAGCACCACGCGTGCTTCCTCCGCCATGTGGCCATCCTGTATGTGCCGGGACTTCTGCAGACCGAGGACTACTCGCGCGCCGTCTTCTCGTCCCGGCTCCCGGAACTGACAGCCGAGGAGCTGGAGCTGCGGATCGAACACCGGAAGGCGCGTCAGCGGTTCGACATCCCCTACGAGGCGGTGATCCACGAGGCGGCACTTCGCATCCGGGTCAGCGACCGGGCCACCTCAAGAGCACAGCTCGTGCGGCTCCTGGAGCTGTCGGAAGCGCCTCACATCACTGTGCGTGTCATCCCCTTCGACCTGGACGGTTTCGCCACGGCCTCCAGCGCGATGACCTACATCGGTGGGGCCGCGCCCCGGCTGGACACGGTGGCACGCGACGCTCCTCACGGTGCCCTGCTGGTCGACTCGGAGCCTCAACTCCAGCTCTATCGAACGCGTTTCCGTAAGGTAGAAGACCAATCGCTGGAACCGAGCCGATCGCGTGACCTCATCCACAGGTTGGCGAAGGAGCTGTGAGGCATCCCATGGACAACTGGCGCAGGTCGACCTACTCGGGCGAGGGCGACGGCAATGAGTGCGTGGAGATAGCGAACTCGACGAGCCGTGTGGCCGTCCGCGACTCCAAGGCCCCCGCCCGCGCCACCCTCACCTTCCCGGCCCCCGCCTTCGACCGGTTCCTCGCCGCGGTCAAGAAGGACTGAGGCATCCGGACTGTCACACCCCACCGGTACCGTCGGATCATGTCCAACCAGTCCGCACCGGCCGACGGGGAACGCCGGCTCGCCACGCTCGAAGGCGTGCTGGAGCGCATCACCTACGCCAACGAGGAGAACGGCTACACGGTCGCCCGCGTCGACACCGGCAGGGGCGCCGGGGATCTGCTGACCGTCGTCGGCGCGCTGCTGGGCGCGCAGGTGGGGGAGTCGCTGCGGATGGAGGGCCGCTGGGGCTCGCACCCGCAGTACGGCAAGCAGTTCCACGTCGAGAACTACACGACCGTGCTGCCCGCCACCGTCCAGGGCATCCGGCGTTACCTCGGCTCGGGCCTGGTCAAGGGCATCGGCCCGGTCTTCGCCGACCGCATCACGCAGCACTTCGGCGTGGACACGCTGCGGATCATCGAGGAGGAGCCGAAGCGGCTCATCGAGGTGCCGGGGCTCGGGCCCAAGCGGACGAAGAAGATCGCCGACGCCTGGGAGGAGCAGAAGGCGATCAAGGAGGTCATGCTCTTCCTCCAGACCGTCGAGGTGTCCACGTCGATCGCCGTGCGCATCTACAAGAAGTACGGCGACGCCTCCATCTCCGTCGTGAAGAACGAGCCGTACCGCCTCGCCGCCGACGTCTGGGGCATCGGCTTCCTCACCGCCGACCGGATCGCCCAGTCCGTCGGCATCCCGCACGACAGCCCGGAGCGGGTCAAGGCCGGTCTGCAGTACGCGCTGTCGCAGGCCACCGACCAGGGCAACTGCTACCTCCCCGAGGAGCAGCTGATCAAGGACGCGGTGAAGCTCCTCCAGGTCGACACCGGCCTCGTCATCGACTGCCTGGCCGAGCTGGCGCAGGTCCCGGAGGACGGCTCGGACCCCGGTGTCGTACGGGAGAAGGTGCCGGGCCCCGACGGCGCCGCCGAGCCGGTGACGGCCGTCTACCTGGTGCCGTTCCACCGGGCGGAGCTGTCCCTGTCCGCACAGCTGGTGCGGCTGCTGCGCACCGACGAGGACCGGATGCCGGGCTTCGGCGACGTCGACTGGGAGAAGGCGCTCGGCTGGCTCAGGGCCCGCACCGGCGCCGACCTCGCGCCCGAGCAGGAGGCCGCCGTCAAACTGGCCCTGACCCGGAAGGTCGCCGTCCTGACCGGCGGACCGGGGTGCGGCAAGTCCTTCACGGTCCGCTCGATCGTGGAGCTGGCGCGGGCGAAGAAGGCGCGGGTGGTCCTCGCCGCCCCCACCGGCCGGGCCGCCAAGCGCCTGGCCGAGCTGACCGGCGCCGAGGCGTCCACCGTCCACCGCCTCCTGGAGCTCAGGCCCGGCGGCGACGCGGCGTACGACCGGGACCGTCCGCTGGAGGCCGACCTGGTCGTGGTCGACGAGGCGTCCATGCTGGACCTGCTCCTGGCGAACAAGCTGGTCAAGGCCGTACCGCCGGGCGCCCACCTGCTGTTCGTCGGGGACGTGGACCAGCTGCCCAGCGTCGGCGCCGGCGAGGTGCTCAGGGATCTGCTCGCCGACGGCAGCCCGGTCCCGGCCGTGCGGCTCACCCGCGTGTTCCGCCAGGCCCAGCAGTCCGGGGTGGTCACCAACGCGCACCGGATCAACGCCGGGCAGCACCCGGTCACCGACGGCATGAAGGACTTCTTCCTCTTCGTGGAGGACGACACCGAGGAGGCCGGCCGCCTCACCGTGGACGTGGCGGCCCGGCGCATCCCGGCGAAATTCGGCCTCGACCCGCGCCGGGACGTGCAGGTCCTGGCCCCCATGCACCGCGGACCGGCCGGGGCGGGCACGCTCAACGGCCTGCTCCAGCAGGCGGTCACACCCGGGCGCCCCGACCTGCCGGAGAAGCGCTTCGGCGGCCGGGTCTTCCGTGTCGGCGACAAGGTCACCCAGATCCGCAACAATTACGAGAAGGGGGAGAACGGCGTCTTCAACGGCACCGTGGGCGTGGTCACCTCGCTCGACCCGGTCGACCAGCGCCTGACGGTGCTGACGGACGAGGACGAGGAGGTGCCGTACGACTTCGACGAGCTGGACGAGCTGGCGCACGCGTACGCGGTGACCATCCACCGCTCCCAGGGCAGCGAGTATCCCGCCGTGGTGATCCCCGTCACGACCGGAGCATGGATGATGCTCCAGCGGAACCTGCTGTATACGGCGGTGACCCGCGCCAAGCGCCTGGTCGTCCTGGTGGGCTCGCGCAAGGCGATCGGTCAGGCGGTGCGCACGGTGTCGGCGGGGCGGCGCTGCACGGCGCTCGACTTCCGGCTCGCGGGCGGCTGAGCGGGCCGTCCGGCCCTCACGCGGAGCCCTCCCCGGCCTGCGGTTTCGTAAGACCGTGAAAAAAATGATCGATCAAATGAGTCGTGAAGGTCACAGACATCTTCCGGATGGGCAAGACAGGGGGCAGGATGGCAGGTTGGCGGCACTCAGTGCCGTCAATAGGCCCAATGGTCGACCCCGAGTGCACTCTCCTGAGCCGAATGGGGGAGGGTAGAGACAGTCAGGGCAACCTCGAAGATGAGGCACAACGTCGGTGAGGGAAGACGTGAGCGACAACTCTGTAGTAGTGCGTTACGGCGACGGCGAGTACACCTACCCGGTGATCGACAGCACCGTCGGCGACAAGGGCTTCGACATCGGCAAGCTCCGCGCCCAGACCGGTCTGGTGACGCTGGACAGCGGCTACGGCAACACGGCCGCGTATAAATCCGCCATCACCTACCTCGACGGCGAGGCGGGCATCCTCCGCTACCGCGGCTACCCGATCGAGCAGCTGGCCGAACGCTCCACCTTCCTGGAGGTCGCCTACCTGCTGATCAACGGCGAACTGCCGACGGTCGACGAGCTCTCGTCGTTCAAGAACGACATCACGCAGCACACCCTGCTGCACGAGGACGTCAAGAACTTCTACAAGGGCTTCCCGCGCGACGCCCACCCGATGGCCATGCTGTCCTCGGTCGTCTCGGCGCTGTCCACCTTCTACCAGGACAGCCACAACCCGTTCGACGAGACGCAGCGCAACCTCTCGACGATCCGGCTGCTCGCGAAGCTTCCGACGATCGCCGCGTACGCGTACAAGAAGTCGATCGGGCACCCGTTCGTCTACCCGCGCAACGACCTCGGCTACGTCGAGAACTTCCTGCGCATGACGTTCTCGGTGCCGGCCCAGGAGTACGAGCTCGACCCGACCGTCGTCTCGGCGCTGGACAAGCTGCTGATCCTGCACGCGGACCACGAGCAGAACTGCTCGACCTCCACGGTCCGCCTGGTCGGCTCGTCGCAGGCGAACATGTTCGCCTCGATCTCCGCCGGCATCAACGCCCTGTGGGGCCCGCTGCACGGCGGCGCCAACCAGTCGGTGCTGGAGATGCTCGAGGGCATCCGCGACGCCGGCGGCGACGTCGACTCCTTCATCCGCAAGGTGAAGAACAAGGAGGACGGCGTCCGCCTGATGGGCTTCGGCCACCGGGTCTACAAGAACTTCGACCCGCGCGCCAAGATCATCAAGGCCGCCGCGCACGACGTCCTCTCCGCTCTCGGCAAGTCCGACGAGCTGCTGGACATCGCGCTCAAGCTGGAGGAGCACGCGCTCTCCGACGACTACTTCGTCTCGCGCAGCCTCTACCCGAACGTGGACTTCTACACCGGCCTCATCTACCGGGCCATGGGCTTCCCGACCGAGATGTTCACGGTCCTGTTCGCCCTGGGCCGGCTGCCGGGCTGGATCGCCCAGTGGCACGAGATGATCAAGGAGCCGGGTTCCCGCATCGGCCGCCCGCGCCAGATCTACACGGGCGTCGTCGAGCGCGACTTCGTCCCGGTCGAGGAGCGCTGAGCCGCCCCCTCCGCGTCCTGGAGCCCCGTGTCCGACCCTGGTCGGGTGCGGGGCTTCCGTACGTCACGGAGGCGTCGCGGGAGACAGGGAGCGTGGCATAGAAGAAGGCGCCCTGGCGGCGGTCCCCCCACGGGCCGACGTCCAGGGCGCCTTCCCATGTCCCGGTGCGGATTCCCCCCACGGGATCCGGCCGGGCGTCTGTGAGGACAGCGCCTGAATCGCTGTTGAGCACAATGAGCGGAACTCGACGTACTCATGTATGCGGTTGTTCTGTGCGGTCTGCCGGGACAGCGCACGCTCGGGAGGGCCGCTCAAAGCTTCCCGAGATGCGTGCCCCGGCAACGCAACTCCGAGGAAGTCCCCCAAGACATCCTCAGATGCCAGTGGGCGCCCCCCAAGACGCCGCCTGACATCGCCAACTTAGACCCTCGAACCCCTTCGATGGTTACGTTCACATCACTGTGATCTGCGTCTCTTGCATATGTCCGTTAGATGCGCAAGAGCCCCGATACGGCGATCGGGTCCCCAGCGTAAGGATGATGCGTGAGCCTTGTGAAGAGCTTATGTGAGCCTGGCGGCGGACTCCAGGGGGGTCCGGGGTGTTCTTCCTACGAATTCACCGGAACGTTCGCAGACGCAGACTGTTGGTCACCACGAACACGGACGAGAAGGCCATCGCCGCGCCCGCGATCATCGGGTTCAGCAACCCGGCCGCGGCCAGGGGCAGCGCGGCGACGTTGTAGCCGAAGGCCCACACCAGGTTGCCCTTGATGACGGCCAGGGTCCGCCGGGACAGCCGGATCGCGTCCGCGGCCACCCGCAGGTCACCGCGGACCAGGGTCAGATCGCTCGCCTCGATCGCCGCGTCCGTGCCCGTGCCCATGGCCAGACCCAGATCGGCGGTGGCGAGCGCCGCCGCGTCGTTGACGCCGTCGCCCACCACGGCCACCGACCGCCCCTCGCGCCGCAGCCGCCGTACGGCCTCCAGCTTGTCCTCGGGCAGGACCTCCGCGATCACCTGATCGATACCGACCGTGTGCGCGACCGCCTCGGCCACCCGCCGGTTGTCCCCGGTCAGCAGCACCGGTGTGAGCCCCAGCGCGCGCAGCGCGCGCACCGCCTCGGCGCTGCTCTCCTTCACGGTGTCCGCGACCGCCAGGACACCCCGTGCCACCCCGTCCCAGCCGACCACGACGGCCGTACGGCCCTCCCGCTCGGCCTCCTCCGCGGCGCGGGCCAGCTCGGAGGGCAGGGCCGCCGTGTTCTCGGCGAGGCGGCCCACGGCGACGTCATGGCCCTCCACACGCCCGCGTACACCCTGCCCGGGAACGTTCGTGAAGTCCTCCACCGCGGGCAGCCGTCCGGCCCGTTCCTCGGCGCCCGCGGCGACCGCGCGGGCCACCGGGTGCTCCGAGGCGTGCTCCACGGCGCCCGCGAGCCGCAGCAGCGTCTTCTCGTCCACTCCGTCGGCGGCGTGCACGCCCTGGAGCGTCATCCGGCCCGTGGTGACCGTGCCCGTCTTGTCCAGCAGGACGGTGTCGACGCGGCGCGTGGACTCCAGCACCTCGGGACCCTTGATGAGGATGCCGAGCTGCGCGCCGCGCCCCGTGCCGACCATGAGGGCCGTGGGTGTGGCCAGGCCCAGCGCGCACGGGCACGCGATGATCAGCACCGCGACGGCGGCGGTGAACGCGGCGGCCGTGTCGTCGGTCGCGCCGAGCCAGACGCCGAAGGTGGCGACCGCGAGGGCGACGACCACGGGCACGAAGACGGCGGAGATCCGGTCGGCGAGCCGCTGGACCTCGGCCTTGCCGCTCTGTGCCTCCTCCACCAGCTTCGCCATGCGCGCCAGCCGCGTGTCCGCGCCGACCCGGGTCGCCTCCACGACGAGCCGGCCGCCCGCGTTGACCGTGGCCCCGGTCACGGCGTCCCCGACGCCCACGTCGACCGGCGCCGACTCCCCGGTCAGCAGGGCGGCGTCCACGGCGGAGGCGCCCTCCACGACGGTGCCGTCGGTGGCGATCTTCTCGCCGGGCCGTACGACGAACCGGTCCCCGACGGCCAGCCGCGCCACCGGGACGCGGACCTCACGTCCGTCCCGCAGGACGCCGACGTCCTTCGCACCCAGCTCCATCAGGGCGCGCAGCGCGTCACCCGCGCGGCGCTTGGCCCGTGCCTCCAGATGGCGGCCGAGGAGGATGAAGGTGATCACCCCGGAGGCGACCTCCAGATAGATCTGGGAGGCGCTGTCCCCGCGGGACACGGTGAACGTGAAGCCGTCGCGCATCCCGCTCATACCGGCGTCGCCGAGGAACAGGGCCCACAGCGACCAGCCGTACGCGGCCAGCGTGCCGACCGAGACCAGGGTGTCCATGGTGGCGGCGCCGTGCCGGGCGTTGGTGAACGCGGCCCGGTGGAAGGGCAGTCCGCCCCACACCACGACCGGGGAGGCGAGGGTGAGCGCCAGCCACTGCCAGTTGTCGAACTGCAGGGCGGGGACCATCGACAGCAGGACGACCGGCAGGGACAGCAGCGCGGAGACGGTCAGGCGCTGCCGGTAGGCGTCCGGCCCGGTGTCCTCGGGGGTCGCGGCGGGCTCCTCGGGCGCGGGCCGGGGCGGCTCCGGCTCGCGGGCGGTGTACCCCGTCCGCTCCACGACGGCGATCAGGTCGGTGACGGAGACGCCGGCGGGGTGGCTGACCTTCGCCTTCTCGGTCGCGTAGTTCACCGAGGCGGTCACGCCGTCCATGCGGTTGAGCTTCTTCTCGACGCGGGCCGCGCAGGACGCGCAGGTCATCCCGCCGATGAGCAGCTCGACCTCGGAGGCGGCGGCGGTCCCGGCGGCGGCCGCCGGAGCCTCGGCTATGTCCGGTTCGCCGGTGGTGGTGCGGGGCATGGCGGGATCAGATCCGGCCGACCAGTTCGAAGCCGGCCTCCTCGACGGCCTCGCGCACGGCGGCGTCGTCCAGCGGGGCGGCCGAGACCACGGTGACCTCGCCGGACGCGGCGACGGCCGTCACGGAGCTGACGCCGGACAGCTCGGAGATCTCACCGGACACGGCCCCTTCGCAGTGCCCGCAGCTCATGCCGCTCACCTTGTAGACGGCGGTGACGGAACCGGTGGTGTCGGTCTGGGCGGTCATGTCGTTCTCCTCGTCGAGGCGTGTGGGGCGGAGGGGGCCGACGGGGTCCCCTTCCCCAGCAACCGTATACCCCTATGGGGTACTGCTCAAAGAGGGGTCGAGCCTGTCGGTGCAGCACGCTTGTTCGGTGGGTACCGCGCTGACGCGCCGGGATGCCGGGCCCCTCACGTCGCGGGCAGGGGCCCCTGGGCGTCCGCGTGGCCCATCCGGTCGCCGACCAGCGGCCCGAGGTAGCGGATCAGGACATGCTTCAGCTCCCGCACGTACGCCTCGCGCTCGGCGCCCTCGTGGGCGAGGACCAGTTCCAGGCCCGTCTTGTACAGGCCCAGGCACATCTGGGCGGTGCGGTTGAGTTCGGCCGGGTCCGCGCCGGGCAGCAGCGAGGAGAGCAGGGCCTCGACACGCCCCAGCAGGGTCGCGTGCAGGGCGTCGTGCTCCTCCGCCATCCGGCCGGGGATGTCCGGGCCGTGCATCAGGGTGAAGAACACCGGATGCTCGCAGTTGAACGCGATGAACCGGTCCACGGCCGCGGTGACCGCCTCCTCCAGAGAGGTCGTGGGGTCGACCGGGGCGAGCGCCTCGCCGTACGTCTCGCGCATCTGCCGCATGAGGCGCCCGCCCAGCTCGATGGCGATCGCCTCCTTGTTCGGGAAGAACTGGTACAGGGTGCCCGGCGAGACGCCGGCCTCGCGGGCGATGGCGTTGGTGCTGGCCGCCGCGTAGCCGGTGGTCGCGAAGACGGCGGCCGCGGCCTCCAGCAGCTGGGCGATACGGCGCTCACCGCGGGCCTGACGGCGGCGCGGCTGCTCCTTCTCCTGGCTGTCCCGGCCGTCCTGGCTGTCCAGGCCGTCGCGGCCGTCCTGGCCGTCCTTCTCCCGGTTGGCGGACACGCGTCATCCCCAGCTTTCCGAACGCGATTGACAAACGCGAGTCACCGCTCGCATTCTTGTAAACGCGAGCGATCGCTCGTGTTTGCCAGTCTATGGCAGTGACGCTTCCATGCTGCCCTCCTTGCGCACCACCGGATCAGGGTGAAGGGGACACCGCACCATGAAGGACGCCGACAGCTCACCCCGGGTCGGAGGCTGGACCCGCTTCGTGACGGCCCGGCCCCGGCTGTCCCTGCTGGTGGCCCTGGTGGTCACCGCGCTCGCCGTGCTGGCCGGCAGCGGGGTCGCCGACCGCCTGGGCAGCGGCGGCTGGGAGGACCCGGACGCCGAGTCCACCTACGCCACCCGGGCCCTGGAGCGGGCGTTCCCCGCCTCCCAGCCCAACCTGCTCCTCCTGGTCGACGCGGGCGAAGCCTCCGTCGACGCCCCCGCGGTCGCCGCCGAGGCCGAGAGGCTCGCCGCCCGCCTGGCGCGCGAGAAGGGTGTCGTCGGAGTCGGCTCCTACTGGCGGGCGGACCCCGCCTCGGCCCCCGCCCTGCGCGCCGAGGACGGGCACGAGGCGCTGATCGCCGCCCGCATCACCGGCGACGAGAAGCAGATGGGCGAGACCCTGGACCGCATCGCGCCCGAGCTGCGGGGCGCGCACGGGCCGGTGCGGGTGTCCGTCGGCGGCCCCGTCGCCGTGCGGCACGAGATGCAGACGACCATCCAGGAGGACCTGATCCGGGCCGAGGTGATCGCCCTGCCGGTCACCCTCGTGCTGCTCGTCATGGTCTTCGGCAGCGCCGTGGCGGCCCTGCTGCCCCTAGGTATCGGCATCGTCGCGATCCTCGGCACCAACGCGGTGCTGCGCGGGCTCACCGAGCTCACCGACGTGTCCGTCTTCGCCATGAACCTCACCACGGCCCTCGGCCTCGGACTCGCCGTGGACTACGCCCTGTTCATCGTCCGCCGCTTCCGCGAGGAACTGGCCGCCGGGGCGGAACCGCTGACGGCGGTCGGCACCACCCTGCGCACCGCCGGGCGCACCGTCCTGTTCTCGGCGCTCACGGTCGCCGTCTCCCTCGCCGCGATGCTGCTCTTCCCGCAGTACTTCCTGCGGTCCTTCGCCTACGCCGGTATCGCGGTGGTCCTGCTGGCCGCGGCGGCCGCCCTGATCCTGCTCCCGGCGGCCCTGATCCTGCTCGGGCACCGGGTCAACGCGCTCGACCTGCGCCGGCTCTTCCGGCGTGGACGGCCGCCGGCCGCCGAGGGCGCCGCGCGCGCCCAGGGCGGGGCGTGGGCCCGTACCGCGCGGGTCGTCATGCGCCGCGCCCCCTTCTTCGCCCTCGGCACCACCGCGGTGCTGGTCCTGCTCGGGCTGCCCTTCCTGGGCGTGAAGTTCGGCACCGCCGACGACCGGCAGCTTCCGTCGAGCGCCGAGTCCCATGTCGTCCAGCAGCACATCCGCGACGGCTTCCCGGGCAGCCCCGGCGGCGGCCTGGAGGTGCTCGCCGAGGGGCGGGCCACCCCGGCCGAGTACACCGCGTACAAGGAGCGGATCTCCGCGCTGCCGCAGGTGCTCCGGGTCGACGGGCCCCTGGTGCGGGAGGAGACGGCGTACTTCACCGTGCTGCCCGAGGGCGAGGCGGTGGACGACCCGGCCCAGGCCCTCGTGGACGAACTGCGCGCCGTGCCGGCGCCGTTCGACACCAAGGTGACCGGGGCGGCGGCGGTGCTCGTCGACTCCAAGGACGCCATAGCCGAGCGCCTGCCGGCGGCGGCCGCCTTCATCGCCGTCGTCACCCTGCTGCTGGTGTTCCTGCTGACCGGCAGCGTGCTGATCCCGCTCCAGGCCGTGGTGCTCAACGCGCTCAGTCTGACGGCGATGTTCGGCGCGGTGGTCTGGGTCTTCCAGGACGGGCACCTGTCCGGCCCGCTGGGCTTCACCAGCCCCGGCTCGATCGAGACGACCCTGCCGGTGCTGATGTTCTGCGTCGCCTTCGGACTCTCCATGGACTACGGCGTGTTCCTGCTGTCCCGCATCAAGGAGGAGTACGACGCGACCGGCGACCACGAACAGGCCGTCCGGCACGGGCTGCAGCGCACCGGCGGCCTGATCACCGCCGCCGCCGTGATCCTCGCGGTGGTGATGGTCGCCATCGGCACCTCCCGGGTGACCAACACCAAGATGCTCGGCCTCGGGATCGCGCTGGCGGTGCTGATGGACGCGATGATCGTCCGCAGTCTCCTGGTCCCGGCGGTCATGCGGCTCACGGGCCGGGCGACCTGGTGGGCACCGGGACCGCTGCGACGGTTCCACGAGCGCTTCGGCGTGAGCGAGTCCGACGGCCCACCGGCGGGCGCGGCGGCCGTCGAGAAGCCGGACCGGGTGCGGGACAAGGTGACCGCACGCGGATAGCGTGACGCGGGCCCGCCGGGGAGCGGGAGTCCGAGGGCCGAAGGAGTCGGGGATGCGCGCAGTGGTGTTCGAGCGGTTCGGGGAGCCGGCACGGGTGCGGGACGTGCCCGACCCGGCCCCCGCGCCGCACGGCGTGACCGTGCGGGTCGAGGCGACCGGCCTGTGCCGCAGCGACTGGCACGGCTGGCAGGGGCACGACCCGGACATCGCGCTGCCGCATGTCCCGGGCCATGAGCTGGCCGGGGTGGTCGAGGCCGTCGGCGACCGGGTGACCGGCTGGCGGCCCGGCGACCGGGTCACCGTGCCGTTCGTCTGCGCCTGCGGATCGTGCGGGGCGTGCGCGGCGGGCGACCAGCAGGTGTGCGAGCGGCAGACCCAGCCCGGCTTCACCCACTGGGGCTCCTTCGCCCAGTACGTGGCCCTGGACCACGCCGACGTCAACCTGGTCGCCGTGCCCGAGGAGATGTCCTTCGCGACGGCGGCCTCCCTGGGCTGCCGGTTCGCCACCGCGTTCCGGGCGGTCGTGCGGCAGGGACGGGTCGCGGCGGGGGAGTGGGTCGCCGTGCACGGCTGCGGCGGGGTCGGCCTGTCCGCGGTGATGATCGCGGCGGCCTCCGGCGCCCGGGTCGTCGCCGTCGACGTGTCACCGCACGCCCTGGACCTGGCACGAAAGTTCGGGGCGGCGGAGTGCCTGGACGCGTCCGGCACCCCCGACACCGCGGCGGCCGTCCGCGACCTCACCGGCGGCGGCGCGCACCTGTCCCTGGACGCCCTCGGCTCCCCGGTCACCTGCGCCGCCTCCGTCGGCTCGCTGCGCCGCCGCGGCCGGCACGTCCAGGTCGGCCTGCTCCCCTCGGAGTCCGGCACGACCCCCGTCCCCATGGCCCGGGCGATCGCCCTGGAACTGGAGATCCTCGGCAGCCACGGCATGGCGGCGCACAGCTACCCGCCGATGCTGGAGCTGGTGCGGGCCGGTGTGCTGCGGCCGGATCTGCTGGTGACGTCGACGATCCCACTGGACGACGTGCCGGGCGCGCTGGAGGCGATGGGAGCGGCGCCGGGCGCCGGGGTGACGGTCATCGAGCCGTGGAACCGGACCCGCTGAGAGGGGGGAGGTCCGGGAGATCCGGGTGCCCCCGATGGGCCGCCCACTCCCGTGCGAGCATCGCCATCAGCACCCAGTCCATCCACCGGCCGTCCCGGAAGTCGGCCTCCCGCCGCACGCCCTCCCGCACGAAGCCGACCTTCTCGTAGACCCGCAGGGCGCGGGCGTTGTGGCCGTACACCTCAAGCTCGATCCGGTGCAGACCGAGCTGCTCGAAGCCGTGGCCGACGATGAGCCGGGTGGCCTCGGTGCCGAGCCCCTGCCCGCGCCCGCGCGGCCCGATGAGCGTGCGGAACGTGCAGCCGCGGGCGCGCGCGTCCCACTCGTACAGCACGACCTCGCCGACGAGTTCGCCGGTGGCCCGGTCGGTGACGGCGAGATCGAGACGGTCGGTCTGCTCGGACCGCGAGCCGTACCAGGAGCGCAGCCGCTCCTTTGTCAGCTCGGCGGGGGGTTCGCCGGTGAAGCGGACGACGTCGGGATCGTCGATGATCTCCGCCATGACGGCGGCGTCGTCCGCCGTGAAGGGCCGCAGCACGGTCCGTTCGCCGGTCAGCACGGGTTTGACGGAGAAATCGCTCATGGACACGACTGTGCCCCACGGGTCGGGTGGGGCACAGGTGGTTTTCCGGGGGTCAGTCCGGCCTCAGGCCCCGGTTGCGGGGCCGAGACGCCACCCAGGCGCGGACGGTGTCGGCGTACCAGAAGGGCTTGCCGCTCTCGACGTGGTCGGGCGGGGGAAGCAGTCCGTGTTTGCGGTAGGAGCGCACGGTGTCCGGCTGCACCTTGATGTGCGCCGCGATCTCCTTGTACGACCAGAGCATTCGGTCGGTCATCGGTGGCACCTCCTCGCGCGCGCCGCGGTGGCGACCGGGGGCCGGCCGTCGGGGGGACCGGGCGCTGCGCCTGGCGTTCACAAGCCTGTGTCCGGTCAACGACACTCCGTGACGACGGGCAGGGCCTGTGCGCCGGGTGTGACGCACGTCCCGCGGACATGCGACATGTGTGACACGGAGGTGGTGTTTGTGACAGGCGTGCAGCAAAGGCGCACGCGGGCGTACCGGCGCGGCGTGTTGACACCCGGGCCGTTCGCCTGCGCCTCGCCGACCCGCGTTCGCGGCGCCCTCGTTCGAATGTCTGGACAAAACATTGACATGCCCTCCCGGGCGGGCTACAAAGCCGTGGAGGGCCGCCTCGCTGCGCCGGCCCGCGACTCGTGACGAGGGAGACCGAGGGCACCGATGGCGTACGACGTGATCACCATGGGCCGGATCGGGGTGGACCTCTACCCGCTGCAGACGGGGGTCCCGCTGCCGCAGGTCACGTCCTTCGGCAAGTTCCTCGGCGGCTCGGCGGCCAACGTCGCGGTCGCCGCCGCCCGCCTCGGCCGCCGGACCGCCGTGATCACCCGCACCGGCGACGACCCCTTCGGCACCTACCTCCACGAGGCCCTCCAGGGCTTCGAGGTCGACGACCGCTGGGTCACCGCCGTCCCCGGACTGCCCACCCCCGTCACGTTCTGCGAGGTCTTCCCGCCGGACGACTTCCCGCTGTACTTCTACCGGCAGCCCAAGGCCCCCGACCTGGAGATCGACGCCCACGAGCTCGACCTCGACGCCATCCGCGACGCACGCGTCTTCTGGGTCACCGGCACCGGCCTGAGCGAGGAGCCCAGCCGGACGGCGACGCTCGCGGCCCTCGCCCACCGCGCCAAGTCCGGCGTCACGGTCCTCGACCTCGACTGGCGCCCCATGTTCTGGAAGGACCCGGAGGCGGCCCGCCCGTTCTACGCCGAGGCGCTGAAGCACGCCACCGTCGCCGTCGGCAACCTCGACGAGGTGGAGGTGGCGACCGGCGTCCGCGAACCCGACGCCGCCGCCCGCGCGTTGCTGGACGCCGGGGTCGAGGTCGCCGTCGTCAAGCAGGGCCCCAAGGGTGTCCTCGCCGTCGACCGGGACGGCGGCCGGGCGGAGGTGCCGCCGCTCCCCGTGACGGTCCTCAACGGCCTCGGCGCCGGTGACGCGTTCGGCGGCTCCCTCTGCCACGGCCTGCTGGAGGGCTGGGACCTGGAGAGGGTCATGCGGCACGCCAACGCGGCCGGCGCCATCGTCGCCTCCCGCCTGGAATGCTCCTCCGCCATGCCGGCACTCGGCGAGATCGAGGCCGCGCTCGCCGCGGGGGCCGTCCGGTGAGCGTCGACGTCGCGGAGCTCTTCCGGCCGCGCCCCCGACACCCGCGGGCCGTCGCCGAGGCGGCGGCCCGCCGGCCCCTGCCCGGCGACTCCGGCCGGCGGCGTGGCCGCCGCCGTGGACACGGCCCTGGGGCTGCTGTGAGCCCGCCATGACGACGGGCCGGACGCCCGGCCGCGCAGGCGCGTGGACCGTCCGGCCCGGCACGACGCCGGCCCGCCCCTCGTGGCGCCGGCGCACCGAACGCCTCCGGCGCGGCAGGCCGCTTTGCTTTGGCAGGAGCGAAGAGCGAGCGACGACTCCCCGCCCGCTACGGCCCCGCGCCGGAGGTCCCCGACCCGGATGGGGAGGACACGGCCGTACGGGAGGAACGACGGGCGCCCCGCCCCCCGTCGGCCCGGCCGCCGGCGCCACCGGCCCCGGTACGCGGGTGCCGCGCGCGAGGACCGTACGGGACCCGCGAGAGGCGCCCGCCGCCGACACTCCCACATGTGTCTACGCCGGGACCGAAACGGCCGACACTGTGTCGGGCCCGCCACCCGCGCGGGCCTGGTGGGATGTACCTGTGGCCGAGACCGCGACCGGAGCGTCGGCGGTGAAGGCCCGAGAGCTGTACGAACGGCACGTGTCCTCCCGACGCCGCCATCTGTGAAGGAGTAACCGGGCATGACGAAGATCGTCAACCACTGGATCGGCGGGAAGACCGCCGAAGGCGCCTCGGGCACGTTCGGGCCGGTCACCGACCCGGCGACCGGCGCGGTCACCACGAAGGTCGCCTTCGCCTCCGTCGAGGAGGTGGACGCGGCGGTCGCGGCCGCCAAGGAGGCGTTCCTGACCTGGGGCCAGTCCTCGCTGGCGCAGCGCACCTCGATCCTGTTCCGGTTCCGCGCGCTGCTGGACGCGCACCGCGACGAGATCGCCGAACTGATCACCGCCGAGCACGGCAAGGTGCACTCCGACGCCCTCGGCGAGGTGGCGCGCGGCCTGGAGATCGTGGACCTCGCGTGCGGGATCACCGTGCAGCTCAAGGGCGAGCTGTCCACGCAGGTCGCCAGCCGCGTCGACGTGTCGTCGATCCGGCAGCCGCTGGGTGTCGTCGCCGGCATCACGCCCTTCAACTTCCCGGCGATGGTCCCGATGTGGATGTTCCCCATCGCCATCGCGTGCGGCAACACCTTCGTGCTCAAGCCCAGCGAGAAGGACCCGTCGGCCTCGGTCAGGCTCGCCGAGCTGCTGGCCGAGGCCGGCCTGCCCGACGGCGTCTTCAACGTCGTCCACGGTGACAAGGTGGCCGTGGACCGGCTGCTGGAGCACCCGGACGTCAAGGCCGTCTCCTTCGTCGGTTCCACGCCGATCGCCCGCTACATCCACACCACCGCCTCCGCCAACGGCAAGCGGGTGCAGGCGCTCGGCGGTGCCAAGAACCACATGCTGGTCCTGCCGGACGCCGACCTGGACGCGGCCGCCGACGCCGCCGTGTCGGCCGCCTACGGCTCCGCCGGTGAGCGCTGCATGGCCATCTCCGCGGTGGTCGCCGTCGGCGCGATCGGCGACGAGCTGGTGGAGAAGATCCGCGAGCGCGCCGAGAAGATCAAGATCGGTCCCGGCGACGACCCGGCGTCCGAGATGGGCCCGCTGATCACGGCCGTGCACCGCGACAAGGTGGCGTCCTACGTGAAGGGCGCGGCCGACGAGGGCTGCGAGGTCGTGCTCGACGGCACCGGCTACACCGTCGACGGCTACGAGGACGGGCACTGGATCGGCATCTCGCTGCTCGACAAGGTGCCCACGTCCGCGAAGGCGTACCAGGACGAGATCTTCGGCCCCGTCCTGTGCGTGCTGCGCGCCGAGACGTACGAGGAGGCCCTGGCCCTCGTCAACGCCTCGCCGTTCGGCAACGGCACCGCGATCTTCACCCGGGACGGCGGCGCCGCCCGCCGCTTCCAGCTGGAGGTCGAGGCCGGCATGGTCGGCGTGAACGTCCCGATCCCGGTCCCGGTCGGCTACCACTCCTTCGGCGGCTGGAAGGACAGCCTCTTCGGAGACCACCACATCTACGGCAACGACGGCACGCACTTCTACACCCGCGGCAAGGTCGTCACCACCCGCTGGCCCGACCCGGCCGACGCCCCCACCGGCGTCGACCTGGGCTTCCCGCGCAACCACTGATGCCGCACCCGGGGCCGTCCGCGATGCGGACGGCCCCGTTTTTTTGGGCGGGCCCGCTGCGGTTCCCGCAGCTGCGAAACCCGTACGGCGCGGGCCTTGATGCGACGTTAACGCGCGAAATCATGATCACGAACAACTGATTCCGTAGCTGAACACCCATTGACGTGACGGTTTCCGTCGATGTTGCATCCCCCTCGTGACCGACACCCTCACCCCCGCCGAGGCCCCCGCCGCCGAGGCGCCGGGCAGTCCCCGGCAGCTCAAGCGCTCCATCGGCGTGGTCGGCGGCACGCTGCTCACGCTCTCCTGCGTGACCCCCGCGTCCACGCTCTTCGTGGTCGTCCCCGACCTCTTCGGCTCGCTCGGCACCGCCACCGCCCTCACCATCGCGGTCGGCTCCCTGCTGTGCGTCGCCGTCGCCTTCTGCTACGCGGAGCTCGGCACCCTCATCCCGAGCGCCGGCGGCGAGTACGCGATGGTGTCCACGCTCGCCGGACGGCTCGCGGGCTGGCTGGTGTTCGTGCTCTCCCTGCTGGTCGTCATGGTCGTACCGCCCGTGATCGCGATGGGCACCGCCGACTACCTCGCCCCGATCGCCCACCTCGACCCCGCCCTCACCGGCGCCGGCGTCATGCTGCTCGCCACCCTCGCCGGCCTGCTCGACCTGCGCGCCAACGCCTGGATCACCGGCGTCTTCCTGGTCCTGGAGGTCATCGCGGCGGCCGTCGTGGCCGTTCTGGGCTTCGCCCACGCCGAGCGCGGCCCCGCCGGCCTGGCCTCCCTGGAGGTGGCCGGCGCGGACGGCCGCACCGACACGGTGACGGCGCTGCTGGTCGTCTCCGGGCTCGCCATCGCCCTGTTCATCACCCAGGGCTTCTCGACCGCCGTCTACCTCTCCGAGGAGCTGGAGAACCCGCGCCGCAACGTCGCCCGCACGGTCCTGGCCACCCTCGCCATCTCCACCGTCATCATCCTGGTGCCGGTCGTCGCCATCACCCTGGGCGCCTCGGACGTCGCCGAGCTGACCGGCGGCGACATCTCCGCCATGGTCACCGCCTGGTCGAACTCCGCCGTCGGCACCTTCGTCAGCCTCTGCGTGGCACTGGCCATCGTCAACGCGGGCATCGTCATGGTCATCCAGAACTCCCGCGTGCTGTTCGCCTCGGCCCGCGACAAGGCATGGCCCCGGCCGGTCAACGAGGGCCTCGCCCGCCTCGGCCGCTTCGGCTCGCCGTGGGTCGCCACCCTCGCCGTCGGTGTGCCCGGCGCCGCCCTGTGCTTCGTCAACCTCGACACCCTGTACGGCGTCACAGGCGTCTCGGTCACCGGGATGTACCTGCTCGTCGCCGTCGCCGCCCTGCTCGCCCGGCGCGGGCGGCACCACCACACCTCCGCCTGGCGGATGCCGCTGTGGCCCGCGGTGCCGGTCGTGCTGATCGTGGTCCTCGGTTACATCCTCACCCAGCAGGAACCCGTCCATCTGGCGTGGACCGGCGGCATCACCGCCGTCGCCACCCTCTACTGGGCGCTGTACCTGCGCCCGCGCCGCACCACCCGCTGGCTGGTGACCCTGCCGGACGACGCCCGGGACTGACCGGCGTACCGCGGCTGGTGTACGCGGACGGCACCGCGTACGTCCACAGGAGGTGACGGAGTTCGGTCCCTGGTCGGCAACCGACCGACAGCTTCGACCCGTACCGTTGTCGCATGGATCTTCGACTGCCCGGACGGGGCGCACTGCGCGGGCCGCGGCGGCTGCTGGCCGCCGCGGCCGCCGTCGTGGTGCTGGCCGGCGCCGGGACCTTGACCGCGGTCGCCTCCGGCGGCGACGCCCCGCCGGTACGGCGTGCCGACCGGGTCATGGCGATGGACGGCGGAGTGCGCGTCGACACCTCGTACTTCACCGCGCCGGGCGGCGGGCGGCGCCCCGCGGTCCTCCTCGGGCACGGCTTCGGCGGCAGCAAGGACGACGTACGGCAGCAGGCCGAGGAGCTCGCGCGGGACGGGTACGCCGTGCTCACCTGGTCCGCCCGCGGCTTCGGCAGGTCGACCGGTGAGATCGGCCTGAACGACCCGAAGGGCGAGGTCGCCGACGTCTCCCGGCTGCTGGACTGGCTCGCCCGGCAGCCCGAGGTCCGGCTCGACAAGAGCGGCGACCCGCGCGTCGGCATGGCGGGCGGCTCCTACGGCGGCGCGATCGCGCTGCTGGCCGCCGGACACGACGACCGCGTGGACGCCATCGCCCCGGCCATCACCTACTGGAACCTCGCCGACGCCCTCTTCCCGAACGGGGTCTTCAAGAAGCTGTGGGCCGGCATCTTCGTCAACTCCGGCGGCGGCTGCGCCAAGTTCGAGCCCGTGCTCTGCGCGATGTACGAGCGGGTCGCCGAGTCCGGCGTCCCCGACGCAAAGGCCCGCGCCCTGCTGGAGGAGCGCTCCCCGTCCGCCGTCGGCGACCGCGTCAAGGTGCCCACCCTGCTGTTCCAGGGCCAGTCCGACTCCCTCTTCCCGCTCGGGCAGGCCGACCGGGCGGCCCGCGCGATCCGCGCCAACGGCGCCCCCGTGGACGTCGACTGGATCGCCGGCGGGCACGACGGCGGCGACCTGGAGACGTCCCGCGTCCAGGCCCGCACCACCGCCTGGTTCGACCGCTACCTCAAGGGCGACAAGAGCGCCGACACCGGCCCCGCCTTCCGGGTCACCCGCACCGGGGGCATCGACTCCACCGACGGCGAGGCCCAGCTGCGGGGCGCGAGCGCCGGCTCCTACCCCGGACTGGCCGCCGGCGTGCGGCCCGTGCCGCTCACCGGGGGCGAGCAGTCCGTCGCCAACCCGGCCGGCGCCAGCCCGCCCGCCGTCTCCGCCCTGCCCGGCCTCGGCGGCTCCGGCGGTCTCGCCCAGCTGTCGTCGCTCGGCGTCGGGGTCTCGCTGGACTTCCCCGGCCAGTTCGCCCGCTTCGAGTCCGCGCCCGTCGCGGACAACCTCCACATCACCGGCTCCCCGACGGCCACCGTGCACGTGCGCTCCAGCGGCGGCGACGCCGTCCTGTTCGCCAAGGTCTACGACGTCGGCCCCGACGGACGGCAGCAGGTCCTGCCGTCCCAGCTGGTCACCCCGCTGCGGGTCACGGACGCCAAGTCCGGCAAGGACGTGCGGATCACCCTCCCGGCCATCGACCACGACGTGGAGAAGGGCCACCGGCTGCGCCTGGTGCTGTCCTCCACGGACCTCGGCTACGCCTCCCCGGCCGCCCCGGCCACGTACGCGGTCGCCCTGAAGAGCGAGCTGTCCGTCCCGACGGCCCCCGGCGTCACCAGCGCCGCCGCCCCCCTGCCGTCCTGGGTGTGGTGGCTGCCCGCCACGGGCGCCCTGATCGCCCTGGCCCTGCTGCTGACCGCCCGCCGCCGCACCGCGGCCCCCGCGCCCGACCCGGAGCTGGCCGAGGTCCCGCTCCAGATCAGCGGCCTGAGCAAGCGGTACGCCCGCGCGCAGGACCGGTACGCGGTGCGGGAGCTGTCGTTCCGGGTGGAGAAGGGCCAGGTGCTCGGCCTCCTCGGCCCGAACGGCGCCGGCAAGACGACGACCCTGCGCATGCTGATGGGCCTGATCAAGCCGGACGCCGGGGAGATCCGGGTCTTCGGGCACGCCATCCGCCCCGGCGCCCCGGTCCTGTCCCGGGTCGGCGCGTTCGTGGAGGGCGCCGGCTTCCTGCCGCACCTGTCGGGCCGGGAGAACCTGGAGCTGTACTGGAAGGCCACCGGCCGCCCGCCCGAGGACGCCCACCTGGACGAGGCCCTGGAGATCGCCGGGCTCGGTGACGCCCTGGCCCGCGCGGTGCGCACCTACTCCCAGGGCATGCGCCAGCGCCTCGCCATCGCCCAGGCCATGCTCGGCCTGCCGGACCTGCTCATCCTCGACGAGCCGACCAACGGCCTCGACCCGCCGCAGATCCGCGAGATGCGCGAGGTGATGATCCGGTACGCGGCCGCCGGCCGCACGGTGATCGTCTCCAGCCATCTCCTCGCGGAGGTGGAGCAGTCCTGCACCCATCTCGTGGTCATGGACCGCGGCCGGCTCGTGCAGGCGGGCCCGGTCGCCGAGATCGTCGGCTCCGGAGACACCCTCCTCGTCGGCACGGCCACGGCCGTCGACACACCCGTCGTAGAGAAGGTCGCCGCGCTGCCCGGTGTGGTCTCGGCCGTCCCCACCGACGAGGGGCTCCTGGTCCGGCTCGACGCCGACGGCAGCGCCGAGCACCTCGTCGCCGAACTCGTCCGGCTGGAGGTGCCCGTCCGGTCGGTCGGCCCGCACCGCCGCCTGGAGGACGCCTTCCTCACCCTGATCGGAGGTTCCGCATGAGCACGCTCACCGAGCGCACCGAGGTCGCCTCCGGTTACCGGGCGGGCCGCACCCTGCCCGTGCGGGTCGAACTGCTCCGCCAGCTCAAGCGGCGCCGGACGCTGGTCATGTTCGGCATCCTCGCCGTGCTGCCGTTCGTGCTGGTCGCCGCGTTCGCGATCGGCGGCGAACCGGACGGGCGGGGCGACCGCATCACCCTGATGGACACGGCCACGGCCTCCGGCGCCAACTTCGCCGCGGTCAACCTCTTCGTCTCCGCGGGCTTCCTGCTCGTGATCCCGGTCGCGCTGTTCTGCGGGGACACCGTCGCCTCGGAGGCCGGCTGGTCCTCCCTGCGCTATCTCCTCGCCGCCCCCGTGCCGAGGGCCCGGCTGCTGTGGTCCAAGCTCGTGGTCGGCCTCGGCTTGAGCCTGGCCGCGATGGTGCTGCTGCCGGTGGTCGCGCTGGCCGTGGGCACGGCCGCGTACGGCTGGGGTCCGCTGCAGATCCCCACCGGGGGCTCGCTCGCCACGGGTACGGCGGCGCAGCGCCTGCTCGTCGTCGTGGCCTACCTCTTCGTGTCCCAACTGGTCACCGCCGGGCTGGCGTTCTGGCTGTCGACGCGGACGGACGCCCCGCTGGGCGCGGTCGGTGGCGCGGTCGGCCTCACCATCGTCGGCAACGTCCTGGACGCCGTCACGGCCCTCGGCGACTGGCGTCACTTCCTGCCCGCGCACTGGCAGTTCGCCTGGGCGGACGCCGTCCAGCCGCACCCGGAGTGGTCCGGCATGATCCAGGGCACGGCGGTCTCCGTGACGTACGCCCTGATCCTGTTCGCGCTGGCCTTCCGGCACTTCACGCGCAAGGACATCGTGTCGTAGGTCGACCGTCCCAAGTCATCGGCAGGTCGACGGAGGATCACCCGCCGGTCTCGGCGGAGGCTCACCGTGCCCTCTTCGAGACCCATCCGCAACGCACCATGGCGCACGTTCCGGCCCCCTGGCCCGTCACAGTCGCAGAAGTCGACGTCGACGGAACCAGGGGGCATGGACGATGGAGCGACACCGCGCACGACGGCTGAGGGGTGCGCTGCTCGCGCTCACGGCGGGCGGCCTGCTGCTCAGCGGGTGCAGCGCGCAGGACGGCGGTCACTCGTCGGCGGACCGGAGCGTCACGGACGACCGCTTCCCGGTCGCCCCGGAACCCGGCGGAGGCTCGGTCGGGCAGAAGAACGGCGACGACAGCGACCGCGAGTTCGCGCCCGAGCCCGACCTCGTCTCCACCTTCGCCCTGGACGTGGACACCGCCTCCTACGGCTACGCCCGCCGCACGCTCGCCGAGGGACGGCTGCCCGACCCGGCGACGGTCCGCCCCGAGGAGTTCGTCAACAGCTTCCGCCAGGACTACGACCGCCCGGACGGCGACGGGTTCACCGTCACCGTGGACGGCGCCCGCACCGCGCGCGAGGACTGGTCCCTGGTGCGGGTGGGACTGGCGACCAGGCCCGCCGCGGACGCCGGGCGGCGCCCGCCCGCCGCCCTCACCTTCGTCGTCGACATCTCCGGCTCCATGGCCGAACCGGGCCGTCTGGACCTCGCGAAGGACTCCCTCGGCGTGATGACGGACCGGCTGCGCGACGACGACTCCGTCGCCCTGGTCACCTTCAGCGACGAGGCCGAGCGGGTGCTGCGGCCGACCCGCGTCGGCGGGCACCGGGACGAGATCCACGACGCCGTCGACAGCCTGGAGCCCACCGACTCCACCAATCTCGGCGCCGGCGTGGAGACCGGGTACGAGACGGCCGAGGACGGCCTGCGCAAGGGCGCCACCAACCGCGTCGTGCTGGTCTCCGACGCGCTGGCCAACACCGGCGACACCGACGCGGACACCATCCTGGAACGCGTCTCCTCCGAGCGCCGCGAGCACGGCATCACCCTCTTCGGGGTGGGCGTCGGCAGCGACTACGGCGACGCCCTGATGGAACGCCTCGCCGACAAGGGCGACGGCCACACCGTGTACGTCTCCGGGGAGCGCGAGGCGCACCAGGTCTTCAGCCGGGACCTGCCCCGCAACGTCGATCTGACCGCACGCGACGCCAAGGCCCAGGTCGTCTTCGACCCGGAGACGGTCAGGGAGTTCCGGCTGATCGGCTACGACGACCGGCAGGTCGCCGACGAGGACTTCCGCGACGACCGCGTCGACGGCGGCGAGGTCGGCCCCGGCCACACCGTCACCGCCCTGTACGCCGTGCGCACCGCACCGGACGCCGAGGGCCACCTGGCCACGGCGGGCGTCCGCTGGCTCGACCCGCGCACCCGCGCCCCGCACGAGGAGTCCGGCGCCATCGAGACGGGCGCCCTGGAGGACTCGGTGTGGAGCGCGAGCCCCCGCTTCCAGGTCACCGCCACGGCGGCCTACTTCGCGGACGCCCTGCGCGAGGGCGACGACCGTCCGGGTTCGCTGCCCGGACGGATCGGCCTCGGCGAACTCGCGGAGCGCGCGGACGAGTTGAGCTCGGTCACGGAGGACCAGGACGTGGCCCGGCTCGCCGAGGCGATCCGGTGGGCGAGCCGTCTCACCGGCAGGGACTGAGGGCGCCGGCCCCATTGACCTTTACTTACGCCTGAGTAAGTTTACTCTCCGGTAAGTACGACGGCACCGGGAGCCGACATGGGCGTACGCAAGGACCTGAAGCGGGCCCCACACCGCACCGAACTGCTGGAACGCACCGAGGTCGAGGTCGTCGAGGACGCCGGGGGAGTGGTGCGCGAGGCCCGCACCCCGGCCCTCGCGTCCCGCCCCACCACCGGCAGCACCGCCGACCTGCCCTACACCAACGCGGCCGAGGCGCCCGACGCCGTGGTCCTGCGCCGCCACACCGGCGACGGCTGGCGGCCGGTGACCGCGGCGGAGTTCGCCCGTGAGGTCACCGGCGTGGCCAAGGGGCTGATCGCCGCCGGCCTGGAGCCCGGCGGCCGGGTCGCCGTGATGTCCCGCACCCGCTACGAGTGGACCGTGCTGGACTTCGCCATCTGGGCGGCCGGCGGCCGGACCGTCCCCGTCTACGCCACCTCCTCCGCGGAGCAGGTGGAGTGGATCGTCCGCGACTCCGGGGCCCGGTACGTCGTCACCGAGACGGCGCAGAACACGGCCACGGTGACGGCGGGCACCGAGGCGCACGAACAGCCCCCGCACGTCTGGGAACTGGACGACGACGCCCTCGGCGCGCTCACCGCCCTCGGCCGCCACCTGCCCGACGAGGAGGTCGCCGAACGCCGCGCCGCCCTGACCCCCGACACGGTCGCGACGATCTGCTACACCTCCGGCACCACCGGCCTGCCCAAGGGCTGCGTCCTCACCCACGGCAACCTGCACGCCGAGGCCGCCAACACCGTCGAACTGCTGCACCCCGTCTTCCAGGCCGTCACCGGACAGACCGCCTCGACCCTGCTCTTCCTCCCGCTCGCCCACATCCTCGGCCGCACCATCCAGATCGCCTGCCTGATGGGCCGTATCGAGATCGGCCACTGGCCCAGCATCAAGCCCGACGAACTGCGGCCCGCCCTGCGGGAGTTCCGGCCCACCTTCCTCGTCGGCGTCCCGTACCTCTTCGAGAAGATCCACGACACCGGCCGGGCCACCGCCGAGAAGCTGGGCCGCGGCGCCTCCTTCGACCGCGCCGACCGCGTGGCCGTCCGGTTCGCCGAGGCCCACCTGAACCACTTCCTCGGCACCGGCAAGGGCCCCGGCGTCGGACTCCGGGCCGCCTGGGCCCTGTACGACCTGCTGGTCTACCGCCGGGTCCGCAAGGAGCTCGGCGGCCGCCTGCGCTACGCCATCAGCGGCGGCTCTCCGCTCGACCGCAACCTCAACCTGTTCTTCTACGCCGCCGGCATCCTCGTCTACGAGGGCTACGGCCTCACCGAGACCACCGCCGCCGCCACCGTCGTCCCGCCGCTCAGGCCCCGCCCCGGCACCGTCGGCCGGCCCGTCCCCGGCACGGCCGTCCGCATCGCCGACGACGGCGAGGTGCTCATCAAGGGCGGCATCGTCTTCGGCGCCTACCGCAACGACCCGGCCGCCACCGACGCCGTGCTGCGCGACGGGTGGTTCGCCACCGGTGACCTCGGCGCCCTCGACGAGGACGGCTACCTCACCATCACCGGCCGCAAGAAGGACATCCTCGTCACCTCCGGCGGCAAGAACGTCTCCCCGGCCGTCCTGGAGGACCGGCTGCGCAGCCGCCCGCCCGTCGGACAGTGCCTCGTCGTCGGCGACGGACGCCCCTTCGTCGGCGCCCTGATCACCCTCGAACCGGACGCGGTGGCGCACTGGCTCGCCGTACGGGGGCTGCCCGCCGGCACCCCGATGTCCGAGGTCGTCCGGGACCCCCGGATGCGCGCCTACGTCCAGAAGGCCGTCGACTACGCCAACGAGGCCGTCTCCCGCGCCGAGTCGATCCGCGCGTTCCGGCTCGTCGAGGGGGAGTGGACCGAGGAGAACGGCCTGCTCACCCCGTCGCTGAAGGTGAAGCGGCACGCCGTGACGCAGGTGTACGAGGCCGACATCGAGGCGCTGTACGGCAGCTGATGGCCCGTTCGGCGGCGCTCCGATGGTGCCGTCCCGGCGCATGTGACTTCCTGTCACCTACAGGGGAGGTGCCCCGCCGAGGAGGACGCATGGCCCGTGACCGCCGACGGTCCGCACGGAGAGGACCGGCGCTGATCACCGCCGCGGTGATCGCCGCGGCGGCCCTCGCACCGGGCACGGCCCTGGCGGCGGGCGCCGCCTCCCACCCCGACCCGTCCCGCCCGGTCCCCGCGGCCCACCCCGCACCTCCGGCCGCCCCCTCGCCGCAGCCGCCGCAGGGGGTGCACGCCCCGGCCGGGGTCCCCGCGCACGGGACCGCGTTCGGGGCGTACCTGCACTACGGGCCCGCCGGGGTGCAGCGGATGCAGCAGCTCGGCCGCTGGCTCGGCGGCCAGGAACCCCGCGTCGGGCACACCTATCTGCCCGGCGACCTGTGGACCAACATCGAGGGCGGGCACGGCTTCCTCGACAGCTGGGCCGCCTGGCGGCGCGCCAAGTCCGACCGGATGCTCGTGCTCAACGTGCCGATGATGGAACGCAACGAGCGCGACCTCCCCGACGCCACCGTCCGGACCCTGCTGCGGCGCGCGGCGTCCGGCGCCTTCGACGAGCACTTCGAGACCCTCGCCGAACGCCTGGTCGACCTCGGCATCCCGGACACGGTCGTCGTGCTCGGCTGGGAGATGAACGGCACCACCTACACCCACCGCTGCGGCCCGGACCCGGAGAGCTGGAAGCAGTACTGGCGCCGCATCGTCCGCGTCATGCGCGCGGTCGACGGACAGCGCTTCCGCTTCGACTTCGCCCCCAGCCGGGGCATGGACGCGATCCCCTGGCCCGAGTGCTACCCCGGCGACGACGTCGTCGACATCGTCGGCATGGACGCCTACGACCAGCCGCGCGGCCTCACCTTCGACGAACAGGTCTCCGAGCCCTACGGCCTGCAGCACCACGTGGCCTTCGCCCGCCGCCACGGCAAGCCGATCTCCTACCCGGAGTGGGGCCTGTTCCGCAACGGCGACAACATCACGTACATGCTGCGCATGCTGGCCTGGATGGACCAGCACAAGCCGCTCTACAACACCATCACCGACTACTGCCCGCACGGCGTGTGGCTGTGTTCCGACAACCCCCGCGCCTCCGCCCTGTACCGCCTCCTGCTCTCCGCCCCGCTGTACTCCCGCCCCCGGCCGGCCCCCGTCACGCCGGACGCCACCCCGTCCCCGGCCACCCTCCCGGCCCCGGCGGCACCCTCCGCACCCTCCGCCGCGCCGGAGCCGGCCGCCGCGGCGACGCCGGCCCCGACCCCGGCGCCCACCACCCCGCAGGCCCCGCACTGCACCCTCCTGGACCTGGAGAAGTGGCTGGAGCAGCAGATCGGCGGCCGGCTCTCCGCGTGCCTGCAGTGGGCGGAGCGCTACCGCTGAGTCGCCGGCTCGGCGTCCTTGCGCAGCGCCTCCTTGGCCCGCCGCCGCGCGGCGGCCTCCGCCAGCGCGGCCCCCAGCAGCGGGGACGTGCGGCGCCGGGCCAGCAGGAACCGCTGGTTGACGACCGTCGTCGGCAGCCAGCGGTACTTGTACGGCTCCGCGCCCCGCAGCAGGCTCAGCGTGCGCAGCCCGCCGGACCCGAGGTGACCGGTCGCCCCGTGCAGCAGCATCGTCGCCACGTCCACCCGGCGCTGCCGCAGCCCCGGGTCGAAGCCGTACAGGTACATGCCGGCGAGCGCGCCCGACAGCAGCGAGATGTTGACCGCCACCACCGAGCCGTCCAGCACGAACTCCGTGGTCGCCGCCTCCCCGGAGCGGGCCAGCGGGACCGTCGCGCGGACCAGGTGCTCCATGAACCGCGGCCGCAGATGCTCGGGCGACACCTGCCGGCCCTGCCACTGCAGCCGGTGCAGCTCCAGGAGCCGGCGCAGCGCGGCCTCCGTCTCCTCGTGCGGCACGACCCGCCACTGCACCCCGAGCCGGGACAGCTGGCTGACCTTGCTGCGGATCCGCCGGGCCCGGGCCGTCGGCAGCCGCCCCACCAGCTCCTCCATGGGAAGCGCGGGCAGCTCCAGGCAGAGGGAGTCGCGCAGCCGCTGCCGCGGACCGCGCCAGCACTGGAACACCCGCTCCATCGCACCGCCCGGCCGCACCTCGCGGAAGTCCACCAGCGCGGTGCGGGCCAGGTCGGCCAGGGCGTCCGCGAGCGCGGTCGCGGCCGGCGCGCCCGCCGACTCGTCGACCAGCACATCGCAGAAGTCGGTGATGGCACCGCCGAGCGGCACCAGCGCCGGCAGCGGGCTGTGCACCCGCATCAGCGGCGCCGCCGCCACCAGGTCGTCACCCCGGCGCACCAGGACCAGCCGGAGCCGGCCCGGCCTGCCGTACGACAGCCACCACGAGTGCAGCCAGGCGTGGCTCTGGAACGCCGTCGCCGACGGGCATGCCCGGTGCAGCCGGCCCCATGCCTCGGCCAGCCCCGCGAAGGCGTGCTCGTCGGTGCACACCTCCACGGTCGGCTTCCGTGCGGAGGCGGTCATCCGCGCGTCTCCTGGGCGTCGGCGGCCCCGGCGGGACCCGGTACCGAGGCCCGGCCGAGGTCCTCCTCCGCGCCCGGCTCACCGGACCGCCGGCGCGGCCGGGCCAGCATCGCGAGACCGCCGAGCAGGCCGCCGGCGCTCGCGCCCACGAGCGCGGTCAGCCCCGGCGACGCGGACGACGGCTCGCCCGGCCGCAGCGCACGGGACAGGCTCTCCAGCCGGATACCGGTCCGGTCCTTGGCGTAACCGGCCTCGGTGACCAGCGAGCGGGACACGGCGTTGGCGATGTCGACGGCCTGCGCCGGGCTGGACGAGGTCGCCGAGACCGCGACCATCGGCGCGTCCGGCGACGTCGCCACCTCCACGCTCTCGCGCAGCGTCGACACCGGCACACCCGCCCACATCTGGGCGTCCCCGAGCACCGCGAGCTGGGTGGCGACCCGGCCGTAGGCCTGCGCGAAGCCCAGCGCGTCGGTGCAGTCGGCCTCGGTCGTGCCGTTCGGCACGGCCACCACGGAACTGGTCGCCGTGTACTGCGGGGGCTTCACCAGCCCGTACGCGCCACCGGCCAGGGCACCGGTCAGCGCCGTGGCGGGCACCAGCGCCCACACGGGCAGCCGGCCGAGCCGGGCACGGGCCCGGTGCCACAGCGGAGCGCGCTCAGCGGGGTTGTCTGTCATGAGGGACTCACTTCCAGGTTCGAGCCGGCCGAAGCGGCCGTGTACAGATCCATCAGCTGCCGCGCGGTCCGCGCGATGTCGTAGTGCCGCACCACGTCCGGGGCGCACCGGTCCACCGGCCCGGCCGCCCGCAGCCGCAGCAGTTCCCGCGCGTACGCCCCGGGCCCGCCGACGACCCGCCGCGCGCCGGGCACCGCCCGCGCCGGCAGGTCCTCGACGGCCGGGCAGCTCGCGTACCGCACGGGCAGCCCGGCGGCCAGCGCCTCCAGCACCGCCAGCCCGAAGGACTCCTCCGGCGACGGCGAGGCGAGCACGTCCATCGCGGACAGCAGGGCGGGCAGGTCGGGCGCGCCGTCGTGCGGGTCGGGCAGGTACGGCCGTTCACCGGTCAGCACCAGCCGGCCGGCGACGCCCAGTTCCCGGGCGGTACGGCGCAGCGCCGCCTCCTCGGGCCCGCCGCCGACCAGCAACAGCCGTACGTCGTCGGGCAGCTGTGCCAGCGCCGCCACCAGCAGGTCGAACCGCTTGCCGGGCGCGAGACGCCCCACACCGCCGACGACGTAGGCGTCCTCGGGCAGCCCGTAGTACGCCCGCGCCTCCTTGCGGCGCACCTCGTCGTAGCCGAACCGGGGCGCGTCGATGCCGTTCGGGATGACGCGGATGCGCTGCCCCGGCACCCCCCAGCGCCGCAGCCGCTGCGCCACCGTCGGCGAGACGGCGACGGTGACCCGGCCGAGGCGCTCGCCCGCCAGGTACAGCGCCCGCACCCCGGCGCTGTGCGGGCGCCCCTCCAGGCGGGTCGCGCCGATCGAGTGCTCGGTGGCCACGACGGCCCGCACCCCGGCGAGCCGCGCGGCGAGCCGGCCGTACAGGCAGGCGCGGTACAGGTGCGTGTGCACCAGGTCGTAGCCGCCGCCGCGGATCAGCCGGGTCAGCCGCGGCACGACGTCCAGGTCCCGGTTGCCGCCCATCCCGAGGTGGGCGACCCGGACGCCGTCGGCCGCCAGACCGGCGGCGACCGGGCCGGGGTTGGTCAGGGTCACCACGTCGCAGCGCGCCGGGAGGTGCCGCAGCAGCAGCCGCAGCTGCTGTTCCGCGCCGCCGACGCCGAGACCGGTGATGACGTGCAGGACCCTCACGCCGCCTCCAGGGCGCGGCCGTACACGCGGGCCAGCCGCCGCTTCAGCTCCAGGCGCACCGAGCCGTCCGCCTGCCCCATGTGGATCCGCGGCAGCGCGAAGTCCCCGCGGCCCGGCGGACCGGGCACGATCGCGCAGGCGTAGCGGTAACCGGCCCGGCGCACGGCGTCGACGGCCCGCTCGTCGTGGTAGCCGTACGGGTAGCAGAACCCCGCCACGTCGTCGCCGACCACGGCCTCCAGCCGAAGCCGGCTCTCGGCCACCTCGCGGTGCAGCACCTCGTCCGGCGCCCGGGTCAGATCGAGATGCGTCAGCCCGTGCGAGGCGACCTCCATCCCGGCCGCCGCCGCCGTGCGCACCCCGTCCTCGTCCAGCAGCGGCTTGCGGGGGCCCGTCGGCTCCCACACGTTCGTGCCGCCGAGCAGGCCGGGCAGCACGAACACCGTCGCCGAGAAGCCGTGGCGGCGCAGCACGGGCAGCGCCTCGGTGACGAAGTCGGTGTAGCCGTCGTCGAAGGTCAGCCCGACCAGGCCCCGTTCGGCGCCCCGGTCCCGGGCCGCGAGGAGCTCGCGCACGCTCACCCCGCGCAGCCCGCGCCCGGCCAGCCAGGCGAGCTGCCGCTCCAAGCGGGCCGGGGTGACGGTCACGTTGTGCGGGTCGTCGGGGCAGGTGGAGACCGAGTGGTACATGGCCACCCAGGCGGCGGAGTCCCGCCTGCGGCGGCCGCCCACGGCGGGCTGGGGCACGGGTTCGGCCACGCGCGGCGCGGCGGAGATGTCAGCGACCATGGCGGAGCTTTCGTGTGAGAGGGCTGCGGACGGATTGCGGGACGGGAAGCAGCAGGGACCGGGCGCCCGCCGCGTCGAGGAGCCACGCCAGCGCCACGAACACGGCGCCCGCACAGGCGAAGCCGGCGGCGGCGGACACCGCGGGAGCGTCGGCCAGACCGGCGCCGAACAGCCCGGCCGGGGTGGCGCCCACGGCGGCGCCCACCGGGCGGGCCAGCGCGCCGGCGACCCGGGGGACGCGCACCGGCACCGACTGCGGGCCCAGCCCGAGCAGCAGGAGCAGCGCGGTCAGGGTGATGCCGGCCGCGTTGGCGGCGGCGATCCCGCGCGCCCCCCACGGCTCCACGGCCCAGGCGCTCAGCCCGACGGTGGCGACCACGCCGATGGCCATGGCGGCCGGCGGGTACCAGCTCGTGCGTCCCGTCGAGAAGTACGACCGCACGAGCGCGCCCACCAGGGTGTGCCCGAGCAGCCCGAGCGCGTACACCCGCATCACGGCGGCGGTCGCGGCGGTGTCCCCGGCGGTGAACGCGCCCCGCTGGAACAGCAGTTGCACGATCGCCGGCGCGCAGGCCACCACGACGCTCGTACCGAACAGCACCAGGCAGGCCATCAGCACCAGGTCCCGCTCGACCCGGTCCCGGGCCCGCCGGATGTCGCCGTCGGCGACGGCCCGCGCCACCACCGGGAAGGTCACGACGCACACCATCATCGCGAGCGACATCGGCAACTGCGCGACCTTCTGGGCGTAGTTGAGGTGCGAGATGGCACCGGCCGGCAGCCCGGAGGCGAAGTACCGCTCGATGAGGACCTGCGACTGGCGGCCCACCGCGAACAGCAGTACCGCGCACACCAGGGCCGGCGCGAAGGCCCGCACGCCGTCACGGTCCCCGTCCGGCGCCTCCGGGACGCCGGCCTCGTCCGCCTCGTCCGCCTCGTCCGCCTCGCCGGGCCGCCGCGCCAGGCGCCGCCACAGCGACGGCGCCAGCGCGAGCGCCATGGCGCAGCCCCCGAGCGCGACCCCGAGCGCCGCCGCCCGCACACCCCAGTGCGCGGCGAGCACGAACATCGTCGCGATGATGACCGCGTTGTACGCGATGTAGATGGCGCCCGGCGCGAGATAGCTGCGGTGCGCGCGCAGCGCCGCGCTGCAGTACCCGGCCAGCCCGAAGCTCAGCACACAGGTCCCGGTCAGCCGGGTGCAGGCGACCGCGAGGGATGCGTCGGAGAGGCCCGGTGCGAGGACCGCGACCAGCAGCGGAGCCCCGAGCACGAGCAGCGCGGCCGCGCCGGCGAGGGCCAGGCACAGCCGCGGCAGCGAGGCCGCCACCAGGGCGCGCACCGGGTCGGGTCCGAGCGGCCCGCGCCCCCGCCGCGCCAGCGCCAGGCTGAACGCCGGCACGAGCACGAACGCCATGCCGTCCTCGATCAGCAGCGTCGACGCCATCTCCGGGACCGTCCAGGCCACCAGGAACGCGTCGGTCTCCGCCCCCGCGCCGAAGAGATGCGCCAGCGTCTGGTCCCGGCCGAGCCCGAGCACCGCCGCGGCCATCGACAGCGCGGCCGACAGCAGCGTCGCCCGCGCGAGGAAACGGCCCGAGACGGCACCGGCCGTGCGGGACGCACCGTCCGGCGCGGGACCGGCCGGGCGCGGGACACCGTCGCCCGCCGGAGAGCCCCCGGTCCCGTCCGCCGCGTCCGTGCGCTCCGCCGCGCCGGACCTCACCGGGCCCCCGCTTCCCGGGCCGCGTCCCCGGACAGCGCCCACCAGGCGGCCAGTCCGAGGCAGATCGCCGTCAGCACGGTGGAGGGCCCGCCGATGTCGGCGTACAGGAAGTTGACGAGCTGCCAGAGCAGCAGCCCGCAGGCCGCCAGCGCGCAGTCCTGGACGCGGCCCGCGCCGCGCCGCAGCCGGCGCAGCGCGCACACCAGCAGCGCCAGCCAGCTGCCCGCCACCGTGACCACGCCCAGCAGACCCTGCTCGCTCAGCAGCAGCAGGTACATGTTGTGCGGCGACAGCAGCGGCTGGCGCACGAAAGCCTGCCCGGCCCCCTCGGTGTCGCTGCCCGACGACAGCGCCAGCGAGGCGTGCCCGTCACGGTGCGCGGGGAAGCTCTTCAGACCCACACCGGTCAGCGGGTGCGCGCTCCACATGTCCGTCGCGGCCGCCCACATCGTGTACCGGTCGACGACCGACTGGTCCGGGGCGTCGGTGACCTGCGTGATGCTGGTCAGCCGCTCCTCCAGTGCCGCCGCGCCGACCCCGAACCCGCCCACCAGCACCACGGCGGCCGCGACCACGCCGGCGAACACCTTGGCCGCCCGCCGCACCCCGGCCAGCAGCAGGACCACCCCGCAGGTCACCGCCGTGGCGATCCACGCGCCCCGGCTGAACGACACCGCGAGCGGCACCAGCAGCACCGCCGCGCACCCGGCCGCCACCAGCCGCTGCCGCACCGAACGGGTGCCGAGCGCCAGCCCGGTCGCGGCCACCACACCGAGCGCCACGACGTTGGCCATCCCCATCACGTCCGACGGACCGAACGTCCCCACCGCCCGGACGAAGGCGCCCTGGTACGACGCCCCGGTCCCGGTCAGGTACTGCTTGACCCCGATCCCGCCCTGCCACAGCGCCAGACCGACCAGCGACCACAGCAGCAGCCGCGCCCCCCGCCGGTCGCGCACCAGCAGCGTCACCGCGACCGGGATCAGTACGAACACCTGGAGGTGGCGGGCCAGTCCGGTCAGCGCGTCCCCGGAGGTCGCGGCGCCCGTCGCGGCCAGCGCGATGCCCACCACCGGCAGCCCGAGCACCAGCGCGGCGGTCCGGGTCAGCGGCCGCCGCCCGCGCACCAGCGCCTGCCCGAGGGCACACAGCACGGCCAGTGCCGAGGCCGCGTCGGCCGGGGCGACGGAGCCGCCCGACCGGACCGGCAGACCGAGCAGCACCACGACCGCCACCACCGGCAGCACGGGCAGCAGCGGCACGACCGGGCGCAGCCGGGGCGGCACGGGCAGCGAGGGCGTGACCCGGGACAGGACCTCGGGGGACGTCGTCATCGCAGCTCAGCTCCCCGTCGGCCGGACGAACTGGGCCGCCGTGCGCAGCAGGATGCAGATGTCCTGCCACAGCGACCAGTCGTCGATGTAGGCGTTGTCGTAGCGGGCCCGGTCCTCGATCGAGGTGTCGCCGCGCAGCCCGTTGATCTGCGCCAGCCCGGTGATCCCGGTGCGCATCCGGTGCCGCGCCTGATAGCCGGGGTGGGCCTGGCTGAACCGGTCGACGAAGTAGGGCCGTTCGGGCCGAGGGCCGACCAGGCTCATGTCCCCGCGGAAGACGTTCCACAGCTGGAGCAGCTCGTCCAGCGAGGTGTGGCGCAGGAAGTGGCAGAAGCGGCTCATGTCCTGCTGGTTCGCCACGCTCCAGCGGGTCGCCGCCTCGTGCTCGCTGGCGGGCCGGTGCGTGCGCAGCTTCAGCATCGTGAACGGCCGCCCGTCGCGCCCGATCCGCTCCTGGCGGAAGACGACGCCGGGCCCGTCCATGACCCGCAGCGCCAGGGCGCACCCCAGCAGCACCGGGCCGGTCAGCACCAGCAGCGCGCCCGACAGCAGCACGTCCAGCAGCCGCTTGAGCCCCGCGCCGGGCCGCCGTCCGTCCTCCTGCCGCAGCGGCCGGCGCGGGAACCCGGCCAGATGCCCGGTCCGGCCGCCGAGGCCGTACGGCCCGCGGTCGGCGTCCAGCTCCCACAGCGCGCACCCGGACGCGGCCAGCCCCCGCAGCACCGCCGCCTGCTCCACCCGGGTCGCGGCCCCCACGACCAGCACCGCCCCCACACCGTCGCGGACCACCGCCCGGCGCGCCTCCAGGGCCGTCGTGAACACCGCCGGCCCCGTCTCATCGGCCATGTCGCCGAGGGCGTCCGGGCCGTCGGCGACCAGCCCGACCGGCCGCACCCCGCAGTCCGGGCGGCGCAGCAGCGCGGCGGCCACCTGCCGGGCCGTCTCGAGCGGACCGACGACCAGCGCCGGACACGGCCGCCGCCGCAGCGCCCGGCGCCGCAGCCCCTGCACCACCGCCCGGCCCGCGCACGCCGCCGCGCAGTGGACGGCGACCACGGCGACCAGTGCCGACGGCGACAGCGACCGCAGCGGCGACAGCGCCGCCAGCACCGCCCAGCCGACGGCGATCCGGCCGCAGACGGCCGGCACGTCGTCCAGCGCCCCCCGGACCAGCGAGGTGTCGTACAGCCCGGCCCACCGGTTCAGCGCGAGCACCCCGACCGCCAGCACGGCGAGGAGCAGCGGATGCCGGTGCGCGGCGGGCAGCGCCGGCGCTCCGGCCAGGACCGCGCCGGCGTCGGCGAGCCACAGCGACAGCCGCGCGTCCGGCCGCCGGCGGCGCGGCCCGCGCCCGGCGGCCGGACCCCGTCCGCCGGAGAGGCCGCCGGGGGCGGGAACGGAGAGGGCGCCCTCGGGCGCCCGGTGCTGCCCCGCGGGCGAGGCGACGAAGCTTTCCGCGGTCATGTGGTGATGCACTTCCTGCCCTCGTAAGGTCCGACGACCGGCGCGGTGGGACCACCGAGCAGCTCGCGGTACACGTCGGTCACGGCGTCCGTGGCGCGCCGCAGATCGTGGGCGGCGAGCGTGTGGGCCCGGGCCAGCGCGCCGAGCTCGGCGCGCAGCGGCTCGTCGAGCAGCAGCGCCGTGAGCGCCCGGGCCAGCGCGACCGGGTCGTCCGGCGGCACCAGGCAGGCCGCACGCGCCGCGGACGGCAGGCTCTCGCGGGCCCCGTCCACGTCCGTCACCACGACCGGCCGGCCGCACGCCATCGCCTCCAGCGGCGCCAGCGCCATGCCCTCCCAGCGCGACGGCAGCACCACGACGTCGGCGGCCCGGTACCAGGGCGCGGCGTCCGCCACGGCCCCCGCGAACCGCACCGAGGCCGGCGCGCCGCGGCGCAGCCGCTCCCCGTCCGGACCGTCACCGACCAGCACCAGCCGCGCCCCCGGTACCTGCCGCGCCACCTCCGGCCACGCCCCGAGGAGCACGTCCTGCCCCTTCTGACGGCACAGCCGGCCCACGCACACCACCAGCGGCGCACCCGCCACGTCCGCACGCCCGCCCTCCGGCCGGAACCTGCCGGTGTCCACCCCGTTGGGGACCACCCGCCACTCGGCCCGGACGCCGTGCCGCCGCCCGGTGCGCCGCTCGGCCTCGCTCACGCACACCACCCGCCCCGCCCACCGCGCCCCCCACCGCTCCCAGCCCAGCGCCACCCGGTTCACGACGGGACCGGCGGCCTCGAACGACCAGGCGTGCGGCTGGAACACGGTCGGCACGGCGCCGCGCACCGCCAGCCGGGCCGCGAGCCCCGCCTTCGCGCTGTGCGCGTGCACCAGGTCGGGCCGCACCTCACGCACCAGCCGCGCCAGCCGCACCACCTCGCCGGGCAGCCGGGGCCCCGGAGCCCGGGTCGCGTCCCAGCGCCGTACGGCACAGCCCAGCGCGGTCAGCGCGTCCGTCAGGGTGCCGCCGGGCGGCGCGGCCACCGTCACCCGCCATCCGGCGGCGAGCTGAGCCGCCGCCAGGTCCGTCACGACCCGTGCCACACCACCCGCGACGGGCTGGGCGACATGCAGGATGTGCGGCACAACGCGCATGACCGAGGCTGCCCTTCCGGAGAAAAGAGTTCGAACCAGCAACACGATGTGTGGCGCGCGTCCCCGCCATAAGATTCCGCACCCGTTCACCTGGCTCTGTGGACCAAACGGCCTTTTGGACAGATGAGATGAACAGCACCAGCCACTTATCCATATTTATCGCCGATAGGGTCGGCGATCGTGGAGCGGATCCGTTTCGCGAGTGGTTTCCCGCGCCGGACCACCCGTTTGGAGCCGTGGCCGGGACGGTCTCCGGCGTCCACCCGATCAGCGCGTCCCGTGCCCTGTTCGGGGTCGCCGAATTCGACAGCGAGGTCATCGGGGGAGACGGTGATCGCACGACCCGAAACTCGCCGGAGGGAAACTCCATTGCGTGCTCCGACCACCCGGCACATCGCCACCTCGGCCCTGTGCGCGGCTCTCCTCCTGGGTGCGGTGGCGCCGGCCCTCGCCGCCCGCCCCGACGACACCCGCCCCGCCTCCCAGACGGCCGCCGCGGACCAGCGGGCGGTGCTCCGGGGGCAGACCGGCGCGTTGGCCGGCCTCGGCACCGTCCTGACCCCCGTGACCCGGCTGCTGGACTCCGCGCTTGCCGCGGACGACGACCCGCTCACCGCGGCGGAGGCGAAGAAGCTCGCCGACGCGGCCCGGGAGGCCGTCGCCCAGGCCCGCGAGGAGGCGCTGGCCGAGGCGGAGAAGGAACTGGCGGCCGCCCGCGAGGACGTCGAGGAGGCCCGTAAGGAGGCCGCGGAGGCGCGCGAGGATGCCCTCGCCGAGGCCGGCGTGGACACCGGGGCCACCGCCTCGAACCTCACGCCGGGCGCCCTCGACGCCCTGGGCAAGGCCGTGGACGGCCTCCTGACCGCCCTGCTGTCGGGCGGGACCGAGCAGGTGGACCCGGCGGCCGACGACGTGGTGAAGAAGCTCGTGAACGTCTCCGTCGCCACCCTGCTCGACCGCGGCCTGCCCGCCGCGCGCCTGCCCGGCCTGCCGCCCGCCGAGACCGGGACCGGTGCCTGAGGCGAAGCAGCCGCCGATTCCACGGCCCGTCGTGCCGGCTCCCGCCGGCCCGGCGGGTCTATTCGTATGAGTTCCAGGAACTTGACGACCGCGGAGTTTCCGTCGACTTCTCGTGTCGTTAGCCCGGGAGAACCACGTACGGATTCACCTGGAAAGGCACATGATGAAGAATCTGAAGGCCGCTGCCGTGGTCGCCGGATCGCTCGCGATCGCCGGCGCCGCTGTTCCCGCCTCCGCCGTGAACATGCCCGGGAGCGGCCTCGCCGACCATGGCACGGCGGTCGCCCGGAGCCTTCCCTCCGCCGCGAAGAACGTGCAGCGCACGGCGGACAAGGTGAAGGCCAACGTCCAGGACTCCGGCGTCGTGAAGACCCCGGTCTTCGGCGGCACCCTGCCCAACCCGGTCGACGGCCGGCTGCTCGGTGGCCTTCCGCTCAACAGGTGACGTCGCCGCGTCGTCCGGCGCGACGCGAAGGGCCGGCTCCGTACCCACGGAGCCGGCCCTTCGGCATGTACGGGGAGTGCCCGGACACGCCGATGGCGGTCCACCGAGAACCGGGGACCGCCATCGGACGACGCTGCGCTCAGAACGGACCGCTCAGAACAGCAGGCCGCCGACGTACACCGACTCGCGGCTCTGCTCGACCTTGCCGGTGTTGCAGCCGACGTACTTCGAGTTCGGGGCGATGACGACGCCGAGGACGGCACCGTTCGACCACGGGGCGATGCAACGACCGTCGATCAGGGTGCCGTTGACGACGGCAAGCCCCTGCTGCGGGCCGTTCACGACGACCGGGGACGAGGAGAAACCGCTACCGCCCTTGACGGTGGTGTCGCCGTTGTCCGCCGCGGCGGAGCCGCCGGTCGCGAGAACGATGCCCGCGGCGATGGCCGAAATGGCCGTAACCTTGTTACGCATGTACTGAGCCTTTCCGGGCTGCGTGTGGGTTTACCTGCTGCGAATTGCTCGGAGCAGGAGTCAGAAAAGGAGGCCGCCCTTGTGGAAGGAGCCGCGGCCCTGCTCGACCTTGCCGGTGTTGCAGCCGACGTACTTCGAGTTCGGGGCGATGACGGCGGCCAGGACGGCACCGTTGGACCAGGGGGCGATGCAACGGCCGTCGACGGCGGTGCCGTTGAGGACGACGACTCCCTGCTGCGGCGCGTTCACGACGACCGGGGAGGACGAGAAACCGCTACCGCCCTTGACGGTGGTGGTGTCGTTGTCGGCAGCGGCCGAGCCGGCGGTCGCGAGAACGATGCCCGCGGCGACCGCGGAAATGGCCGTAACCTTGTTGCGCATGTGCTGAGCCTTTCCTGGCTGCGAGGTGGTTTTACCTGCTGCGACGCGATCGGAGCAGGAGTCAGAAGAGCAGGCCGCCGCCGTGGACGGCCTTGCGGCCCTGCTCGACCTTGCCGGTGTTGCAGCCGACGTAGTGCGAGTCGGGCGCGATGACGGCCCCGAGAACGGCACCGTTGGACCACGGCACAGCGCAGCGAAGGTCGACGAGGGTGCCGTTGGCGATCAGAACGCCCTGCTGCGGCGCGTTCACGACGACCGGCGACGAGGAGAAGCCGCTCCCGCCCTTGACGGTGGTGGTGGAGCTGGTGCTGGAGCCGTCGCCGCCGTAGGAGCCGCCGGCGGAGGCGATGCCGGCGCTGCCGACGACGGTGCTGAGGGCGAGGGCCGTGATGACCGCGAACTTCCTGGGCAACTCGGTTCCTTCCTGAATTCACGGTTGCGCACGCTTACGAAAAGGAAACCCGTATATGCAGGCATAAGTCACGCGAGAACAATCAAACGCGCAGAGATTCCTTCGGATGGCTCAATGAGCGCGCTGGGCCGCTCAGTCCGCTTTAGGCTCATTCCGGGGCCGTCCGTGCAAATTACCGCCGAGCCCCGAATAGGGCTCCGCTCACGGCCCGGCGGGCGGCATGCCACCGGCCCACCGGCAAGGGGAGGGCCGGTGGGCCGGAGAGTTGGTTCACGGGGCCGGTCGGCCGGCGGGCCCGTCGTCCACGGAGCTGGAATCGCGGGTCCGTATCCAGCGCCCGGGCCTGCCGCCGCGCTTCGGCCGCCGAGAACCGGATCAGAGTCTCAGAAATTCCGGAGCCGGCTCTCGCCGGTCCGCCGACGCCTGAGAAGGCCGGGCCGTCACTTCTTGGGGAGCAGGGTGCCGAGTCCGGCGGAGGTCGGCGCCTTCAGCGGGTGCACCTCGACCGAGCCGCTGCCCGCCGGGTTCTTCACCGGGATCGTAGGGCGCCGGGCGGCGTTCGGGTCCATGCCGTCCAGGTAGATGCCGGACACCGAACCGGACTTCCGGTCGAACGCGGTGCCGTTGGCGACCTTGCCCTCCTTGGCCAGCCGCGTCACGGCATCGGTGGCCGGCAGGACCGCCGGGGACACCTTGGTCGGGGACATCAGCCCGAGCGGACCCGTGGACGAGCCCGCACCCCCCGTGGCGGCCGACGCCGCGACGGCCGAACCGCCCACAAGACCCGCTCCGATAGCCAACGCCGCAGTGGTGAAAATTGCCTTCTTCATGACTCACCTCGCATGAAAGTTCCTCTGATCCAACGGTGGGAGAACATAGCAGTCCCGATGTGGCAAAAATGCGGCCCGTTGCGCCATACGCGTGAAAGTGGTCGGGGTGAAGAATGCAATACGCAGAGGCATTCGGAGGGATTGCCATCTGGTCCGCGAATCAATTCATCGTATGGTGCCCCTAGTTCTGGTACACCACGTGCATGATCGGAAAGCTGAATTTCAGTGCGCTCGCCACCATGATCACCGAGGGTGTCAAGTTCGCGGCACCCCGGAACCCCGACCGGACCCTCGTCTGGGCGGAGGAGTTCGACGCCCCCGTCGACTGGGGCGCCCGATGGGTCGGTGACCGGACGAGCGCCTACCGCTACTGCGACCACAACCCGGACGACAACAAGCTCGACTGGCTCGACCCGCACTGCGTCACCGTCTCCGGCTCGGTGGCGACGTTCGCCGCCGCACCGTGCGGCCGCACCCTGGAGAACGGCCGGCCCGCCTGGCGCACCGGCCTGCTCACCACCGAGTACTCCGAGGAGGGCTTCCAGGTCAGGACCGGCGACCACATCGAGACCCGGGTCCTGCTGCCCTCCGCCACGGGGGCCTGGCCGGCCCTGTGGACCTGGAAGGACGGCGCCAACGAGGTGGACACCTTCGAGTACCACCCGGACAACCCGCATCTGCTGGAGCTGTCCAACCACGTCCGCGCCGCCACGAGTTACCACACCGACGGCGCCGCCATCGCCCCGGACACCTGGGTGACCATCGGCACGACCTACGGCGCACGGTGCGTCGAGTGGTACGTCAACGGCCAACGCGTCTACGCCGACGGCACCGGTGTCGGCCCCGACTGGTCGGCGTACCTGGTGCTCAATCTGTCGCTGTGCGCGGGGGAGCACCACCCGCCGCCCTGCGGCCCGGCGCCCATCACCTTCGGCGTGGACTACGTGCGCGTCCACCGCTGACCCCGCCGGCGTCGCCCGATCGGGCGGCCGGCCCGCACCGGGTCGGCCGCCCGGGTGAGCGCGGGCCTGACCGCCGCCGTGCCGTCGATAGGGTCGCGCGATGGCCACCGACACGAGGGCGCGCGGCAGCCGCCCGTTCGCCCTGCTGCTCGTCCTGTGCGGAGCGGCCGGGCTGCTCGCCTCCTGGGTCATCACGCTCGACAAGTTCAAGCTGCTGGAGGACCCCGACTTCACCCCGGGTTGCAGCCTCAACCCGGTGCTGTCCTGCGGCAGCGTGCTGGACAGCGACCAAGCCGAGGTGTTCGGCTTCCCCAACCCCATGCTGGGCCTGGTGACCTACGGCATCGTCGTCTGCGTCGGCGCGAGCCTGCTCGCCGGCGCCGCGTTCCCGCGCTGGTACTGGCTGACGTTCGAGGCGGGCTGCCTCTTCGGCGTCGGGTTCGTCTCCTGGCTGCAGTTCGAGTCCCTGTACCGGATCAACGCGCTGTGCCTGTGGTGCTGCCTGGCGTGGATCGCCACCATCACCCTGTTCTGGTACGTCACGTCCTTCGTCGTCCGCGCCGGCCTCCTGCCCGCCCCCGCGCCGGTGCGGTCGTTTCTCGCCGAGTTCACCTGGGTGCTGCCGGTCCTGCACATCGGGGTCGTCGGCATGCTCGTCCTCACCCGCTGGTGGGATTTCTGGACAAGCTGACTATTGGTGCGCCCGGGGCGACACGGCCCTCCTCGGGCGCCGGAGGTGACCGCGCGGCGACCCGGACTGTTACTCGTACGAACAGCCGAACAGTACGAAGGGGTGAGCCATGGAGTTCAGCGCGGGCCAGGAACCGCCGAGGGCGCGGCGGACGGACACCTCCGCGACCGGTGAACCGGTGCCACGGACCCGCAGGGACGCGGGCCGCTGGCTGCTCACCTCCGCCGTCGTCACGCTGGCCCCGCTCATCACCGCGTCCCGCCCGTACCCCACCGGCCCCGTGCCCGGCGCCGACGCCCCCTTCGACGAGACATACCTGGGCCGCCGTATCCGCGGCGCCCCGGTCGACCTCGGCAGCCGCGCCGCCCCCGCCGTCGAATGGCGGGTCACCGTCGACGGGCGCCCCCTGCACCTGATGCGCCGCGCCGACGGCTCCTGGCTGAGCATGGTCGACCACTACGGCTGGTACGGGACCCCGCTGGAGGCGACCCGCGCGGCCGTCGACGAGCTGGGCCCGCGCGGACAGCTGCGCGACCTCGCCCCCGGCCCCCTCCACGGCGGGCATCCGCACAGGGAGGCACAGTATGGCGTACGTGCGTAAGGACGTCAGCCGGCTGACCCGCACCGAGCGCCGGCGGTTCGTCGAGGCGCTCCTCGAGATCAAACGACGCGGCGTGTACGACGAGTTCGTACGGCTGCACATCGCGCACTTCGTCGGCGACGGAGACCGGGGCCTGCGCGCCGCCCACATGGCGCCGTCCTTCCTCCCCTGGCACCGCAGGTTCCTGCTCGACCTGGAGAACGCCCTGCGCCGCGTCGACTCCTCGGTGACCGTGCCGTACTGGGACTGGACGCGCGACCGCGGCACCACCGGCGTGCCCTGGACCGACGACCTGCTGGGCGGGAACGGCCGGTCCGGCGACCGGCAGGTGATGACCGGCCCCTTCGCCCACCGCGGCGGCCACTGGACGATCCGGGCGGGCGTCTCGGACGGCACGTTCCTCACCCGCGACCTGGGCCGCTCCCGCGGACCGATCGACCTGCCCACCAAGAGGGATCTCCAGCAGGCGCTGGACGACCCGGTCTACGACGTGGCCCCCTGGAACTCCACCTCCCCGCGGGGCTTCCGCAACAAGCTGGAGGGCTGGGGCCGCGGCCGGGACTCGTGGCGCAACCACAACCGTGTGCACCGCTGGGTCGGCGGTCACATGGTCGGCGGCGCGTCCGTCAACGACCCCGTCTTCTGGCTGGTCCACGCCTTCGTCGACCTGCAGTGGCAGCGCTGGCAGCAACGCCACCGCAAGCACCGCTACCTTCCCGCGCGCCCGCCCGGCCGGGACAGCGACCAGTACCGGCGGATCGTCTCCCGGCACGAGAGACTGCCGCCCTGGGACGTGACCCCGGACGAGCTGGAGGACGTCTCCGCGATCTACCGGTACGCGTAGCGCCCGCTCCCCGGCGGAAAACTCGCTCGGCGCGGCCCTGCCGGGCGCACTAGCCTCCCCGCATGGCCACCGAACCCGACACCGCGGAACAACTCGTCCGGCTGTTCGCCGAGGAGAGCCGCGCCCGCGCCTTCGCCGCCGTGGCGCTGGGCGCGGGAAGCCCCGAAGAGGTCGCGCGGACCGCCGGTCTGTCCCCGAGGGAGACGGCCGCGGCTCTGCGGCGCCTGCGGGAGCAGGGCGCGGTCACCACGGGCGACGACGGAGACCTGCGCGTGGCCTACGAGGTGTTCCGCGCGCGAGCACGCGCGGACGCCCGGCGCGGACCCGGCACGGACGAGGGGGGCACGGGGCAGACCATGGTCCTGCGCACCTTCGTCCGTGACGGCCGGCTCGTACGGCTGCCCGCGCGCTGGGCCCGCAAGAAGCTGGTCCTGCGCCACATCGCCGAGCAGACGTTCGAGCCAGGTGCGGAGTACCCCGAGCGCACGGTCGACGCCAAGCTGCGCGTCTGGTGCGAGGACAGCGACGAGATCGACCATGTGACCCTGCGCCGCTACCTGGTGGACCTCCACCACCTGCACCGGAGCGAGGGCGTCTACCGGCGCCCCGCCGCACCCCCGCACGACGAGGCCGCGGGCGCCTGACCCCGTCCCGGGCCGGCCTCAGGGGAGCCGCCGTACCGGAGACCCGTCCAGGTAGGCCCGGATGTCCTCCACGGCCTGCCCGTAGTACGTCGCGTAGTTGGCCTGCGAGACATACCCCAGGTGCGGGGTGGCGAGCAGCCGGGGCGCCGTGCGCATCGGATGGCCGGCGGGCAGCGGCTCGACGTCGAAGACGTCCACGCCGGCACCCGCGATACAGCCCTCGTGCAGGGCGGCGAGCAGGGCGTCCTGGTCGACGATCGCCGAGCGGGAGGTGTTGACCAGGTACGCGGTCGGCTTCATCAAGGCGAGTTCGGGCGCCCCGAGCAGCCCCCGGGTACGGTCGCCCAGCGCGAGGTGGATGGACACGAAGTCGCTGTCGGCCAGCAACTCCTCCTTGGACGCGGCCAGATGGACGCCCACCTCGGCGGCGTACTCCTTGGTGAGGTTCTGGCTCCAGGCGGTCACCCGCATCCCGAAGGCCAGACCGACCCGGGCCACCCGGCTGCCGATCCTGCCGAGGCCCAGCAGCCCGAGGCGGCGGCCGTGCAGATCGGCACCGACCGTGCTCTGCCACGGCCCGCCGGACCGCAGCGCCCCGCTCTCCTCGACGATCCCGCGCGCGAGGCCCAGCAGCAGCGCCCAGGTCAGCTCGACGGGCGGGGTCGAGGAACTGGCCGTACCGCAGACCGTGACGCCGTGCGCCTCGGCGGCGGCGTAGTCGATGACCGAGTTGCGCATACCGGACGCGACCAGCAGCTTCAGCCGGGGGAGGCGGGCGAGGAGGGAGGCGGGGAAGGGGACCCGCTCGCGCAGGGTGACCACGATGTCGAAGTCGGCCAGCGCCGCCGCCAGGCCGTCCTCGTCCGGGAAGTGCGTGGTGAACGGCACGACCTCGACGTCGTCCGCGACCGGCGACCAGTCGGCGATGCCGGTGGCCACGTCCTGGAAGTCGTCGAGCAGGGCACAGCGCAGACGCACGGGATCACTCCTCCGTCGGTTCCGTTGGGGGGACTCTACGGAAGGGGGTGCCGGGACCGGCGCTTGCACGGTGATCCACAGGGAGGGCTCCACGTCGCCGCGCGTACTCGTCGCGGGGAAGCGGCTTCGGGGGCCGCGTCGCTCGGCGTCGAAGGAGGGCGGGGCGCTTCGCCCGAGGTGCGGCTGCTCCTGCGGGACCGGGCGGAAGGGACGGGGCGAGGGGCGGAAAGGACGAGGCGAGCGCTGCCTGCGCCACGCTTGGCGGCGGTGCTCACGCACACGATCCGCCGGTCGGACGGCGACCTGGACGGGGATCTCTGGAGATCCGTACGGCCCTGCGGCGGCTCTCAACGGAGAGCTGACGCTCACCGCCCGCAGGACGCGCCGGAGCGCCTGTGCCGCCCCGGTCGTGTGCGTCGACGCTCTCGTGCCCATCGGCCGGAGGGCCGATGCGGTCCAGGGCGCTTTCGTCCGGCACGGTGGGAGTTGATCTGGGCATGTCGCTGTCTGACGCCCGGTGGGCGCGGATCGAGCCGTGGCTTCCGGACCGGACGCCGGAGAGGGGTGGCGTCGGCGGGACCACCGTGGGGTGATCGACGCGATCGCCTTCACGTTCCGGACGGGGACGCAGTGGGTCCCCCCGCCGGAGATACGGCGACCGGCGAGGCGTCCACGACCGACTGCGGATGCGGGTCGTCGATGGCACGGATCGTGGCCAGGCTCACCCGGGGGAGTGAAGATCGGGAACTCGTCGACTCAGAGGGCCGTCGTGGATCGGGTGTACCGCGCCCGGAGTACGGGACGGCCGGGCGCCACCAGGCCCGGGGAAGGCCCCGCCCGGGCCTGGTGCCCCCTGCCCGGCCCGGCGCGGGCAGCCCGAAGTGACGGGACGGAGTTCCGCTGCGGTTGCCGCCCCTGCCCCCACCGCGTTACCTGGAACAGGGCGGAGCGAGGCTCACGGAGCGCGAGGAGCGGTGATGATCACGCAAGACCAGGTCGATCGAATTCTCCGGCTGAACGGGAACGGACTTCCGTTGGTCTCGCTCTACATCCCCGCGGAACCGGACAGGGTGGGCCGCCGCGCGTTCCTGACCCGGGTGGCGAGCCTGCTGGACAGCATCCGGCCCCTCGCGGAGGACCGCTCACTCGACCACGCCGCGCGGCTCTCGCTCCGCGACGACATCGCGAAGATCGAGAACTCGCTCGAGGAGGAGCCCCACAGACCGGGCGCCGTCGCCGTCTTCTCCTGCAGCGGCAACGGCGTCTACGAGCAGGTGTGGCTGCCGCGAAGCACCCGCGAACGCGTCGTGGTGGACGCCGATCCGTACGTCCGTCCGATGCTGGGCGTGCTCGACGAGTACTACCGCACCTGCGCGGTCATCGTGGACAAGGGGGTCGGCGAGGTCTGGGAGCACTACATCGACGAGGCCCGGGAGCTGGAGACGATCCGCGACCGTACGCTGCGCAAGCCCAACTACGCCGCGGGGCTCGGCGTCGAGGCCCGGGTCCGCAACAAGGCCGACGAGCTCAGCAAACGGCACTACCGGCGGCTCATCGGCGAGCTGAAGCAGCTGTTCGGGACCGGGCGCTTCGACCTGCTGGTCGTCGGCGGCCACTCTTATGAGGTACCGGCCTTCATCGAATTCTTCCCGCGCGAACTGCGGGACCGGCTCATCGGCAGCTTCACCGTCGACCGCGAGACCGCCACGCCCGAAGACATCAAGCAGAAGGTGCAGGAACTCGTCTCCGACCACGCACACCAGGAGCAGCGACAGCTCGTCGGCGAGATCCTCGAAGCCAAGGCGGCCCGGCGGCCCGCCGCCGTCGGGCTCGACGAGACGCTGTGGGCGGCCTCGCTGGCCGCGATCCGGACGCTGGCGGTGGACGAGGGGGCGGCTGCCCCAGGCGTCCTCTGCGACCGGGACGGGCTGCTTGCGCGCTCGGGAAAGACCTGCCCGCTCTGCGGGGAGCCGCTGCGCGAGGTCCCCGACATCATCGACGAACTGACCCAGACCGTCATCGACGACGGCGGCGAGGTCCGGCACATCGAGCCGGAGACGGAACTTCGCGCGCACCAGGCAGGGGCGCTGCTGCGCTTCGAACTTCCCCCGCAGTAGGCCGGCGCAGATAGTTCGCTGGATCCTTTGACCACGTCGCAAATCGGAGTAATGCTTGTCAATAGGACCGGTCAACCACGACAGGGCTCCCTCGCGGAGCACCTGTCGGGCACCGGCCAGGTCCCCGGCGAGTTCTGAGAGACGAGTAGTCGGTTGATCGGAGATTTCCGGGGACCGTCTGTGTACACGACGCCCTCGGGCCCGGATCGACGACCCGGGCCCACTCTCGTGGCTGTACCTTCTCGGCGGTGCGCAGGCATGCCGTCACCCCGGTCGACGTCAGCCGCGGCACAGCGCCGAAGCGACGAGCCGCGGCCCGTCCCCGACGCCACCCCTCGGTTCTCGCCCTGGAAACAGAAGATGGCCCGGCTTGAGTCCCTCGTCTTCGATGTGCTGCCGCAGGATGCGGGTGAGACCGGGATGCCCCGGCACCGCGCTCCACCGCGAGCCGAAGCAACCCGGTGGCAGCCGGACGGCGGCACCGGAGTCTCCCCATGACTGACAGGGGCGGGCACCTGGGCTTCGTCGTGTGTGGCTGAACTTACCGTGACCAGCAAAAACGCCCTCCCGGGGGAGGGCGGAGACTGGGCGCCCCGGCAGGACTCACTCTGCGGCCAAGCGCTTGGCGTGATCACTGGCGCACTCCCTCTGATCTGCGCTTCTCGGAGGTAAAGCGGGAAACTTCGGCGTCTTCGACACGCATTCGACAGAGGAGCGGGCGACACAGGTCGGCTGAAGCCGCACGCCCGGGGTATCCGCTTGGACATGCTTGCCTTAATCGCCTACCGCTCGTACCACGGCGCAACGACCGTGTGGGCCTTCGTCGTTGCCATTCTCATCGTGCTGGTGGCGGGTTGGTACGTCCGGCATCGCAGGTAGGTGCGAAACCCGCCTTGGGGGCGAGGCTGGGGGACTACAGGCGTGACCTGAGGATCCCCGTCTCGGTCAACGTGGGGCGGTCTGCACCCTGGAAGACCTCGCCACTGCTCAGCTCGGTGACAGTCCGGGCATAGTTCGTACAGATCGCCCCACCAGCGCCGCCCGCGGTTGTCCCAGATCCGATATCCGCCGGGCACGCCTCGGGCGACGTATCGCCGCTTCGCAATGACCCTCGCCGGGCTTGGCGGAGTGCTCGCAGGGCAGTGCTGGCCCCTCATGTCTTCGACTCGCCGACCGGTAAGCGGGTGTACGGCAACGGGCACACTCGCCTGACCAAGTGGCTCAATAACGGGGTGCCGCCCGCTCAGGTGGCCGAGTGGGCCCGGAGTCTCCCCATGATCGGCAGGGGGGTGCCCGGGGCTTCGTCATGTCGGGCGCTACCTGCTCTGAACAGCAAAAACGCCCTCCCGAGGGAGGGCGGAGACTGGGCGCCCCCGGCAGGACTCGAACCTGCGGCCAAGCGCTTAGAAGGCGCCTGCTCTATCCACTGAGCTACGGGGGCCGGTTGTGGTGGCCTCGTTCGTGGTGCCCGGGTCTGGGCCGTTCCGTGACGTTGCCGGGGACAAGGATAGGGCTCCCGCATCCGTGTCCCTCTCGCTTCGCCTCCGTGGCTCGATGTGGAGGTTCAGTGAAGCGGTCCTGATAATCGCAGGCAGGTACGAATCGTGCACTGCTTTTGGCCTCTCGCGCACCGGGTGTTGTGCACTCGTTATGCCTGGACTATGCCTCTGTCCCGGTCGTCCCTTCCGTCCCTTGTGTCTTATCGGCACGCAGACATGGTCATATGCTTCAGAAATCCCCTAAAATTGGGCATTCTTCGCATGTGGTGACCTTGGACGTACGGCCTCAGCTGCTCGACGCACTTTCCGCCCTGCGCGACCGTGTCGCGGCCGCACGCTTCCCGCTGCCCCTGGCAGGGGCGCCACGCGCGCGTGCCAACCGTGACGAACTGCTCGCCCAGCTCGACGACTATCTGGTGCCCCGCCTCAAAGAGCCCGAAGCGCCACTTCTGGCCGTGGTGGGCGGGTCCACCGGCGCCGGCAAGTCGACGCTCGTCAACTCTCTCGTGGGCCGGCGCGTGACCGAAGCGGGGGTGTTGCGACCGACGACACGCACCCCGGTGCTGGTCTGCCATCCGGAGGACCATCACTGGTTCAGCGGGATGCGTGTTCTGCCCGACCTCACGCGCGTGTGGGCCCCCGAACAGGATCCGGCCGAGGAGCTGATGCTGCCCGGTGAGGAGACCGAGCGCGTCCTGCGGATCGAGACCGCGGACACGCTCCCGGCGGGACTCGCCCTCCTCGACGCGCCCGACATCGATTCCCTGATCGCGGACAACCGCGCCCTGGCCGCCGAGCTGATCTGCGCGGCCGACATCTGGATCATGGTCACGACGGCCGCCCGGTACGCCGACGCCGTGCCCTGGCACCTGCTGCGCACCGCCAAGGAGTACGACGCCACCCTCGTGACCGTCCTGGACCGGGTCCCCCACCAGGTCGTCTCCGAGGTGTCCCGGCAGTACGGCGCGCTGCTCACCAAGGCCGGACTCGGCGAGGTGCCCCGCTTCACCGTCCCCGAACTGCCCGAGTCGGCGTGGGGCGGCGGACTGCTTCCGGCCACCGCCGTGGCACCGCTGCGCACCTGGCTCACCCATCAGGTCCAGGACCCGTCGGCCAGGACCCACGCCATGGCCCGTACCGCCAACGGCCTGCTGGACTCCCTCAAGGCCCGCATGCCCGAGCTGGCCGGTGCCGCCGCCGCCCAGTACGCCGCCGCGCTCCGGCTGACCGGCGCGGTCGACGCCGCCTACGACAGCGAGTACGCACGCCTGCGTGGCCGGCTCCAGGCCGGTGCCGTGCTCGCCGGGGACGCCCTGAAGCGGTGGCGGGCCTTCCCCCTCGACTGCACGGCGGGGGAACTCCTCGACTCGCTGGTCGAGAGCCTCAGCACCCTCCTGCTGTGCGCCGTCACCGCCGCCGACGAGCGCGTCGACGACGCCTGGCGGCGCGAACCGGCCGCGGCCGCACCCGAGCTGACGGCCCGGGACCCCCGGCCCGAGAGCGTGGAGCACCGCATCGGCGTGGCGGTACGGCGGTGGCGCCGGGAGCTGGAGGAGTACGCCGAGGACGAGGTCACCGATCTCGAGCGCAGCGTCGCCCCGGACCCCGAGGTCGTCACCGCGCTCGTCGCCACGGCGCTGCTCGGCGGGCGCCGGGCACGGTCCGCCGGGGAGGGGCTCGCGGAGCGGATCGGGGCCCACGGGGCGCTGCGGCTGCGCGACCGCGCCGGACGGCTGCTCAACGAGCACCTGGACCGGGTCATGCTCAGCGAACGTGAGCGCCGGCTCGCGCCTCTCGACGCCCTCGAGGTCCACCCCGACCCCCAGGCCGAACTCATCGCCGCGTTGTCCGTACTGCAGAAGGAGAGGTGACCGGTGACTGCCGTCACTGACCAGGACCACACGGAACACACCGATCAGCAGCAGGAGGACGGCGGCCGCGGCGTCCCCGGAGAGAGCGCCCCGCGCGGTGGCTCTCCGGCGGACGGCCTCCCGGCCGTGGGCGCTCGTGCGATGGAAGGACCCGGCTCGCACGAGGCCGTCGCCCAGGAGTCGGAGCGGCGCAAGCTCTGGAGGAAGCCCGTGAAGCGGGAGGCCCCGGCGGGTGGCGACCGCGCAGACGACGGCCACACGCGTGTGGCGGCCGACAGAGACCCCGCGCGCGGGACCGCCCCCGAGGCACGGGGCCGTACGGATGCCGACACGCCGGTGCCCGACGACGCCCCGGGCCACCCCGTCGGCGTACCCGAGCCGGGAGGCCGGCAGGAGGCCGGGACGCCGTCCGCGCGGGGCGGCGGTACGCAGGATGCCGGGGAATCGGGGGAGGACGGCGGCTCGCCCCGTCGTACCGCCACCGGTGACGGTACGTCCTCGGCGTCCGGGGCTGCCGACGGTTCCACCGCGGACACCGCCTCCGGATCGTCCTCCGGCGGTACGGAGTCCTCGACGCCCTGGGACGACGGTCTGATCGCGCGGCGCGTGAACGAGACCACCACGGGGGAGCAGACCGCGATCGTGGAGCCCCGCGCGTCCGCGCCGCACGCCGTGACGCCGCTCGCCTACGACGGGCCGCTGCGCTCCCGACTCGACGCGCTGCGCGAACTCGTGGGCCTCTCGCGTACGCGGCTCGACAACCGGACGCTCTCCGAGGCCGGACGGGTCCTCGACGAGGCGGCCGCCCGGCGCAGACTGTCCGGGCAGCACACCGTCGTCGCCATCGCGGGTGCCACCGGCAGCGGCAAGTCCCAGTTGTTCAACGCGCTCGCCGGCGTGACGATCTCCGAGACCGGCGTACGGCGGCCGACCACCGCCTCACCGCTCGCGTGCAGTTGGAGCGACGGCGCGGCGGGACTCATCGACCGTCTCGGCATCCCGCCCCGGCTGCGCCGCCGGCCCGCGCAGAACGCGGCGGCCGACGGCCAGCTGCGCGGACTCGTCCTGGTCGACCTGCCGGACCACGACTCCGCGGCCGTCCAGCACCGCGAGCAGGTGGACCGGGTGCTCGGGCTCGTGGACGCGGTCATCTGGGTGGTCGACCCCGAGAAGTACGCGGACGCGGTCCTGCACGAGCGCTATCTGCGGCCCATGGCCGGGCACGCCGAGATCATGTTCGTCGTCCTCAATCAGATCGACCGGCTGCCCGGCGAGGCCACCGACCAGGTCCTCGATGATCTGCGGCGGCTCCTCGACGAGGACGGCATCGCGCTGGGCGAGCACGGCGAACCGGGTGCCGTCGTCCTGGCACTGTCCGCGCTGACCGGGGAAGGCGTCGGCGACCTGCGGGAGGCGCTCGGGCAGTTCGTGGCGGAACGCGGGGCCGCGGCGCGCCGGATCGCCGCCGACGTGGACGCCGCCGGGTGGCGGCTGCGGCCGGTGTACGCGGCGAGCAGGCGGACGGGTCTGAGCGAGGAGGCGCGGGACGAGTTCTCCGCCCGGCTCGCGGACGCCATCGGGGCCACCGCGGCGGGGGAGGCCGCCGAGCGGTCCTGGCTGCGCAACGCCAACCGCGCCTGCGGGACGCCCTGGCTGCGGCTGTGGCGGTGGTACCAGGACCGGGGCGAGTCGACGACCGGACGGCTGTCCCCGCGGGTGCAGGCGGACGAGGAGGCCACGGCACGCCAGCGGGTCGAGCAGGCGGTGCGGACGGTCACGGAGCAGGCGTCGGCCGGGCTTCCCACGCCGTGGGCGCAGGCGGTGCGCGAGGCGGCCGTACGGGGCGCCCAGGGGCTGCCCGAGGCGCTGGACGATCTGGCGGCGCGGGCCGGACTGCCGCCCGGGCGGCCGCCGCGGCCGGGCTGGTGGCCGGCGGCCGTGCTGGCGCAGGCGTCGATGACGATCCTCCAGGTCGTCGGCGGGCTCTGGCTGGCGGCGCAGATCATCGGCGTCATGGCGCCCAACCTGGGCGTGCCGGTGCTGCTGATGGTGGCCGGCATCATCGGCGGGCCGCTCGTCGAGTGGGGCTGCCGGATGGCGGCCCGAGGACCCGCGCGACGCTACGGCCAGGAGGCGGAACGGCGGCTGCGGGAGGCGGCGGCCGGGTGCGGACGGGCCCGGGTGCTGGATCCGGTGGCGGCGGAGCTGCTGCGGTACCGGGAGGTCCGGGAGCAGTACGGGAGGGTGATGGGGGTGGGGTCGCCGGCGAGGTGACGAGGCCGGACGGATCGAGGGTGGCGCGGGCGTGAGGGGGTCACCCACGTCACCCACCCGAGTGCCGGAGATTTCCACAGGTCCGGCCGTGGTCCACAGGGCTCAGCGGGCTCGGCCCGACGGAGGCAGTCTGGCTCCGCGGCGATCGCGACGGACGTGATCGGCCGCGGCGCCGGCGGCGCACCCCGGACGTACCGGGGGCGAGGCCGGCAGGCCGGACGCAGCCGTACGGGACGGGCCCGTACGCGTTTCGGCCCGGCGTACAGCGGCCGGGCCGGGGAGGGGTTCGAGATGAACGAGACGATCATCTGCGCGGTGGGCAACGTGGCGACGCAGCCGGTGTACCGGGAGCTGCCGACGGGGCCGTCGGCGCGGTTCAGGCTGGCGGTGACCTCGCGGTACCTGGATCGCGCGAAGAACGAGTGGACCGACGGACACACCAACTTCTTCACGGTCTGGGCGAATCGGCAGCTCGCCACGAACGCGGCCGCGTCGCTGAACGTGGGGGATCCCGTCGTGGTGCAGGGCCGATTGAAGGTGCGGTCGGACGTGCGCGAGGGGCAGAGCTGGATGTCGGCGGACCTCGAGGCGACGGCGATCGGACACGATCTCGCGCGCGGCACCTCGGCGTTCCGGCGTGCGTCCAGGCCGGAGCCGGGCGCCGCCGCCGCGACCGGGCACCCCGAACCGGATTGGGAGACACCGCCGTCGGCAGGACCGGAGGCTCAACACGCGGAAGAGGTCGTGACGGTGACGTGAGGTCAGTCACAGATCCGAGCTGACCGGACTGCGGCTTATCGGCGAATGCGTTCCGAACGACCCCGGTGGATTTGTCGATAAGCCCTGCTCGCAAAGGATCTTGGCGATAACGATTACGAGTCGGATCGGCCGTCCGGCGGGATCCCGGGGAAGCGTGGTGCGCCGCGTACCTAGGATGCCGGGCATAGCTCACGGGGCTTCTGATTCTGCTGGTGGGACCGTACCCCCCACGTCAACGGGTCCTGCTCGAAGGGGAATTAAGTGTTTGCTGCGTTCTCCGCGCTGTCGGTGCGCGGGCGAGGGGCGGCCCGTTTCGCCGCCACGACCCTGGTGTCCGGACTGGTCGCCGCATCCGTGGCGGTCGGCGCCGGCACCGCCGCGGCCGACGGGGCGACGCTGAGCCAGGGCGGGGCGACCGCCACCATAGGCGGCCTGAAGACGTACGGCGCCGCGGTCGTGCACACCGGCACCGGTGACCAGCAGCTCTCGGCGGGCCTGTTCGAGATGTCCGTCGACGGCGGCGGCGCCCTCCAGACCTACTGCGTCGACATCCACAACCCCACGCAGCGCGACGCGAGATACCACGAGACCCCGTGGAGCAGCACTTCACTGGGCGCCAACAAGGACGCCGGCAAGATCCGCTGGATCCTGCAGAACTCCTACCCGCAGGTGAACGATCTCGCCGCGCTGGCCGACCGGGCCGGGGTCGACGGGGTCCTCTCCGAGCAGGACGCGGCGGCCGGTACGCAGGTGGCCATCTGGCGCTACTCGGACGGCGTGGACGTCGAGGCGGTGGACCCGCAGGCCGAGCGGCTCGCGGACTACCTGGAGGGGAACGCGCGGAACACGGCCGAACCCCGGGCGTCCCTGACGCTCGACCCGCCCGCGATCTCCGGGCACCCCGGTGAGCGGCTCGGCCCGGTGACGCTGCGCACGGACGCGGCCAGCGTGTCCGTGACCCCGCCTGCGGACGCCGCGACCAGCGGGGTGCGGATCGTGGACCGGGAGGGCCGGGCCGTCACCTCGGCCGTGGACGGCAGCCAGCTGTTCTTCGACGTACCCGAGGACGCCGCGGCGGGCCAGGCCGAGCTGTCCGTGCAGGCCTCGACGACCGTGCCGGTCGGACGCGCCCTGGCGGCGGACAACCGCAGCCAGACCCAGATCCTCGCCGGTTCCAGCGAGTCGACCGTCTCGGCGACGGCGAGCGCGACCTGGGCGAAGACCGGGGCCATACCCGCGCTGTCCGCGGTGGAGAACTGCGACAAGGGCGGCGTGGACATCACCGCCTCCAACAAGGGCACCGAGGCGTTCACCTTCGAACTGCTCGGGACCGAGTACACCATCGCGGTCGGTGAGTCGCGCACGGTGACGGTGCCGCTGCAGGAGGACCAGGCGTACGACTTCACGATCCAGGGGCCGGGCGGCTTCCAGAAGCGGTTCGCGGGCGTCCTGGACTGCATGACGCGGGCTGGCGAGGCCGACGCTGCGGGCAGCACCACACAGACCCTGACCGAGCCCAGCCCCGTCACGGTCGGCTCCCCGGTCGACGACACCAACCTCGCCGCGACCGGCGGCTCGGACATGACCCCGCTGATCGCGGGCTTCGCCATCGGCCTGGTCGTGATCGGCGGTGCGGTGCTCGTCATCGTCCGCAAGAGGGAAGCCCGGACGCAGGGCTGACGTCGCCCGCGGCCTGCGGCCCCCGGGGAACCGCAGGCACCGGACCGGCCGGGGCGGGCGAACGGGCCGTGTGTTACTTGCCGCCGTAGGGCATGAAACAGCCCCTCACCAGTGGTTTTCCTGTCGATGAGGGGCCGTGTCAGGAGGCTTGGGCCGTCTCTGGGCCGTCGCCCTGCTAAACCGCGCTCTGAGCGGCGGTCCGTCCGGCCATGCCGCCACCACCGGCGCCAACTCCGCCGCGCGGGGCCTGCGCGCTGTGGCCGTCGGCCTCGAACCTCCCGTCCCGCAGCTCGAAGCGCTCGGGGAGCGAGCAACCGATCGACGGGGTGATCAGCAAGCTCGCGGTAACGGGCGCGGGGTCGGTGCTCGCCGTCGAGAACTCGCAGATCGCGCCCCGCCCGGTGACTGGGAACCAGAACCAGCCGTCCGCCGCGCCGACCCGTACCTCGTCCGACAGTACGAACCGGCCGTGCTGCCGAACGAAGGCTTTCAAGCGGACGGAGGCTTTCAGCGGGTCGACGGTGGACCGAATCGCGGTCAGGGTGAACTTGACGTTCTCGTCCGCGTCCAGGACCGAGGACGCGATCTGCCTGGTCTCGCTCGCCCGCCCGCCGTTTGTGCGCCCGTGGTCGGCTTCGGAGCTTTCGGCAGGGGCACTCAGCATGGCGGCGGTCGCCGCGGCGGTGACCAGCACCGCACTGCCGCGCGCGAGCGCGGCCACTTGTATCGGCATGATTCCTCCTTGATGGTCATGCGCCTCATTCGCGCAAAAATGCCACCTTTTCCTTTCCATCCGACAACGGGAAAACCACGTGAATCACCCGTTCGCGCGGCGCCGCGTCACCCGGTCGCCAACCGTCTCCGGTGCGCCGGGGCACCCAGACGAGGCACGGCCAGTCGTCCGGGTCAGAGGCGATCGGCCGTACGCGTCTCCATCGCGGGGTGCACCGGGCCGAACGAAGGAGCGGTGAGGGTGGCGAAGACGCGCGGGTGATCGCGGACGGTGGCGGGGATGTCGCGGCGGTCGTCCCCGGCGAGGCTCGCGCGGATGAGGTGGCAGGTGTCGCCCGCGTAGGTCCGGGCGCAGGACGGGCAGCGGGAGGCGCGGCGGTTGCCGCAAGGGAGGCGGAGCCGTCCGCCTGGCTCGCCCTCGGTGGAGTTGTGGGTCTGGCCGTTGGTCTTGTCCTTGTGGAGGGTCCAGCCGGTCAGGTGGATGGGGTCGGCGCAGCCGCCGGTGCGGCGGATCTGCTCTTCCCAGCGGTGGTAGTCGGGAGCCGAAGCCACCTTGAGCAGGTCGCCGAGGGGGGTCGGGTCGAGCGGCGTCATCGCGCTCTTCTCGATGAACGAACTCCGCCGTATCGGGAAACACGGCGGTGGGAACCGGACATGTGCCCAGCGGGCACGATCGCGGGTCTCGTGCCTATGGTCGTGACATGTCTGTCTTCATCAAGCTCGTTGAGGTCGGGGATCCCGAGGGCTACACCGACCGCACCATCTCGGATGTCGCCTATGAAGATGTGGCGAACGAACTCAGCTACGCCTACGACCTGCATTCCGGCGGAGTCCTGAGGGTGATCCGGGTGCCGGTCGGACTGCCCGCGGCAGTGGAATGCGTGTTCAGTCCTGGAGTGTGGTTCAGGGTGCAGGGCCGCTGGCACGGGGCGGGCGGTTCCGATGCCGCGTAAGGGCGGCGGCAGCTGTCATACGGCGAACGGGTAGGTCTCGGGGATCTCGCCATCCCGCAGTCGGCCGTGCGCGTCAGGGATTCGACTGCCCGGGTCTCGTCGATGTGGATCTCTTACACCGCCGTTTCCCGGCTCGTCTGCCCTAGCGTGGACCGCGAGCGCCCAACCCCTAGTACCGGCCGGGACGCGTGGCGGGTCAGGTCGGGTCCAACAGGGTCCTGACCGTCGCCGGGTCGGCCTGCGGCGGCGCGCCCCTTTACGAGGAAGGCGAAGAGAGCGGGCGGTGACTGGCATTTTCGGCACCGACCGCCGGATTCGCCCCGGCATTTCGATCACCGTTTGCGGCAGTGCATGCGCGGTACCCGTGATGGGCTGCGGGATTGGAGGCGCCATGGACAGCAACGAGTTCATCCGGCTCGTCAGCCAGCGGGCCCACGTCCCCGAGGAGCAGGCCAGGGAGCTGACCCGGGCCACGATGCTGACGCTGGCCGAGCGGATCACCGGCGGCGAGGCCAGGCACTTGGCCGGCTTTCTGCCTGCCGAGATCGCGCCGCCCCTGGTCCCACCGGAGGATGTCGCCCAGAAATTCGGCGTTGCCGAATTCGTCCGCCGAGTGAGCGAGCGTGGGGGTGTCGACGAGACCGTGGCGCGCAGGGGCGTTGCGGCGGTTTTCATGACTCTGAGAGAGGCCGTCCCCGACACGGAGTTCCAGGATCTGATGTCGCAACTGCCCAACGAATTCCAAAACATATAGCGTCGGACAGCCCGGCTCCCGGAACACGGTTGCGCGCACCCCATGCGGATCGCTCCCGCTGCGGACACGCCATGAGCATGGCTCGCAAGCGCTTGTTTCGACATCCACCGGGCCGGTGGGAGGCTTGGAAGAAGCGGTGGTGCGGCATGTGGCCTTTACGGTGCCGTATTCGAGGGCCCGGCGCACGTGGCCGGTTTGCCATGCCCGTCGCGTGTGATGACGCACATTCCATCGACGTCACGATAGGGGACCTGACATGAGTACTCAGACGCCCCACATCAGCTCGCCCTCCCGGGTTCCGGCCGGCGCCTCGCCGACCGGGGACGGCATCGTCGTCGGAACGGGGCCGGTACAGGTGGATGCCTTCATCGACTTTCTATGCCCGTTCTGCAAGCAGTTCGAAGGCAGGAGCGGGCCACTCCTCGACGAATTGGTGGCCGACAAGGCGATCAGTCTCGTCTACCATCCGATGGGTTTCCTCGACGACTTGTCCACCACCCGGTACTCCTCCCGCGCCTCGGCGGCCTCGGGCTGCGCGTCCGATGGCGGCCACTTCATGGAGTACCTGTACGCGTTGTTCGCCAACCAGCCCCCCGAGGGCGGGCCGGGCCTGTCCGATGACGAACTGGTCGAGCTCGGCCGCGCGGTGGGACTGACGGACAGCTCATTCGCCGAGTGCGTTCGGCAGGGCGTTTACCTGGACTGGAGCGCCTACGTGACGGCCATGGCCATCCAGCGGGGCGTGGGCGGAACGCCGACCGTGGCGGTCCAGGGGGTCGCGGTGCCGGCCAACCCCGCGACCATCCTCGCGGCGGTCCGCGCCGCCCTCGCCGGTGTCGGAGGATGAGGCGCCCGCGTTCCCCGCGTCGCAGCCACGCCGGAGAAGGAAGCTCATGGGAGAACGCGGACCTTCCGAGCTTCTTGGAGGCCTTGGCCGCCTCGATCGACGATGCGGACGGTCATGATCTAGCGATGGACGAGTACCCGAGGCTCACGCGCCCTGAAGCGTCGGCCGGAGATGTGGTGCGGCGGAGCCGGCCGGCGACCGTAGCTGCTCCGACCGTAGGGACCCGGATCATCGGAGAGGTCGTGCTCCGTCAGCCGTTCGGGATCTTCATACGTATAGTTCGGGATTTTCATACGTATAGAAGGTGTGCCCGTTGCCTTGGGGCCGGCTGAGGTCACAGCCATGCCGCCCGGGATGGAGCTGCCTGCCGTGGGCCGTCGTCTGCTGGCTCGACGCACGCAACCACAGGTGAGGGTCCAGCTCGATGACTGGCAGGCGGATGACGAGTGATCGTTCCTGGGCGTCTCTGGGCCGTGCGGGGCGCCCGAGGCCGACCAACGGCGACCGACACTGGCAGAGAGCCACCGCCGCCACCAGGGAAACCCCAGGTCAGAGCCGCGTGACCATACGCGTTTCCGCCCAGGGGTGGCGGTCAGGCAAGATGGGGTGTATCTGCCCACTGCCTGATTTCAAGCTGCCGGACGGTTTCTCTTGGCTGAGTTCATTTACACCATGCGCAAGGCGCGCAAAGCGCACGGCGACAAGGTGATCCTCGACGACGTCACCCTGAACTTCCTCCCTGGTGCGAAGATCGGCGTCGTCGGCCCGAACGGCGCCGGTAAGTCGACGGTTCTGAAGATCATGGCGGGCATCGAGCAGCCGTCGAACGGTGACGCGTTCCTGTCTCCCGGCTACACCGTGGGCATCCTCCTGCAGGAGCCCCCGCTGAACGAGGAGAAGACCGTCCTGGAGAACGTCCAGGAGGGTGTCGCCGAGATCAAGGGGAAGCTCGACCGCTTCAACGAGATCGCCGAGCAGATGGCGACCGACTACTCGGACGCGCTGCTGGAGGAGATGGGCAAGCTCCAGGAGGAGCTGGACCACGCCAACGCCTGGGACCTCGACGCCCAGCTCGAGCAGGCCATGGACGCCCTGGGCTGCCCGCCCGGCGACTGGCCGGTCGCCAACTTGTCCGGTGGTGAGAAGCGCCGCGTCGCGCTGTGCAAGCTCCTGCTGGAGGCACCCGACCTGCTGCTCCTCGACGAGCCCACCAACCACCTCGACGCCGAGTCGGTGAACTGGCTGGAGCAGCACCTCGCCAAGTACGAGGGCACCGTCGTGGCCGTCACCCACGACCGGTACTTCCTGGACAACGTCGCCGGCTGGATCTGCGAGGTCGACCGCGGCCGTCTGCACGGCTACGAGGGCAACTACTCCAAGTACCTCGAGACCAAGCAGACCCGTCTCAAGGTTGAGGGCCAGAAGGACGCCAAGCGGGCGAAGCGGCTCAAGGAAGAGCTCGAGTGGGTGCGGTCCAACGCCAAGGGGCGGCAGGCCAAGTCCAAGGCGCGTCTGGCCCGCTACGAGGAGATGGCCGCCGAGGCGGACAAGATGCGGAAGCTGGACTTCGAGGAGATCCAGATCCCGCCGGGCCCGCGTCTGGGCAACGTCGTGGTCGAGGTCAACAACCTCACCAAGGGCTTCGGCGACAAGCTGCTCATCGACGACCTGAGCTTCACGCTGCCGCGCAACGGCATCGTCGGCGTCATCGGCCCGAACGGCGCCGGCAAGACCACGCTCTTCAAGATGATCCAGGGCCTGGAGACGCCGGACTCCGGTTCGATCAAGGTCGGCGAGACCGTCAAGATCTCGTACGTCGACCAGAGCCGCGAGAACATCGACCCGAAGAAGACGCTGTGGGCCGTCGTCTCCGACGAGCTGGACTACATCAACGTCGGGCAGGTCGAGATGCCGTCGCGGGCGTACGTCTCCGCCTTCGGCTTCAAGGGCCCGGACCAGCAGAAGCCGGCCGGTGTGCTGTCCGGTGGTGAGCGCAACCGCCTGAACCTCGCGCTCACCCTGAAGCAGGGCGGCAACCTGCTGCTCCTCGACGAGCCGACCAACGACCTCGACGTCGAGACGCTCTCCAGCCTGGAGAACGCGCTGCTGGAGTTCCCCGGCTGCGCCGTGGTCGTCTCCCACGACCGGTGGTTCCTGGACCGTGTGGCCACGCACATCCTCGCCTACGAGGGTGACTCCAAGTGGTTCTGGTTCGAGGGCAACTTCGAGTCGTACGAGAAGAACAAGATCGAGCGGCTCGGAGCGGACGCCGCCCGTCCGCACCGTGCCACCTACAAGAAGCTGACCCGGGGCTGATCGGTCTTGCGGCACCTCTACCGCTGCCCACTGCGCTGGGCGGACATGGACGCGTACGGCCACGTCAACAACGTGGTGTTCCTCCGCTATCTGGAGGAGGCCCGTATCGACTTCCTGTTCCGCCCGGAGAAGGACTTCCAGCAGGGGTCCGTGGTGGCGCGCCACGAGATCGACTACAAGCGGCAGCTCGTCCACCGGCACACCCCGGTGGACATCGAGCTGTGGGTCACGGAGATCAGGGCCGCGTCCTTCACCCTCGCCTACGAGGTGAAGGACGGCGACGTGGTCTACGTCCGGGCGTCGACGGTGATCGTGCCGTTCGACTTCGAGGCGCAGCGACCGCGCCGGATCACCGCGGAGGAGCGGGAGTTCCTCCAGGAGTACACGGACGACGGCCGGGAGAAGGCCGACGAGGAGGAGGCCGTCGCCGCATGACGGTGCTCCATCTCGCCGACGAGGGGGAGGCGGCGGATCTCGCGGCCTTCCTCTCCCGGCTGCTGCACTACGACCGCGGCGCGGCCGTCCGCCTCCAGGCGGCCGGCACCGCCCTCGCCGTGTTCGGGCGGCCGCCCTCCTTCGAGGTGCTGGCGATCCGCGCGGCGCGGCTCGCCAAGCCGTACGAGAACGGCCTGGACGTCACACTGGACGTGACCGTCTCGGCCGGTGAACTGCTCGAGTCCGTCGACGAGTCGGCGGCGACCGCCGTCGTCCCGGCGGCGGTGACCGGCCCGCCCTGGGCCGGGGTGCTGCCCCCACGCGGCGGCTGGCGGCGCGAACCGGGGCTGCCGGCGCCGGACGCGCTGCGCGCGATGGTGGACGCTGCGGTCGCCGAGTTCCGCTCCCGCACCGGGGAGTTGCCGCCCGAGCGGCGCACCCGGGCCGAACTCGACGGGATCGGGCGGCAGATCTGGTCCCGTACGGTCGGCGACACCGCGTTGCCCGTGCGGGCCGTGCACGCCGCGCAGTCGCTGGGCTTCCTGCGCGGCCGCGCGGGCGCGGCACAGCCGGACCAGCCGCCGGCCGGGCTCTTCTCGTCGGGCGCCTGGCTCAGGCTGCGCACGCCCTTCGGGTCGGTCGCCGTACGCCGGGCGGGGCTCGGGACGCTGGACGTCAGCGTCCGCTGACCACAGGGCTCCGGGGCGTGGTCAGCCCGCCGTGTTGACCATGGACGCCGCCGCGTAGGTCAGGTACTTCCACAGCGTCCGCTCGTGCTCCTCGGAGAGGCCGAGCTCGTCCACGGCGACCCGCATGTGCTTCAGCCAGGCGTCGTGGGCCGCGCGGTCCACGGTGAACGGGGCGTGGCGCATCCGCAGCCGGGGGTGGCCGCGGTTGTCGCTGTACGTGCTGGGTCCGCCCCAGTACTGGATCAGGAACAGGGTCAGGCGCTCCTCGGCCGGACCCAGGTCCTCCTCGGGGTACATGGCCCGCAGCTGCGGGTCCCCGGCCACGCCCTCGTAGAAACGGTGGACGAGGCGGCGGAAGGTCTCCTCCCCGCCGACCTGCTCGTAGAAGGTCTGCTCCTGAAGCGTGCCGCGCCGAATCTCATTCACATCGTCCATGGTCTCAGACGCGGAGACGGAGGACTTCAGGCTTAGGACCAGCCGTCCCCGGCGCCCGGGACGGTCGCCGCGGGGCGGCTTCCGCAGGACAGTGGACGTATGAGCGCGCAGGCTTCGGACCATGATTTCGACGACCTTGACGACCTTGACGACCTTGACGACCTCGACGAGCTCGCCGTCTCGGCGCGGGCCGCGATGGTGCGCGAGATCGAGCGGAGCGGGGCGTGGGACGACGACCCGGTCTGGCGGGACGCCTTCGAGCGGGTGCCCAGGCACCTGTTCGTGCCGTACTACTACGTCGGCGCCACCCGCGGCTACGAGCGGTGCTGGGGCGAGAGCCCGGGCGCGGCCGCGCGGGCCCGCTGGATGCGGGGGGCGTACGCCGACACCCCGCTCGCGACCCGGCTGCGCGACGGCGAACTGCTCTCGTCCAGCAGCCAGCCGTCCCTCATGGCGATGATGCTGGTGGCGCTGGAGGTGGCGGACGGGCACCGGGTGCTGGAGATCGGCACCGGCACCGGCTACAACGCCGCCCTGCTCGCGCACCGGCTCGGCGACGACGGCCTCGTCACCACCATCGACCTGGAGCCCGAGATCACCGAGTCGGCGCGACGGCATCTGGAGGCCGCGGGCCACCGCCCCGTCGTGGTGACGGGCGACGGGGCGCGCGGGGTGCCCGAGCGCGCCCCCTTCGACCGGATCATCGCGACCTGCACGCTGCGGTCCGTCCCGCGGGCCTGGCTGGCCCAATGCCGCCCGGGCGCGCGCGTCCTCACGCCGTTCGCCACCGGACTGGTCGTGCTGACCGTGACGGACGCCGGGCACGCCGAGGGGCGCTTCCTGGCGACGCCCGCCTACTTCGTGCCCCTGCGCGGGGCGTCCCGGTCGGAGCCGGAGCCCGTCCAGGTGGGCGGGCTGCCGCGCGGGACCAGGGACCACGAACTGTTCCGCTTCCTGCTGGCGCTGACCCGGGGCGGCATCGACCCCCAGGAGGCGTACGCGCTCTGGGAGCGGGAGGGCCGGCCGTCGCGGGAGCGGTACGGGATCACCGTGCGCGGCGAGCGGGCGTGGGCCTGGCTGGACGACCCCGAGGGACCGTACGCCTGGCCGCTGCCCGGCTGAGCAGCCCGCGGCCCCGCCCTACCGCGTGAAGGGACCGCGCATACGGCGAAGGGGCGGCCGTACGCGCCGTCAGGCCGTACGGCCGCCCCTGCGAGCGCCGGAGCGCGGGCTAGCCGCGCCGGATCGTGATCGTCGTCCACGCCCCGACGTGCACCCGGTCGCCGTCCTGGAGCGGAACGGGGACGAAGGGCTGGATCGGGTCCTCGGAGTTGTTCACCGTGGTGCCGTTCGTCGAGTTCTGGTCGACGACCGCCCAGGTGCCGTCCGGCTGCTGCACCAGCACGGCGTGCTGGTGCGAGACGCCCGGGTCCTCCGGCGGCACCGACAGGTCGATGTCGGGGGACTCGCCGGTGGAGTGCCGGCGGCGGCCGATGGTGACCTGGTTGCCGGTGAGCGTGCGCTGCTGCTCGGGCGAGTACGCGGGCAGGTTCAGGCCCGCGGCCTCCGGGCCGGAGCGCTGCATCATCGCCATGAAGTACTCACGGTCCGGACCGATGGTCGCCGTCCAGGTCGCCGGCTGCTGCTGGTAGCCGGGGCCGGGCGGCGGGGCCTGCCCAGGACCCTGCTGCGGGTAGCCGTAGCCGCCCTGCCCGGGGCCGCCCGGCGCGCCCTGGCCGGGGACGGAGCCCGGAGGCGAGATCACCCAGTCGTCCCCGCCGCCACCGAAGGACGGGCCGCCTTGCTGCGGGCGGTTGCCCCCCTGCGGGAAACCGGGCGGGGCCTGCGGGGCCGAGTGGCCGGGACCGGCCGGATGGAACGCCTGCGGGGCGCCACCGCCCGCGCCGGGGCCGGGCTGCGTGGGGGCGGGCGGCGGGGGAGCCTGCCGCGAGGGGTCGCCGAAGCCACCGGGACCGCCCGGACCGCCACCGGGGCCGCCGCCGAAGCCGCCAGGCCCACCGGGGCCACCCTGGCCGCCACGGCCGGGGCCGCCCGGGCCCTGCGGGTCCGCGCCGAACGGCGGGATGGGCTCCGCCGGGCGGTTCACCTGGGACGGGCGCGAGCCCTGGTAGTCGTAGGAGTCACCGCCGCCGAACGACGGCGGGGGACCGGGCTGCTGCTGGAAGTGCGAGGGCAGGCCGGGGCCGCCGGGCGCCGGGGGACGCGGGGCGGCGGGCGTGTACGAGGTCGCCGTGTTCGTCAGGAAGTTCCACCGGCACTCCTCGCAGAACGGCGCACCGCCTTCACGGGGCGTGCGGCACTGCGGGCAGAGCTCCGGCTCCGGACCGCCGGGCATGGACGGACGCCCGCCCTGCTGGCCGGGGTGAGGACCACCATGGCCACCATGGCCACCGGGCGGCGGGAAGCCGTAGCCGCCGGCGGGCGGGGGCGGCGGCGGGGGCGGAGGTACGGCACCGGCCATGCGGTGACCGCAGACCTCGCACCAGTCGTCGGAACCCGACTGGTGTCCGTTCGGGCAGGTCGGCATGTCGGCGCTTCCCCCTCTCCTTTCCGGTCGTTCCCGACCGGATTTCTTCCCACCCCGAGGGGCCAGGCTCGATGCTTCTGCAGGGTCCTGCTGGTCACTTCTTTACACGAACAGTCTTTGTCGACCGTGTCTCGAGTGTCATCTCGTCGGCCTCCGCGACCTTCGCCTTCAGTCGCACAGTACCTGTCGCGACATCGACCACGTCCACCACCTTCGCAAGGAGTTTCGCCGTATCCGCGTTTCCGGAGGCCCCGGCGAGCTGAACGGCGCGGCCCAGTTTGGCCGTTGCTCCATCGATATCGCCCGCTTTGCGGAGATCCAACCCTTCCTGGATGGCCTGGGCCAGTTCGGCCTGCCCGGTGTAGTGGGCGACTTGGGGGTTGATCGATGTCGAAGCGGTCATGTCGTCGGTCCATACGGCCCGTACGAGACCCTGTGCGCCCAGGTTCTGAGCACTTCCGTCCGGTTGGGGCACGACCAGGGAGACCCGGGCGGCGAGCATCTCCTGGCCGAGGCCGGCGGCCGGGACCTCCACGCATACGTGGTAGTCACGGGACTCGTCGCCCCAGGAGCCCGTGGGGTAGTCGCCGGCGCGCGGTCCCGCCTCGGTACGGCGGCCGGTCAGGTCCTCGACCGTGGGCGCGACCTGCTTGACGAACCGGATCGTGGTGCCGACCGGGGTCCACACCCGCAGAGCGACGTCCGCGACCTCCTTGCCCATCGCGGTCTCCATCATCCCCGTGAAGTCGGCGGCGAGGCCGGCCGGGTCGGCGACGATGTCCGCGCTGCCGAGGAGGGCGGAGGCGATCGATGTGACTTCTTTCACTTCCCAGTCGGTGCCCACGCCCCGGGCGTCACAGGTGAACCGCCCGGCGCAGGCGTCCAGTGCGGCCTTCAGGTCGCCGGCCGACTCGTGCTCGTTGCGGCCGTCGGTGAGCAGGATGCCGTGCCGGATGGCGACGTCGGCGGAGGAGAGCAGCCGGTCGGCGAGGCGCAGCCAGGTGCCGATGGCGGTGCCGCCGCCCGCGCTGAGCTTGCGCAGCGCCTGCTTTGCCTGCTCGCGGGTGGTGGTGTCGGCGACGGCGAGGCGGCCGCCGCCCGGGTACACCTCCTTCGCCACATGGGTGCCGCCGATCACCGCGAAGTGGACGCCGTCGCGCAGGGTGTCGACGGCGGCGGCCGTGGCGTCGCGGGCGTTGCGCATCTTGGTCGGCGGATAGTCCATCGAGCCGGAGCAGTCGACCATGAGCGCGACGGCCGCGTTCGCGTCCGGTCCGGCAGGACGGGCCGCGGCGGCCGTACCGCCGAGGGTGCCGCCACCGGTGGAGGTGACCGTGACGATCGCGTTGACCTCGCTGCCGCCCTCCGGCAGGTACTCGTTCTGGTACACGTCCACCGAGAACCGCGGCACGCTTGGTTTCGAGAAATTGGCCATATGTTCTCAAATCCCCCTAGAGAACCCCGTGCTGGGGTCATGGCTGCCGACGGACCGGTCCCCTCCGGTCCGTTGAGGCCGTCCCCGCGGCAGGCCTCAGGCCGATCCTGCCCCTGCCGGCGGTGCCGGGAACGGCAGGACGGCCACTGTTACGTTGTCGTGCCCGCCGCCGTCGAGGGCGTGGCCCACGAGCACCCGGGCGGCGTGCAGGGGGCGCGTGGCGGCGTCGGCCGGGACGATCTCGGCCATGTGCTCGGCGGCCTCGGCGTAGTTCCACAGGCCGTCCGTGCAGACCACGACGACCCCCGGGCGGTCCGGCTTGAAGGACGCGGTGTGCGGCTCCAGTTCGTAGGCGTCCGCGCCGAGCCAGCCCGTGATGGCGTGGGCCCGCTCGTCGGCGTACGCCTCGGCCTCGTTCATCAGGCCCGCCGCGACCATCTGCGCGGCCCAGGAGTCGTCCTCGGTGAGCCGGGCTGGGGGAGCGGAGCGGTCGGCCGGGACCCAGTAGACGCGGCTGTCCCCGACCCAGCCGACGACCAGCAGGTCCGGGGTGACCACGGAGCCGACGATCGTGCACGCCGGGGCGTTCTGGTGGGGGGCCTGCTCGCGGGCCGTGGCCGGTTCGGCGGCGAGCGCGTTGACCGCGTTCGAGGCGGCGACGATCGCCTCGTGCAGGGCCTGCTGCGGATGGGTGCCGCGGGGCAGCGCGGCCAGCAGCGACTCGGCGGAGGCCCGGGACGCGGCCAGGGAGGCGTCGTCGGGGCGGGTCGCCGAGGACACCCCGTCGCAGACCATCGCCAGGGTCGCCGGGCGCCCGTCCGGCAGGGTGGTGCAGGCGACGGCGAACGCGTCCTCGTTGCGGTGGTGGCGCAGTCCGCGGTCGCTGACGGCGGCGACCGGGCCGGCCTCCTGCTCCATGTGGTCCCGTTCGCGGGGCTGGGCGTGCCCGCAGTTCTCGCAGTAGCCGTCCCGGTCGACCTGGCCGGCGCGGCAGGCGACGCACACCTTGGTGCCCTCCGCCGGGGTGGGCGCCCCGGCGCCCACCCGGGGGTCGGGGGCCTGCAGGGCGTACGTGTCGGGCTCGGCCGGGCGGTCGAGGCGCACCCCGGAGGGCTGCGCGTCGGGGGACTCGGCCTGGACGGGGACGCCGTCCGGCACGGTGGGGGTGCGCGGGGCGGGGTCGCTCTCGCCGGCCTGGGCCGGGAACCGGGACGGGCCGGACGCGGGCGCGGCGGGGGCCGGGATGCCGGGCGGCGGCACCGGCGGCGGGGGAGGCGTGCCCGGGGGCAGGTCGTGACCGCCGGACCCGGTGCCCGCGGAGGCCGAGCCGTTCAGCGCGATGGTGGGGTGGTCGTCCGGCCGTGCGGGCACGGTGGACAGGTCGTATCCGCACGCACCGCAGAAACGGTCACCCGAGTCGAGCGGCCAGGCGCAGCTCGGGCAGGCGGACAACTGGGGCATCTGCGACATCAACTACACCCACGTCCGGGGGCGGTAACGGTTGGCACGTTCCACCAGGTCGATCCTCTCCTCGCCGCCCGGGGCCAGCCGGGCCAGCATGCGGTACGAGCGCTCCAGGCCGAACCGCAGTCCCCGCTCGTCCAGGCCACTGCCGAGCAGCGTCCGTCCTCCGGGGGCGGACGGGGCGGAACCCTGGCCACCGGAGAGTATCCAGTCCAGCGCCGCACCGAGCACTTCCGCCGACAACTGCTCCCGGCGCGCCGGGTCCAGGCCGTACGCGTCCAGCGCCTCCACCTGCCCCGCGGCGGCCGTCAGGTCGTCCAGGAACGGTACGTCCCCGGCGACCGCCGTGCGTTGACGCAGCCGGGCCCGGACCGCCGCGACGCGTGCCGCCGTGTAGTGGATCGAGCTCTCCGGGACGGACTCCAGGGTCGCCACGGCCCCGCGGCGGTCCCCCGTCGCGAGCTGGACCCGCGCCAGGCCGAAGGCGGCGCTGACATGGCTGGGGTCGGTCGTCCACACGAGGCGGTAGTACTCGGCGGCGTTGTCCAACTGGCCCAGCACCTCGGCGCACAGACCGAGGGCCAGCTTGGGGGCGAGCTCCCCGGGGAAGGCGTCGTAGATCGCGTCGAAGGCGAGCGCGGCGCCCTCGTGGTCCCCGGTGGCCAGCGCGGCCACGCCCCGGTACCAGACGACCCGCCAGTCGTCGGGACCTTCGTCCTCCAGCCGCAGCAGGGCCTCGTGCGCGGCGCCCGGGTCGCCGCCCTCCAGCCAGGCCCGCACCTGCCGCAGCCGGGACTCCGTCGACGGCGCCGGCACCGCGGCGAGCGCGCCGAGCAGCTCCGCCGGGGCGGTGGTCAGCAGACCCGCGAGGAAACCGGCGTTCGGGTCCGCGGGATCGACATGGGGGACCGGCAGGGCCAGCGCGGCGGCGGGGGCGTCGGCCTCCTTGACGATCCGTGCCGGGGCCGGCGCGGTCGCGGCCGGCGTCCGGCGGGCGGCGCCCCCGCGGGCCGGCACCGGGCGCGCCCCCAGCCGGGAGACCTCCCCGGCCGGCTCCGGGAACAGCACGGTGTCGGTGACCCGCACCTCCGGCCCGAACAGGGTGGACAGCGCGGGCCGCGCCCGGCCCGTCTGCAGGGAGACGACCTCGCGCAGCACCCCCGTCAGCTGCTCCGCCATCTCCTGCGCGGAGGCGAAACGGCGGGCCGGGTCGGGGTCGGTGGCACGGACCAGGAGCCGGTAGAAGGACTCGTACCGGCGGAAGACCTCGATGTGGTCGGGGTCGGGCAGCGAGTCGGCGTAGACGTTCGTGTAGCCCTGGAAGTCGAAGGTCAGCACGGCGAGGGTGCGGGCGACCGTGTAGAGGTCCGAGGCGACCGACGGGCCGACCTCGGCGACCTCCGGCGCCTGGTAGCCGACCGTGCCGTAGACGGCCGACTCGTCGTCGTCCATCCTGCGCACCGCGCCCATGTCGATCAGCTTGAGCTGGTCCTCGGTCTGGAGGGCGTTGTCGACCTTGAAGTCGCAGTACAGCAGGTTGCGGTTGTGGAGATGGCCGAGCGCCTCCAGGGCCTCGATGCCGTACGCGCACGCCTGTTCCACCGGCAGCGGGTCGCGCCGGCCCGTCTCCGTACGGCGCGCGTTCGCTATCTCCTTCAGGGACTTGCCGCCGACGTACTCCATCACGATGTAGCCGTCGAGGGAGCCGGTGCGCTGGTCGAGGTGCTCGACGAAGTTGTAGATCCGCACGATGTTGGCGTGCTCGATCTCCGCGAGGAAGCGCCGCTCCGATATCGCCGCCGCCATCGCGTCCTGGTCACCGGTGTCCAGCAGGCCCTTGAGCACCACCCAGCGGTCGGAGACCGCCCGGTCCACGGCCAGGTAGATCCAGCCCAGCCCGCCGTGCGCCAGACAGCCCACGACCTCGTACTGGCCGTGCACGACGTCCCCGGCGCGCAGCTTGGGCACGAACGAGTACGGGTGCCCGCACTTCGTGCAGAACCCCTCGGTGCGGCCCGGCCGGTCGCCGCGGGCCCGGCCGACGGGCGCGCCGCAGTCGGAGCGGGAGCAGAACCGCTTGCGCTCCGGCACCTCCGCCTTCTCCAGCACCATCGCGCGCGGGTCGGGCCGCGGCACGTCCGGCACCTGGACCAGGCCGGCGCCGAGCCGGCCGCGGCCGCTGGAGCCGGCCGTGGAACCGGAGCTGCGCACCGACACCGAACGGCCCGTGGACCGCCCCGACACCGAGCGCGACAGCCGCCCCGACACCGAGCGCCGGGACCTCGAGGAGCGCGACGACTGCGAGGACGTCCGCGAGCTGCCCCGGCCGGTGGAGCGCGAACCGCCGCCGGCCGAGGCGCCCTTGCCGCCCGCCGCGACCCCGGTGGACGGCGAGCCGACGGTACCGGTCGCCGAGACGACCGGGGCCAGGCCGCAGGTGTCGCAGTACAGCTCGCCGCCGCCCATGTCCTCGTACGACCCGGTGCAGTCCGGGCGCTGACAGGTCTGCCCCGCCTGGCTCATGTCTCCCCCCTGCCCCTCATGTCCCGCTCCCCGCACCGTCCTCGGGAGTGCGCGGACCCGGGATGCGGCCACCGCCGCCGCCGAGCAGCTCGGCCGCCGCCTGCTGGTAGCGCAGGACCGCCTGCTCGGCGACGCGCAGGTCGCAGGGCGCGCTCCACAGCATGCGGCGCGCCGCGTCGTAGCGCTCGACCAGCAGCGGGTCCTCCGCGAAGCCGTGCCGGGCCACCTTCGCCTTGTACGCGTCGAGACGGCCGCGCAGCTCGGCGCGGACCGCCAGCGGCGCGGTGACCGCCGTCAAGGACTCACGCGCGCGCAGCAGTTCGTCCTCCGCCTTCTGCTCCAGGGACTCCAGCAGCGGCGACAGCCGGTGCCACTGCGCCTGCCGGCGGTACTCGGCGGCCGTCGCCAGCTGTTCCTGGAGCACGGTCGGGGGACCGCTGACGACCGGCACCTCGGTGGCGGCGATCTTCGCCAGCACCTCGCCGCGGGCGGTGCGGGCCTCGGCGAGCGTGCGGTCCGCGCGGGAGAGCACGTCCCGCAGCCGCACCAGGCGCTGCTCGGCGTCCTGGCGGACCGTCAGGACCGCGTCGATCTCCCGGCGCACGTCCTCCAGGGCGCGCGCCTCACGGTCGTACACGGTGGTGTCCGGACGGCCGCCGCCCGGCGCCGAACTGCCCTTCGTGGGCACCCAGTAGGCCAGCGGGTCCGACACCACCTCGGCGCGCAGCCGGGTCAGCGTGCGGGTGATCCGCTCCAGGTCGTCGCCGGCCGGATGCTCGCCGGGGCGCACCCCGACGGAGTGCGCGAGCCGGCGGGTGCGCTGGAGCTCGGCGGCGAGTAAATCGATCCGGGCGGGCAGCGCGGACCAGACGGCGTCGGCGGCCACGACCATGTCCAGCGAGGTCGCGTACAGCTCGTTCATCCGGTCCACGAGCGCGGCCAGGGAGTACCGCTCGCTCAGCCGGCCCGGACCGCCGTGCGGGGTCGGCCCGTTGGCGGCCGCGGCGGCCTGGCCGGCCACCGTCACGCACTCGCCGCGCAGCAGTTCCGTCAGCTCCACCAGGTCCTCGCGGCTGGACCAGCGGCGCCGGGAGCGGATCTCCCGGGCCGAGCGCAGCGCGCCCGTGTAGGCGTCGAAGTACGCCCACAGCAGCGTGATCGAGGCCTCCACCGACGTCCAGCGCTCCTTGGTCACGCCGGTCAGCTCGGCCCCTTCGAGGAGTCTGCGGCCCGCGTGGTCCTGGAGGGCGAGCAGCGAGGTCTCGATCGCCTCGTGCTCCTGGCCGAGCCGCGCCAGCGCACGGTCCACCTCGTCCCGGTCCATCACCGGCCCGGCGGGGTCCGTGACGCCCATCGATCACCTCTCGCTGCGTTGAGTTCCGTCAGTCGTTCGTCCGTGCCGTCCCGCGCCCGCGGGCCGCTTACGCGTAGCGGGCCTCGGGCGGGGTCGCCGACGCCGACTTCCTGCCGTCCGTGTCCATGGTCGGGTGGAGCCACTTCTCGTACGACTCCGCCCAGCCGCCGTCCTCGACGTAGTCCTCCAGGATCCGGTTGACCCGGCGGACCAGATCGTCGGATCCCCTTTTCATCGCCACTCCGTAGTACTCGTCAGTGAACAGGCCGCCCTTGAGCTCGACGGCCGGGTCCTGCGCCGCCTGGCTCGCCGCGAGCGCACCGTCCGTGACGACCGCGTCGACCTCCCCGAGCTGCAGTTTGACCAGGCAGTCGAGCTGATTGGGGACGGTGGTGCGGATGTCGGTGGAGGCGGGCAGGACGCCTTCCTTCCTGCCCGCTTCGAGGTTGTCGTACGCGGTCGATCCCCGGGCCGAGCACACCTTGCGGTCCGCCAGGGACGCGTCGAACCCGGTGACCTGCGACGTCTTGGGCGCGAGGACCTGCTGACCGGTGACGAAGTAGGGGGCGGAGAAGGCGACTTGCTCCAGCCGGTCACAGGTGATCGTCATGGTGCGCACGACCATGTCGACCTCGCCCTTCTGGACCGCCTCGATCCGCCGGCTGGTCGGGATGGCCTTGAACCGCACCGCGTCGCGGTCGCCCAGGATGTCCTCGGCGATCCGGTGGACCAGGTCGATGTCGAACCCCTCCAGCTCGCCCGAGGGGTTGTTCGGGTCGAGGTAGCCCCAGCGGTAGCTGTTGGTGTCGACGCCGACGACCAGACGCCGGTCCTCCCGGGCCTTGATCGCGTCGACGGCCGGGGTCTTCCCGCCGCCGCCGGACGGCGACAGGCTCCGGTCCTGCGGGTCCTCGCAGCTGTCGGCCCTGACCTGCCCGGCGTGGGTGACACCGTGCCCGGCCGGGGCGGCGCCGCCGGCGGACTGGGACAGGGGCAGCAGCAGCGCGGCGGTGACCGCCAGGGCGCAGAGGAAGGCCATCGCGCCGACGCCGCCCCAGCCGCGCAGGCCCGCCCGCAGGCGCCGCCACCGCCGGGCGGAGCCGACACGGGCGCCGGCGTGTGCGTTCATCGTCCTGCCCCCTCTCACCGGTACTCCGACAGCCTGCGGCCGATGCCGAGGACGGCGCCCGCCGCGCCCAGCACCGCGAGGACGGCGGCACCGGCCGGGACGCCCGTCAGCGCGTCCAGGCCGCCACCCGCGGCCCGCCGGAACTCGCCCTGCTCGTGGGTGAGCGCGGTCGCCAGCGCCTTGTCGACGTTGTCGAAGCACACGCTCGTCGGCTCCTTCGCGGCGCCGATGACGCGGTCGCGGGCCGCCTGGTAGTTCCCGGAGTCGCTGTCCGCGCGCGCGAGGTCGTGGCGGTCCTTCCAGACCTTCATGAAGCCGTTCGCGTCCCGTACGGGCTTGCTGCCCGCCGCGTCGTCGGCGAGGTCCGCGGCCCGCGCGAGCGCCGAGCGCAGGGCGTCGATCTGCCGGTCGTAGCCCCACTCGTAGGCGTCCACCACGCTCCCGTCGTCCAGGGCGCGGGTGTCGGCGCCGCGGCGGACCAGGGTGAGGTTCTCGTCGCTGCGGGCCGTCAGGGAGGCGATCCGCGCCTCGTGCAGGACCGTCAGGGAGCGCACGCCGTGCTCATGGGAGTCGTCCAGGCCCGCGCGGGCCACGGTGTGGCTCACCGTGAGCCACAGCAGGGCGACCGTGGCGGCGGCCGTGGCGGCGACGAGGCCGTGGTTGAGGACCCGGTTGGTGCGCCGGTAGGTGCGGTGCTGGGCCCACACCAGGGCGGCCAGTGCGAGGACGCCGAGGCCGAGCGAGGCCCACGGGAAGGAGCGGGCGTCGGCGTAGTCGGCGCCGAGGCGGGCGTTCTCCGTGCGGTACAGCTTCTCGGCGGCCGGCAGCATCCGCTGCTGCATCATCTCGTTCGCCGCGCGCAGATAGGCGCCGCCGACCGGGTAGCCCTGGCGGTTGTTGGCCCGCGCCGTCTCCACCAGGCCCTTGTACTCGGGCAGCAGCCGGCTCAGCGAGGCGATCGTACGGGCCGAGGCCGAACCCGGATCGGAGTTGGCGGCGGCGGTGACGAGCTTGGCGGCGGCCGTACGGATGTCCTTCTCGTAGCCCGCGCGCATCGCCGGCTTCTCCTGGAGGCCCGCGAGATAGCCGCTGGCCGCCGCGGTGTTCGCGTCGGCCAGGGAACGGTAGATGTCGGCCGCGTCGGAGCTGAGCGGCTGGCTGCGGTGCAGGACGTCGTCGGCCGCGGCCGTGCGCTCGGTCATCTGCCAGGCGGCGACGGCGCCGAACGCGACGACGAGCAGCGCGAGGACGGCACCGAGGATGCGCAGCCGGCCCGGCTCGGTGGTGGCGGCCGCCCGGAGCTGGTCCAGGCCTTCCGCGAACGCGGTGCGGCGGGCCCGCGGGCCGGGCGCGGGCGCGGCGGAGGCGGGCGCCGACTCGGGTGCGGGAGGCCCCGGTTGGGCCGGCACGGACGACAGCGTCGGCACGCTCCTGGCCGGGTCCTGGCCCGGTGGCGGCGCGCTGCCGCCCGGTGTCCGTGTCATGCCGACCTCCCCCATGGCCATCCGTCGCGGGCCAGTATCGCGGCCAGGACCGGCATCCGCACCGGCCTCGCCCGACCTCGGTCCGGTCACGGCGGTGGTCCCGGCTCCCGGCACCGCCGAACACGCCCCCGCACCACCCCCTGCCCATGAGAACGCCGTGGGAATCGGTTCGGTTCCACCTCGTCGCGCCGGGCGGCCGGGGAGTGCGGGGGCGTGTCCCGGGAGCGCCCGGGGGCGTCCCCGGGCGGGAGCGGGCTACGGCTCGAAGTGCCGCCGCAGCCGGGTGTGCGCCTCCTCGGGGGCGCCCACCGCGTCCAGCCCGAGCAGGGCCGCGCCCAGCACCGGACGCGCCGCCACCACCTCCGGTACCGCCTTGGGGGCGCGGACGGCCAGCAGGTCCCGTACGCCGTCGTCCAGTTGGGGGTGGCGGGCCGCCAGGACGCTGCCGCCGAGCAGGACCGGCGTCTCCTCCCCGAGCAGACCGAGCCGGGTCAGGGCGACCGTCGCCATGGTGACCACCTCGTCGGCCAGCCGGTCGACGAGGGCGCGCGCGACCGGGTCGCCGGACGCGGCCGTGGCGAAGAGCACCGGCGCCAGTTCGTGCCGGCGCCGCTCCGGGATGTGCCCCAGGTGCAGGGCCTCGATCAGCGCGTACATGGAGGACAGCCCGAAGTGGGCGGGCAGCGAGTCGGCCAGCGAGGTGGGCGCGCCCCGTCCGTCCTCCGCGCGTGCCGCGTGCCACAGCGCCTCCTCCGCCAGGCCCCCGCCTCCGCCCCAGTCCCCGGACAGCCGGCCGAGCGCCGGGAAGCGGGCGGTGCGCCCGTCGGGGCGCAGGCCCACGCAGTTGATGCCGGCGCCGCAGACGACGGCCACCCCGCGGGGCTCGGTGACCCCGGCGCGCAGGATCGCGAAGGTGTCGTTGCGGACCTCGGCACGGGTGCCCCACGCGCGGGCGTGCAGCGCGGCCGCCAGGGTCTCCTCCTCCACCGGCAGGTCGGCGTTGGCCAGACAGGCCGACACGTGGTCGGCGCGGGTCACGCCCGCGGCCGTGAACGCCTCCTCCACGGCTTCGGCGAGCGTGTCCATCGCCTGCCCGACGCCCACGGCAGGCGGCCGGAACCCTCCCGCGCGGGCGGTGGCCAGGACGGTGCCGTCGCCCGCCACCACGGCGACGTCGGTCTTGCTGTTTCCCGCGTCGATGGCGAGGACACGTGCGGTCATGCCCACGCGAGGTGCTCCCGGTTGTGTGCGATCAGCTCGTCGGTGAGCTTCTCGGCGTACTCGAACTGGCCGACGAGGGGATGCGCGAGGAGCGCCTGGAACACCCGGTCGCGGCTGCCGTGCAGGGCCGCGGAGAGCGCCAGGTCCTCGTAGGCCGTCACCTGCGCCGTCAGACCCGAGTAGAGCGGATCGAGGCGGGGCACGGGCAGCGGCGCCGGGCCGTCCTGTCCCACGGCGGCCTGCACCTCGATCACCGCGTCGTCGGGCAGGAAGGGCAGCGTGCCCCGGTTGAGGGTGTTCACCACCTGGTAGGGGCTGCCGGCGCCGTTGAGCAGGGCGGCCGCGAGGTCCACCGCCGCCTCCGAGTAGTACGCCCCGCCCCGCCTGGACAGCAGCTCCGGCTTCTCGTCGAGCGCCGGGTCGGCGTACAGGGCGAGCAGCTCGCGCTCCATCGCGGCCACCTCGGCGGCGCGGGACGGCTTGGTGCGCATCTCCCGTACGACCGCGTCGTGGGCGTAGTAGTAGCGCAGGTAGTAGGACGGGACCACGCCCAGCCGGTCCAGCAGGACGCGGGGCAGGCGCAGGTCGGCGGCGAGGGCGTCGCCGTGCTCGGCGAGCAGCTTCGGCAGGATGTCCGCGCCCTCGGGGCCGCCCAGGCGCACCCCGGTCTCCCAGGTGAGGTGGTTGAGGCCGACGTGGTCGAGGTGGATCTCGGCGGGCGAGGCGCCGAGCAGGGCGGCGAACTTGCGCTGGAAGCCGATCGCCACGTTGCACAGGCCGACCGCCCGGTGACCCTCCTGGAGCAGGGCGCGGGTGACGACGCCGACCGGGTTGGTGAAGTCGATGATCCAGGCGGCGGGGTTGGCGCGCCGGACCCGCTCGGCGATGTCCAGGACGACCGGCACGGTGCGCAGGGCCTTCGCGAGGCCGCCGGCGCCGGTGGTCTCCTGGCCGACGCAGCCGCACTCCAGGGGCCAGGTCTCGTCCTGCTGCCGGGCCGCCTGGCCGCCGACGCGCAGCTGGAGCAGGACCGCGTCGGCGCCGTCGACGGCCGCGTCCAGGTCGGTCGTCGTGGTGATCCTCCCGGCGTGGGACTGGCGGGCGAAGATACGGCGGGCGAGGCCGCCGACCAGCTCCAGGCGGTCCGTCGCCGGGTCCGTCAGGACCAGTTCCTCGATGGGCAGGGTGTCGCGGAGGCGCGCGAAGCCGTCGATGAGTTCCGGCGTGTAGGTCGAGCCTCCGCCGACCACGGTGAGTTTCACTTGAGATTCAACCCTTTACTCCGGTGAGCGTGACGCCCTCTACGAACGCTTTCTGGGCGAAGAAGAACACGAGGATCACGGGGGCCATGACCAGGACGGTCGCCGCCATGGTGAGGTTCCAGTCGGTGTGGTGCGCCCCCTTGAACGACTCGAGTCCGTACGACAGGGTCCAGGCGCCCGGATTCTCGGACGCGTAGATCTGCGGCCCGAAGTAGTCGTTCCAGGCGTAGAAGAACTGGAAGAGGGCCACTGCGGCGATACCCGGTTTCGCCATGGGCAGCACCACCCGCAGCAGGGTGCGCAGTTCGCCGCAGCCGTCGACCTTCGCCGCGTCCAGGTACTCGTCGGGGATGGTGGTGAGGAACTGGCGCAGCAGGAAGATCGAGAACGCGTCCCCGAACGCCATCGGGACGATCAGGGGCCACAGGGTGCCCGACAGGTCCAGCTGCTTCGCCCAGAACAGGTACATCGGGATGATGACGACCTGCGGCGGCAGCATCATCATCGAGACGACCAGCATGAGCGTCAGGTTCCGGCCCCGGAAGCGGAACTTGGCGAGCGCGTACGCCACCGGGACGGACGAGACGAGGGTGAGGACCGTGCCGAGCCCGGCGTACAGCAGCGTGTTGCGCCACCAGGTCAGGAAGCCCGGGGTGTCGAGGACCTGGGCGTAGTTGCCCCACTCCCAGGTCCGCGGGACCAGGTCGCGGGTCAGCGTCTGCTGGTCGCTCATCAGCGAGGTCAGCACGACGAACACGAACGGCAGGGTGAAGAACAGGGCGGCCGCGACGCCCAGGGAGTGCACGGCGATCCACTCCAGCACCGCGCGGCGGCGCGCGGTGCGTTCGGCGGCGGTCGGGGTGGCCGGCCGCACCGGCCGTTCCAGCACCTGGGTCATGGCCGGTCACCTGCCTGGATCAGTCCGCCCCGGCGCCGCATCAGCAACGCGGTGAACGCCATGGCGAGGGCGAACAGGACGAGCGCGACCACACAGGCGGAGCCGTAGTCGAAGCGCTGGAAGCCGAGGTTGTACACGAGCTGGGGGAGGGTCAGCGTCGACTTGTCGGGGTAGCCCGGCTCGAACTGCTGGCCGGAGCCGCCGATGACGCCGGAGGCGACCTTCCCGGCGACCAGCGGCTGCGTGTAGTACTGCATCGTCTGGATGACTCCGGTGACGACGGCGAACATCACGATCGGCGAGATGTTCGGCAGGGTGACGTACCGGAACCGCTGCCGGGCCGAGGCGCCGTCGAGTTCGGCGGCCTCGTACTGCTCCTTCGGGACGTCGAGCAGGGCGGCCATGAAGATGACCATGAGGTCGCCCACCCCCCACAGCGCGAGCGCGGTGAGGGCCGGCTTGGACCAGGCGGGATCGGTGAACCAGCCGGGCGCCGGCAGACCGAGGTCGCCGAGCACGGAGTCGACCGGGCCGGTGCCGGGGTTGAGCAGGAAGACGAAGGCCAGTGTCGCGGCGACCGGCGGGGCGAGGTAGGGCAGGTAGAACAGGGTGCGGAAGACCCCGGTGCCGGTCCTGATCTTCGTGATGAGCAGGCCGACGCCCAGCCCGAACACCACCCGGCAGGTCACCATGACCAGCACCAGCCAGAGCGTGTTGCGCAGCGCGGGCCAGAACAGCGGGTAGTCCTGGAAGACGTAGGACCAGTTGTCCAGGCCCCGGAACGCGGGTGTGCCGAAGCCGTCGTACCTCATCAGCGAGAAGTACACGGTGGACACCAGCGGATAGGCGAAGAAGACGCCGAACCCGATGAGCCACGGTGACAGGAAGGCCACCGTCCGAAGCGCCGACCTGCGGCGCTTCGCGCGGAGTGTGTACGTCGCCATCGGGGCTACTTCGCCTGCTCGATGTCGCGGTCGATCTGCTCGGCGGTCTTCTCCAGACCGGCCTGCAGATCCGTCACCTTGCCGGACTCGTACTGGTAGCCGAAGTCCTGGAGGGTCGTCTGGTAGGTCGAGCCGTTGACGGACGCCGGCGGGGTGTTGGAGTGCGGGTTCTGCGCGATGTCCAGGAACGTCTTGAAGCCGGGCTCCACCTTCAGCCCGGGCGACTTCAGTGCCGCGAAGGTGGAGGGCACGTTGTGGATGGCGTTGGCGAAGGACACGACGGCCTCGGTGTCGGTCGTCAGGTACTTCACCAGCTCCCAGGCGGCGTTCTGCTTCTCGCTGCGCGGGGCGATGCCGATGATCGTGCCGGAGAGGAAGCCCTTGCCGTACTCGTCCACCTCGTCGTCGGCGACGGGCATCGGCGCGGTGCCGATCCCGAAGCCGGCGCCGGCGTCCTTCGCCATGCCGAGCCGCCACTCGCCGTCGAGCTGCATGGCCACCTGGCCGGTGTGGAAGGGGTGCTTGGCGCCCCACTCGTCGCCGAAGGTGTTGCGGTACTTCTCCAGCTTGGCGAAGCCGCCGAGGTCGTCGACGAGCTTCTTCTGGTACCGGAACATCTCGGCGAACGCCGGGTCCTTCGCGACGCTGGACTTGCCGTCCTTGCCGAAGTAGGCGTGGTCCCACTGGGACATGTAGTGGTCCACGACCGTCTCGTAGCCGTGGTAGGTCGGCATGAAGCCGAGCTGCTCGTAGCCGTCGCCCTTGCTCTTCGTGAGCTTCTTGGCGACCTCCGCGAACTCCGACCAGGTCTTCGGCGGCGCGGTGATGCCGGCCTTCTTAAAGGCGTCCTTGTTGTAGTAGAGCCCGTAGGCGTCGCCGAGCAGCGGCAGGGCGCAGCGGGTGCCCTCGAACCGGGTGTAGTCCAGCATCGGCTTCGGGATGAGCTTGTCGAGGTCGAGCTTCGACTTCTCGATGAAGGGCTTGAGGTCGAGGAAGGCGCCTGAGGAGCAGAACTTGCCGACGTTGGAGGTCGTGAACGACGACACCACGTCGGGGCCGTTCGAACCGCCCGCGCGCAGCGCCTGGTTGAGCTTGTCGTCGTTGATGTTGCCGACGACCTTCACCGTGATGTTCGGGTGCGCCTTCTCGAACGCGTCGACGTTCGCCTGGATCGCCTCGACCTCGGCGGGCGCGCTCCAGCCGTGCCAGAAGGTGATCGTGGTCCGCGCGTTCGGGTCGTCGTTCGCGCCGGTCTCCGAGGAGCCCGTACAGGCCGTGGCGAGCAGGGCCAGGGAGGCGGACGCGGCGAGGGCCGCCGTGGTCCGGCGGGACATCGAGGATATGACTTTCCTGGACTTTCCGGGCATGGCGAGGTCTCCCAAGGGCGGGACGGGGTGGGTGTGGGTGGTGCGGGGGCGGGGTGCGGGTCAGCGCGAGGTGTCGAAGACCTCGTCGCGGGTGGCGGCGAGGGCGCTCTCCAGCGCGCCGCGCAGCACGGGGTGTTCACGGACGTCGCCGACGACGAGCCGGGGCCGGGCCGCGGCCAGTTCCTCCAGCTCGTTCTGGACGAGGGTGCGCAGGGTGTCCCCGCCCGCGGTCAGCGAGGCGCCGCTGAGGACGACGAGTTCCGGGTCGAGGACGGAGACCAGGGAGGCCAGACCGGTGGCCAGCCGGGTCGCGTAGGTCTCCAGGAGCCGCCGGTGGGGGTCGTCGTCCCGGGCGGCGGCCCGCTCGACCAGGGCGGCGGCCACCTCCGCGTACGGCCCCGACGGGATGTCGGGGACGCCGAGTTCACGGGCGAGGCGGGGAACGGCCTGGGAACCGGCCAGCTCCTGGTAGCCGCCGCTGTTGGCCTTGGTCACCTGACGGACGAGGGGGGCGCCCGGCACGGGCAGGAAGCCGACCTCGCCCGCGCCGCCGGTCCAGCCGCGGTGCAGCCGGCCGCCGAGGACCAGGGCGGCGCCGAGACCTCCCTCGTTCCACAGCAGCACGAAGTCCTCGTGGCCGCGGGCCGCGCCGAGCCGCTGCTCGGCCACCGCCGCGAGGTTGACGTCGTTCTCGTACTCGACCGGCATCGGCAGCGACGCGGCGAGTTCGTCGAGCAGCGCGGGGGAGTGCCAGCCGGGCAGATGGGAGGCGTAGCGCAGGCGGCCCGTGTTGGGGTCGAAGGCGCCGGGGGTGCCGATGACGAGCCGGTGGACGTCGGCCCGGGTCAGGCCCGCCGCCTTCACCGCCCCGTCGAGGGCGTCGGTGACCTGCCGCACGACCGGCTGGGACGGACGCCTGCCGGGGGTGGGCAGTTCGTACGACCCGACGGTGCGGCCGGTGATGTCGGCCACGGCGGCCAGGACCCGCTCCGGGGTGACGTCGAGGCCGGCGGCGTACGCGGCCCTCGGGTTCACCTCGTACAGCTGGGCGTTGGGGCCGGGCCGCCCTTCCGTGGTGCCGGTGGCCAGGACCAGGCCGGCGGCCTCCAGGCGGGCCAGCAGCTGGGAGGCGGTCGGCTTGGAGAGGCCGGTGAGCTTGCCGATCCGCGTGCGCGACAGCGGCCCGTGCTCCAGGAGGAGGTCCAGGGCGGCGCGGTCGTTCATGGCGCGCAGGACGCGCGGGGTGCCCGGCGTACCGGCGGTTCCTGCCATGGGGTGCGACACCTGCCTCTCGGCTGCCCAGCTTCCCAGTGATCGTCCGGCGGCGTCCATCCCGGACGCCCGCGTGATCACTGTTAGGAAAGTTTCCTATTGCCTGCGGAGGAAACTAGGCCGGTGGGGAACGCGGAGTCAAGGGATTCCGCCCGGCGAGACCCGCTCGTCACCCGGGGAGGCCGGGCTGCGGTGCGCCGGGGGCCGGAGCACCGGGACGCGGCGCCCGCGTTTCCTCGCGCCAGGGCAGCAGCAGCGGCGTCGCCAGCAGCAGGACACCGGCCAGCGCGATCGCGGCCCGGGGGCCCGTCAGCAGCGCCAGCACGCCCCACAGCGCGGTCATCGCGGCCGTCACCGTCCTGCTCGTGATCGACCACGCCGTCAGGGTGCGGGTCACCCGGTCCGGCGGGGTCCCCTCCAGACGCCGGGTGGCGAGCACCGGGGTGAACACCGCGGAGCAGGTGATCAGGCCGAACTCCACGGCCATCACGAGCACCAGGCCCGCCGTGCCCGGCCCCACGAAGGCCAGCCCGACCGACCAGCAGGCCCGCAGCGTGCCGGCCACCAGCAGCACCCGGCGCTGCCCGTGCCGGGCGACCAGCCGCCGGGACAGCCGGGAACCCAGCAGACCGCCCAGGCACGGCACGGCGAAGGCGAGCCCGTACTGCCAGGGCGTGAAGCCGAGCCGGCCCAGCATCAGCACCGCCAGCAGCGGGGACGCCACCATGATCAGGGCGTTCACCAGGACCGTGTTGAGGAACAGCGGGCGCAGCGCGGCATGGCCGAGGATGTGCCGCCAGCCCGCCCGCAGATCGCCCGGCCGCGGGCCCCGCGCGCCCTCGGGGCGCTCCGGGTGCCGCTCCGTCCCGCCCACGGCCCGCAGCCCCAGCGCCGACAGCAGATAGCTCGCCGCGTCCGCCAGGACCGTGGCCACCGGCCCGAACACCCCCACGGCCACACCGCCCAGCGGCGGGCCCAGCGCCGTGGCCGTCCAGGCCGTCGCCTCGAACCGGCTGTTGGCCGCGAGCAGGTCCTCCGGCGGCAGCAGGGACTTCAGGAACGCCCCGCTCGCCGCGCCGAACGTGATGTCCGCGGCGGCCGTCACCACCGACACCGCCAGCAGCTGGCCGAGGCTCAGCACGTCCAGCGCGTACGCCACGGGCACGCTCAGCAGCGCGGCGCACCGCAGCAGGTCCGCCCCGACCATCACCGGCCGCTTCGGGCGGAACTCCACCCAGGCGCCGAGCGGCACCGCGAGCACCGCGCCCACGGCGAGCCCCGAGGCCGCCAGCAGCGCCACCTCGGTCGGCCCGGCGTGCAGTGCGAGGACCGCGATCAGCGCGAACGCGTCGAAGGCGAGCCGCGTGCCGAACGTGCTCACCGCGTACGCGGCCCACAGCCGGCCGAAGCGCCGCCCCAGGGACCGCTCGCCCATGGCCTCCACCGCCCCCGCCCGCCGTCCGCCGCCCCCGGCATCCAAGCCAGTCCGGGCCACGGGGGCAAACCGGCGGGTCAGGGCGGGCCGGAAACCGGCCGGCCGTTGGGCGAGGCGAGTGCCCGCACCCGGTCGCGCAGGGGGGCGGCGCCGACTCGACGTCCTGCCGGGCCGGGCGGGACGCGTCGGCCGGCATCCGCGCGGCCACCGCGCCGGGACACCCGCTGCGGCCGGCCCTGGAGCCGCTACTTCGTCACGTTGGGCGGCGTGAGCGGCGTGGCGGCCTGGGACTGCGGCGAGGCGGCGTTGGCGTAGGCGGAGGGAGCCGCCACCGCGGCGGTGGCGTCGTCGGCGGGCCCCTCGTCCGGGGCCGCCGCCGGCCGGCCGATGATCGGGATGTCGGCGGCGTCGAAGGCGCGCTTGACCCGCCAGCGCAGCTCGCGCTCCACCGTCAGGGACTTGCCCGGCATGGTCTTCGCGGACAGCCGCACCACCATCGAGTCCAGCAGCAGGCTGTCCAGGCCCAGCACCTCGATCGGCCCCCAGAGGAGCTCGTTCCACGGCTCCTCCTTCGTCATCTTCTCGGCGACCTCGTCGAGGGTGGACTTGATCTTGTCGAGGTCCTCCTCGGCGCGGACCGTGACGTCGACCCCGGCCATCGACCAGCCCTGCGACAGGTTGCCGATGCGCTTGACCTCGCCGTTGCGGACGTACCAGATCTCACCGCCCTCACCGCGCAGCTTCGTCACGCGCAGCCCGACCTCGATGACCTCACCGGAGGCGACGCCCGCGTCGATCGTGTCGCCCACGCCGTACTGGTCCTCCAGGATCATGAAGACGCCGGAGAGGAAGTCGGTGACCAGGTTGCGGGCGCCGAAACCGATCGCCACGCCCGCCACACCGGCGGACGCCAGCAGCGGGGCCAGGTTGATCTCGAAGGTGCCCAGGACCATCAGGGCGGCCGTGCCCATGATCAGGAAACTGGCCACCGAGCGCAGCACCGAGCCGATCGCCTGCGAGCGCTGCCGGCGGCGCTCGACGTTGACCAGCAGACCGCCCAGTGCCGTGCCGTCCACCGTCTGCCCGCCGCGGCCCATCCGGTCGATGAGCTTGGTGATCGCACGGCGGACGGCCACTCTGAGCACCGCCGCTATCACCAGGATCAGCAGGACCCGCAGACCGATCGCCAGCCAGGTCGACCAGTTCTGCTCGACCCAGCTGGCGGCCTCGGCCGCGCTCTCGTGGGCGTCCCGGATCGAGGGGACCGCCGGGGTCGTCGTTTCCGAGGGGACCGGCGACGGCGTCACGTCGGCGGCCGGCAGGACGGCGGGCAGGGACACAGCGGGTACCTCCAGTGCAGCGGCCTGCCCCGCGGCAGGTGGTCAAGGTCGGCCAAGGTCACGAAAAGGTCACCGGCGGGGCAGACCCACCACACTATCGGGGCATCGCGTGCACATCGTCCCCACGTTCGGGGGAGGGACGGCGCTCACGTGGGGATGAACTGGTGGGATGAACCGTTCATCACTCTGGGGAGGCGTCGGATGTGGTCGAAAACACTCCCAGGCCGTTACCGGGACATGGTGGCGCCATCACCAGGCATGAGGGGAAACTGACTACAGATCGTCCCGGCGCGAGCCACGCGCCGCCGACGCCCAAGGAGGCATCCGTGCCGCATGTCCTGGTCCTCAACGCGTCGTACGAGCCGCTCGGCGTCGTACCGCTCCGCCGCGCGCTCGTCCTCGTCCTCGAGAACAAGGCAGTATGCCTCGAGGAGTCCGGCGCCTATCTGCACAGCGCAACCGTCACCGTCCCCGCACCCAGCGTGGTCCGGCTCAAGCGATTCGTGCGCGTCCCCTACCGGGGGCCCGTTCCTCTCACCCGCAGGGCGCTCTTCGCGCGCGACGGGGGCCGGTGCATGTACTGCGGTGGCGTCGCAACCAGCGTCGACCACGTCATCCCGCGCAGCCGCGGGGGCAAGCACGTCTGGGACAACGTGGTGGCGTCCTGCCGCCGCTGCAACCACGTGAAAGCCGACCGCCATCTGTTCGAGATCGGCTGGCGGCTGCGCCACAAACCGGCTCCGCCGACCGGTCTGGCCTGGCGCATCATCGGCACCGGGCATCGTGACCCGCGCTGGTTGCCGTACTTGCAACCGTATGGGGCGGATGACGCCTTGGCCCGGATCGACGGCATTTCTGCCTGAGGTTCCGGGCCTTCGCGTATGCCGGGTGCACGGGGGCGCGGCTCCCTCCTCAGGGAGTTCCGCGCGCCCCCTTCACCGCGTACGAGCCGCCCCCGACGGCGAACAGCGCCGCGGCCGCCGCCCACCCGGCGCCGCCGGTACCCGGCTCCAGAAGCCATGCCCAGGCGGGCAGTGACGTGCCCCGCAGGCCCGAGACACCCATGTACATCGCGCTGACGTAGCCGAACACCGGCAGCCAGCTCAGCCGCGCGCCCAGGACCACCGCCGCGCCCGCCGTCAGGCCGGTGCAGCCCAGGACGTTGCGGACCATGGCGGGCGGGCCGAAGGTCTGCGCGCTGGACAGGACCGCCAGGGGGAGCAGTGCGGCGGCCAGCGCCGTCAGGCACAGCAGATGGGTCAGCCGGCGGCGCCACCAGGGGCGCACCGCCGTGCGGTCCAGCTCCTCGGAGGCGGAGTGCAGGCTGGTGCCGATGGCCGTCGCGGCCACCAGCGGGCCCAGGGCCACCACCGGGACCCTGCGCTCCGGGTCGAGGTAGGAGTCCAGGGAGTGGGCCGCCCAGACCGCCAGCACGGCGGTCGCGGCGAGCGCGGCGACCGTCTGCGCAAGGGCCCGGGAGCGGGCGTACAGGACGATTCCGGTGCTGGTCACAGGGTCGGCACTCCGTTCCGGTCGCAGTTCTTCGCCGTCGCGAAGTACTCCGAGAGCCACGCCCGGCGCTCGTCCTCCGCCATCCCCAGCAGCCGGGCCCGGGCCTGCTGCCTGGCCTTCAGCTCGGCGCGGTCGGTCGCGGAGCCCCGGGCGTCCAGGTCGTCGAAGAGCTTCTCCGCCGGGCTCGGGGCCAGGTAGTGCTCCACGGCGGCGTCCGTGCGGGCGACGGCGGGGTCCGTGTGGTCGCATTCCGCGCGGCGGCCGACGAGGGCCGTCCCCGCCTCCCACGCGTACCGCTCGGGCTCGGTGAGCTTCCCGCGGACGACCGACCAGCCGAGCGGGGTGACCATCGGGAGCTCGGCCTCGTCGGCGCGCGAGCGGCCCACGCGGTCCTCGAAGCGGACGGGGACGTTGTCCACGCCTTCCAGCCGGCCCGTCAGACCGGACAGGGCCTCGGTGATCTGCGGCAGCAGCTTCCCGTACCGCGTGTTCACACACACCTGCGGGGTCGTGGAGGTGTCGCAGACCTGGCGTTGGGCGACCGGGTTGGGGCGGGTCAGGCCGCCGGCCTGGACCAGGACCACCGCGGCGGCCGTCGCGCAGGCCAGCGGCACCAGGGCCGTGACCGGGCGGCGGGCGGTGAGGGCCAGCACCGCGGCGGCGGCGAGCCCGCCCACCCACACCACCGACACCCACGGCTGCCACCACACCGGCATCCGGTGGACGGAGGTGTCGATCAGCGGGGACAGGGCGGAGAGGGCGTTGCCGTGGTCGTAGGAGAGGAAGCCGAGCACGGCGTACCCGGCCGTCGCCAGCACCGGGGCCGCCAGCCGCCAGCGCACGGCCCGGCCCACCACCTGGCCCGCGAGCGCCGCGCTGCCGAGGAGGAGCGAGTCGGTGAGGGGGACGACCAGGTACGGGCTGTCCCCGGTGGCGCAGTACCAGGTGGCCAGCAGCGCGCACCCGGCGGCGAGGAGGTGCCCCGCGGCCACCCAGAGGGCGACCGGCACCGCCGACGCGAGGAAGCGGGGCAGCGCACCGCGTACGGCGGTCTCCAGCAGATCGCCGGTACCGCGCCGGCGCTCCCGCCCGCCCTGCCAGCAGCCCGCGGCCAGCGCCAGCGGGATGCCGAGCAGGACCGCGGCCGCGTGCGTACGGTCCCGGGTCTCCGCCCACCCGCCCTGCCAGCTCTCGGCCGGCACGGCGAGGGCGACGACCAGCGTGAGCAGCACGGCGGCACCGGCGAGCGGGGCGAACCCGCGCCGGAACTCAGGTCGCAGGGGAGCGGCCCCGGCGGCCGCCGGGGGCTTCCTCTCCATGAGCAGCGTCATCGGGCCGCCACCTCCCGGTGGGCGCGCAGGGCCGCCGTGTAGCCGCGCTCGATGGGGTGGTCGCCGACACCGTCCGCGACCGCGCCGAGGGCGGTCAGCGCATCGGGGGTGCCGCGGTAGGCGAGCCGGCCCCCGGCGATGAGCGTGACCTCCGTGCAGGCCGCGGCCACGTCCTCCACCAGGTGCGTGGAGACCAGGACCGTGGCGTCGGCGCCGAGTTCGCGCAGCAGCTCGCGGAACTCCACGCGCTGCTCCGGGTCCAGGCCCGCCGTCGGCTCGTCCAGCAGCAGGACCGCCGGGTCGTTGACGATGGCCTGGGCGATGCCGACGCGGCGGACCATGCCGCCGGACAGCGTCCGGATCCTCGCGTCGATCCGGTCGGCCAGCCCCACCCGGGCCACGGCACGCTCCACGGCGGCCGGGGTGTCCGCGGCCGGCATGTCCTTCAGCCAGGCCATGTAGGCGACGAACTCCCGCACGGTGAAGCCCGGGTAGTGGCCGAACTCCTGCGGCAGATAGCCGAGCCTGCGGCGGACCTCGGTGCGTCCGCGCGGGTCGGCGACATCCTCGCCGAGCATGCGCACCCGGCCGCCCGTCGGGGCGGCGACCGTGGCGAGCACGCGGATCAGCGAGGTCTTGCCCGCGCCGTTCGGGCCGAGCAGCCCGTGCACGCCCCGGCCGAAGGCGAGGTCGAGGGAGTCGAGGGCGACGGTCTTGCGGTGCCGGACATGCAGACCGGCCACCTGAATGGTGGTCAAGGAGGCTCCAGAGCCGAGAGATGACGTGGTCGAGTGCCGTTCGAGGCGGTGTTCAGGGCCGTTCGAGGCGGTCGTACGCCGTGCGCCGGGCCGCCAGCAAGGCCGCGCACAACGCCGCGGCCGCCGCCCAGCCGCCCTGCGCGCCGGCGCCGCCGACGTAGAGGGAGAGCTGGTCCGACAGATGCCGGGAGACCGCGCCGTCGGGGGTCGCCAGCACCGGTGCCAGGACGGCGCACAGCCAGCCGCCCCCGGTCACCGCGGTCGCCGTGCGCAGCCCCAGCCAGCCGCCGAGGGCGAGCGCGGCCAGCGTCAAGGCGAGTCCGGGCAGCAGCCAGGCGGCGGCTCCCGGCGCGCCCGAGGACGGCAGGACGACACCGGTGAGGGTCAGCAGCGGCAGGCTCACCGCCAGGACCACCGCGGTGCGCACCAGCGCCAGCCGCAGCCCCGCCGACGGGGTGGACGCGGCCAGTTCGTGCAGCGGGTCGGCGTGGCGGCCGTACGACAGGGCCACCCCGGCGACCGGCACCACCGGCGCGACGGCCAGCAGCAGGGGGCGGGCCCCCGGGAAGTCGGCGACGTGGGCGAGCACCACCGCGCCGAACGCCACGAGCAGGACGGCGGGCAGCCAGGCACCGCGCACGGCGGGGGCGGCGGCCCACAGGAGACGGGGGGTGCGCAGGGGTGCCGGCCTCGCGGCCGCCAGGACGGTGTCCCGCACCTCCGCCAGCACCGGTCCCGCCTGCGTGGCCCGGACCGCCCCGGACACCCGGCCCGCGCAGGAGGCGCAGGACTCCAGGTGCTTCTCCAGGGACCAGGCGTCGGCGTCGGGCAGGGAGCCGTCGGCGTAGCCCGCGATCAGGTGGTCGGGTGCGTGCCAGCCGGTCATGCCGGGCCTCCCATCGGGGACGGAGCCAACTGGGCGAGCGCGGCGCGCAGTTCGGCGCGGGCGCGGGTCGCCCGGGACTTGACGGTGCCCTCGGGGATGCCGAGCAGCCGGGCGGTCTCACGGGTGGTCAGCCCGTCCACCACCGTGGCGCGCAGCACCTCCCGCAGCTCCGGGGAGATCCGGGTCAGGGCGGTGCCGACGTCGCCGTACTCCAGCCCCGTCAGCACCCTCTCCTCCGCGGAGGGCGCTGACGGGGCCGGTCCGGCGCCGGCCGGGGCCGTGTCGAGCGGCGTGGTCTCCAGCCGCCCGGCCCGCTCCTGCGCCCGGCGCGCGTCGATCAGCCGGCGTGCCGCGATCGTCCACAGCCAGCCGCCCGCCTCCTCGCCCCGGTGCGCCCCGGCCGACCGCCACACGGTGACGAAGGTGTCCTGGAGCACCTCGCGCACCACCTCGGGGTCCGCGCAGCGCCGGGTGAGGCGGGCGTGCAGCCAGCCCGCGTGCCGGTCGTACAGGGCGGCCAACGCCGCCGGGTCCCCGGCCGCGACGGCACGCAGGAGGGCCCCGTCCCCCTCGTCCTTCTCCCGATGGCCCCCCATGGGGCGGAACAGTCTCACACCCCGTCTATCGACGGCCCCGGCGGCGCCGGTTCGCGGTGGGGCGACGGAACGGGGTGTGACCCAGGCCACGTTGTTCCGCCGAGTACGTCTGCCGCCGCGCCCGCTGGGTAGGGCTGCCGTGACCCGCCGTCGTACCGAGACCCCAGGAGGCCCCGTGCCCACCGCACCGGCCCTGTCCAAACCGGAGGCGCCCTTCGCGCCCGAGACGCACGCCTGTGTCTTCAGCGCCGAGGGCGCCTGCGCCGCGACCCCCCTCACCAGCGAACCCCCGCTCCCCGACGCCGAACCCCTCACCAGCGAGCCGCCGCTCGCCGACGCGGTGCCGCTGACGAGTGAGGCCGCCTACTGGGACATGGAGGTCGATCCGGGTATGGACACCGGTATGGACACGGACATGAGCGCCCTGAGGCCGTAGATGACACAGACGCGGTCGGCCGACATCCCCGCCGAAGGGTCCGGACAGCCCCAGGACCCGCCCTCCGACGATCTGTCCCGGCTCGCCGAACTGCACGGCGTCGCCCCCTCCTACCGGCCGTCCCCCGACCTTGCGGTCGCGGCCCCCGCCACCGCCCTCACCCGTACGCTGACCGCCCTCGGCGTCGACACGAGCACCCCCGCCGCCGTCGCCGCGGCCCTCCACGCCCGCGAACGCGCCCTGCGCGAGCGCCTGCTGCCCCCGACGGTGGTCTGCTGGAGCGGCACCGCGCCGCGCGCCCTCGACGCGCTGCCGCCCGGCACCCGGCTGACCGTCACCACCGAACAGGGCGGGACCCACAGCGACACCGCCCGGCTCCCGCCCGGCGTGCACCGGCTGACCGCGGCCGCGCCGGACGGCCGCACCGCCCACAGCCACCTCGTCGTCGCCCCGCCCCGGCTGCCCGCACCCCCCGGACGAACGTACGGACTCCTCGTCCAGCTCTACTCCCTGCTGTCCCGCCGCTCCTGGGGCATGGGCGACCTCGGCGACCTCGCCGCGCTCGCCGACTGGGCCGGACGCTCGCTCGGTGCCGGCTTCGTCCAGGTCAACCCGCTGCACGCGGCCGTGCCGGGACCGCCCACCGACCCGTCCCCCTACCGGCCCTCCTCCCGGCGCTTCCCCGACCCGGTCCATCTGCGCGTCGAGGACGTCCCCGAGTTCGCCCGGGTCGAGGACCGGGCCCGGGTGGACGCCCTGCTGGAACGGGCCGCCCGGCTGCGCGAGGGGGTGCTGGAGAAGGGCGCGCTGATCGACCGGGACGCGGTCTGGGAGGCCAAGCGCGAGGCGCTGGAACTGGTCTTGCAGGTGCCGCTCGACCCCGGCCGGCAGGACGCGTACGCCGCGTTCCTCGCCCGCGAGGGGCAGGCGCTGGAGGACCACGCCACCTGGTGCGCGCTGGCCGAGGTGCACGGCGCGCACTGGCGGCGCTGGCCGTCCGGCCTGCGCGACCCCAGGTCCGCCGAGACCGCCCGCGCCCGGCGCGAACTGGCCGGCCGCGTCGACTTCCACCGCCGGCTCGCCTGGCTCACCGACACCCAGCTGACCGCCGCCCAGCGGACCGCGCGGGAGGCGGGGATGGCCGTCGGCGTCGTCCACGACCTGGCCGTCGGGGTGCACCCGGACGGCGCGGACGCCTGGGCCCAGCAGGAGTACTTCGCGGCCGGGATGTCGGTCGGAGCGCCCCCGGACGCCTTCAATGCCCGCGGCCAGGACTGGGGGCTGCCGCCCTGGCGCCCGGACCGGCTGGCCGAGTCGGGCTACGAGCCCTACCGGATGCTGCTGCGCGGCCTGTTCGGCTACGCGGGCGCCCTGCGCATCGACCACGTCATGGGGCTGTTCCGGCTGTGGTGGGTGCCCGAGGGAGAGCCGCCGACCGAGGGGACGTACGTCCGCTACGACGCCGAGGCCATGCTCGCCGTCCTGGTGCTGGAGGCGTCCCGCGCCGGAGCCGTGGTGATCGGCGAGGATCTCGGCACCGTGGAACCCGGCGTACGGGAGCGGCTGCGGGCGCGCGGGGTGCTCGGCACCTCCGTGCTGTGGTTCGAGCGGGACTGGGAGGGCGACGGCCGCCCGCTGCCGCCCGAGTCCTGGCGCGCCGACTGCCTGGCCACCGCCACCACCCACGACCTGCCGCCCACCGCGGCCCGCCTCACCGGCGAGCACGTCGAACTGCGCGACCGGCTCGGCCTGTCGACGCGCCCGCTGGAGGAGGAGCGCGCGGAGGCGGCGGCCGACGCCGCCGAGTGGCTGGCGCTGCTGTCCCGGCTCGGGCTGACCGACGGCCAGGGGGGTGAGGACGGCGAGGAGGCCGGCATCCGGGCCGTGCACCGCTTCCTGCTGCGCACCCCGGCGCGGATGGTCGGCGTCTGGCTGCCGGACGGCGTGGGCGACCGCCGCCCGCAGAACCTGCCGGGGACCTGGGACGAGTACCCCAACTGGCGCCTGCCCGTCGCCGACGCGGCCGGGCGGCCGGTCACCCTGGAGGAGCTGACGGCCTCGCCCCGGGTCCGCGCGCTGCTGGAGGTGCTCCGCGAGGACACGTCCCGGTCCGGTCCGCCGCGCGGCGCCGGCCGCCCCTGACAGCACCCCCCGGACGCGCGCGCCCCGGCGGCGTTCGGTACTTTTGGGCCCGTGGACAAGAAGAACGCCCTGCGCGCCGGCGCCCTGGCCTCCGGTACGACGCTGATGATGCTGCTGATGTCGTCCCCCGCCCTCGCGCTCACGCGTGACGACGGCGACGACCCCGGTCAGGGCCTGAGCGTCGTGGAGACGCTGGCCCTGTACGTGATCGCCCCGATCGTGATCTTCGCGGTCATCGCGGGTCTGGTCATGGTGCTGGACAAGTCGCACAAGAAGAAGGACCCGACCAGCTCCAACATCACCACCAAGGCCGACGCGACGGCCTGACGCGAGCTCTTCCGAGTCCGCCGCGCGCTGTCGAGGGCGCCGGTCCCGTTCCGGGTGCGCGGGGGCGTGCACCGGCCGGGGCCGGCGCCCTCGTGCGCGCGCTGCCGGTCGCGCTCACGCCGGGTGCGGCGCGGTCAGGTACCGCTGCACCGTCGGCGCCAGCCACGCCACGATCTCCTCGGGGGACAGCGCCACCGCGGGCGGGAAGCGCAGCACATATCGGGTGAGCGCGAGACCCAGCAGCTGTGAGGACGCCAGCGCGGCCCGTGCCGGGGCCTGCTCCGGATCGGGGCACACCCGCAGAGCCAGCGGCAGCAGCTGGTCCGCGAAGATGCCCCGCATACGCTCGGCCCCGGCCTCGTTGGTCGCGCCGACCCGCAGCAGGGCCGTGAGCACCTCGTTCTTCTCCCACATCGTCAGGAAGTGGGTCACCAGCGCCTGTCCGGCCGTGTCGCGGCTGACGGACGCCGGGTCCGGCAGCTCCAGGTCGATCGCCACGGCCGCCGCGAACAGGCCCTCCTTGTTGCCGTAGTAGCGCATCACCATCGACGGGTCGATGTTCGCGTCGCGGGCGATGGCGCGGATGGTGGCGCGGTCGTAGCCGTCGGCGGCGAAGCGCTCGCGGGCCGCCTCGAGGATCGCCGCGCGGGTCGCGTCGGAGCGGCGGGCGGTCCGGGGCGTGCTCTGGTCCATATCAACAACCGTAGGCCAACGCGTATGGGCCAACAAGTGTTGACAACCTGCCGAGGCGCTCCCGGGCTCACCCTGGCTGAGCGTGCCCGCCCGCTCAGCCCCTGCGCACCTCGTACAGGAAGCAGCCGTACTCCACGGCCCGCACATGGACGAACTCCACCGCCGGATCGGCGAACGCCTGCGCGAACGCCGCCTCGAAGGCGCCCGGCTCCACCAGCCGGCCGCCGAGGATCCGCCCGTCCGCCGCGTAGCGGCGCACGACCCGGTGCGCCCGGTCGAAGGGCGGCGCGTCACCGGCGGGGCCGCCGCACTCCCCGGCGTGCACGAACACCGGCCCCTGCTCGTCGTAGGCCCCCGGATCCACGCCCGCGCCGGCCGCCCAGCGGCGCAGCGGGGCGTACGACACGAGGGCGACGCGCTCGCCCGGCTCGCTGCGGCGCAGGCAGCAGCGCAGCGGCGCCCCGCCCTCCTCGTCCGTGACGGGAACCATCCGGCGTCCCGCGTCGTCAGTGGAGCGCAGTTCCTTCAGGACCGCCGGACCGATGGCATGTGCGAGGAAGGTCGTCATGGCCCCAGCCTCCGTTGCGCGGGCGCCGCCCACCGGCGGGTCGCGGACATCGCGCTCCGGTCAGGTCCCATGGAAGGATGACCGAACCCACACATATCGAGGAGATGACCGCGTGCCTGGCACAAACCTGACCCGCGAAGAGGCACAGCAGCGGGCGAAGCTGCTGACCGTTGACTCGTACGAGATCGATCTCGACCTCTCCGGCGCGCAGAGTGGGGGAGGCACGTACCGGTCCGTCACGACGGTGCGCTTCGATGTCGCGGAGAACGGCGCCGAATCCTTCATCGACCTGGTGGCACCGACCGTCCACGAGGTGACCCTGAACGGAGACCAGCTCGACCCGGGCGAGGTCTTCCAGGACTCCCGCATCACCCTGCCGGGCCTGCTCCAGGGACGCAACATCCTGCGTGTCGTCGCCGACTGCGCGTACACCAACACCGGCGAGGGCCTGCACCGCTTCGTCGACCCCGTCGACCAGCAGGCGTACCTGTACACCCAGTTCGAGGTGCCCGACGCCCGGCGCGTGTTCGCGTCGTTCGAGCAGCCCGACCTGAAGGCCACCTTCCAGTTCACCGTGAAGGCGCCCGAGGGCTGGACGGTCGTCTCCAACTCGCCGACACCCGAGCCGCAGGACAACGTCTGGACGTTCGCGCCGACGCCGCGGCTCTCGACGTACGTCACCGCGCTCATCGCCGGCCCGTACCACTCCGTGCACAGCGTGTACGAGAAGGACGGCCAGTCCGTGCCGCTCGGCATCTACTGCCGCCCCTCCCTCGCGGAGTACCTCGACTCGGACGCCATCTTCGAGGTCACCCGGCAGGGCTTCGACTGGTTCCAGGAGAAGTTCGACTACGCCTACCCGTTCGAGAAGTACGACCAGCTCTTCGTCCCGGAGTTCAACGCGGGCGCCATGGAGAACGCGGGCGCGGTGACCATCCGCGACCAGTACGTCTTCCGCTCCAAGGTGACCGACGCGGCGTACCAGGGCCGCGCCGAGACCATCCTGCACGAGCTGGCCCACATGTGGTTCGGCGACCTGGTCACCATGGAGTGGTGGAACGACCTGTGGCTGAACGAGTCGTTCGCCACCTACACCTCCGTCGCCTGCCAGGCGCACGCCCCCGGCACCCGCTGGCCGCACGCGTGGACGACGTTCGCCAACCAGATGAAGACCTGGGCGTACCGGCAGGACCAGCTGCCCTCCACCCACCCGATCATGGCGGAGATCCGCGACCTGGACGACGTCCTCGTCAACTTCGACGGCATCACCTACGCCAAGGGCGCCTCCGTCCTCAAGCAGCTCGTCGCCTACGTCGGGCAGGACGAGTTCTTCCGGGGCGTGCAGGCGTACTTCAAGCGGCACGCCTTCGGCAACACCCGTCTGTCCGACCTGCTCGGCGCCCTGGAGGAGACCTCCGGCCGCGACCTGAAGACCTGGTCGAAGGCATGGCTGGAGACAGCCGGCATCAACGTCCTGCGCCCCGAGTTCGAGACCGACGACAGCGGCGTGATCACGTCCTTCGCGATCCGCCAGGAGGCACCGCCGCTGCCCCCGGGCGCCAAGGGCGAGCCGACGCTGCGCCCGCACCGCATCGCGGTCGGCTTCTACAACCTCGACGAGGCGTCCGGGAAGGTGCGCCGCGACGAGCGCGTCGAACTGGACGTCGACGGCGAGCTGACCGCCGTGCCGCAGCTCATCGGAAAGGCCCGCCCGCAGGTCGTCCTGCTCAACGACGACGACCTGTCGTACGCCAAGGTCCGCCTGGACGCGCGGTCCCTCGCCTTCGTCACCGAGCACCTCGGCGACTTCGAGTCCTCGCTCGCCCGCGCCCTGTGCTGGGCCTCCGCCTGGGACATGGCCCGCGACGGCGAGCTCGCCACCCGCGACTACCTCTCCCTCGTCCTGTCGGGCATCGGCAAGGAGTCCGACATCGGTGTCGTGCAGTCGCTGCAGCGCCAGGTGAAGCTGGCGCTCGACCTGTACGCCGCCCCTGCCGCCCGAGAGGCCCTGCTCAACCGCTGGACGGACGCCACGCTGGCCCATCTGCGCGCGGCCGAGCCGGGCGGCGACCACCAGCTGGCGTGGGCGCGCGCGTTCGCGGCCACCGCCCGCACCCCGGAGCAGCTGGACCTGCTGGAGGCCCTGCTGGACGGCTCCCAGTCCGTCGAGGGCCTGGCCGTCGACACGGAGCTGCGCTGGGCGTTCGTGCAGCGCCTGGCCGCCGTGGGCCGCTTCGACGAGCCGGAGATCGCCGCCGAGTACGAGCGGGACCGGACGGCCGCCGGTGAGCGCCACGCCGCGACCGCCCGTGCCGCCCGTCCGAGCGCCGAGGCCAAGGCCGAGGCGTGGGCGTCGGTCATCGAGTCCGACAAGCTCCCGAACGCCGTCCAGGAGTCGGTGATCGCGGGCTTCGTCCAGACCGACCAGCGCGAGCTGCTCGCCCCGTACACGGAGCGGTACTTCGCGGTCGTCAAGGACATCTGGGACTCCCGTTCGCACGAGATCGCCCAGCAGATCGCCATCGGCCTGTACCCGGCGCTCCAGGTCTCCGAGGAGACCCTGCGCCGGACCGACGCGTGGCTGGCGGAGGCCGAGCCCAACGCGGCCCTGCGCCGGCTGGTCTCGGAGTCCCGCTCCGGCGTGGAGCGGGCGCTGCGGGCCCAGGCCGCGGACGCGGCGGCCGAGCAGGAGTAGACCGAGCGGGGAGCGACCGCTCCCGCCGACGACGAGGGGGCGCCCACCGGCTCGGGTGGGCGCCCCCTCTGCGCGTCGGTGCGGCGGTCAGGCCTTCAGCTCGGCCGCGACCAGCTCCGCGATCTGCACCGCGTTCAGCGCGGCGCCCTTGCGCAGGTTGTCGTTGGACAGGAACAGGGCGAGACCGTGCTCGACCGTCTCGTCCTGCCGGATCCGGCCGACGTACGACGGGTCCTGGCCGGCCGCCTGCAGCGGGGTGGGGACGTCGGTGAGGGCCACGCCGGGCGCGCCCGCCAGCAGCTCCTTGGCGCGCTCCACGCTGATCGGGCGGGCGAAGCGGGCGTTGACCTGCAGCGAGTGGCCGGAGAAGACCGGGACGCGCACACAGGTGCCGGAGACCTTCAGCTCGGGGATCTCCAGGATCTTGCGGGACTCGTGGCGGAGCTTCTGCTCCTCGTCGGTCTCGTTGAGGCCGTCGTCCACGATCGAACCGGCCATCGGCAGCACGTTGTACGCGATCGGCGCCACGTACTTGTTCGGGGTGGGGAACTCCGCCGCCGAGCCGTCGTGGGTCAGCTTCGGCGCGTCGTCACCGACCTTCTTGACCTGCTCGAACAGCTCGTCGACACCGGCGAGGCCCGAACCGGACACCGCCTGGTAGGTGGCGACCACCAGCGCCTGCAGGCCCGCCTCGGCGTGCAGCGGCCTCAGCACCGGCATAGCGGCCATCGTGGTGCAGTTCGGGTTGGCGATGATGCCCTTGGGGCGGTCCGCGATCGCGTGCGGGTTCACCTCGGAGACGACCAGCGGGACCTCGGGGTCACGGCGCCACGCGGAGGAGTTGTCGATCACCACGGCACCCTGGGAGGCGACCTTCGGGGCCAGCGCCTTCGAGGTCGAGCCGCCCGCCGAGAACAGCACGATGTCCAGGCCCGAGTAGTCGGCCGTCGCCGCGTCCTCCACCGTCACGCCGTCCAGGACCGTCCCCGCCGAACGGGCCGAGGCGAACAGGCGCAGCTCGGTGACGGGGAAGTCGCGCTCCTTGAGGATGCTGCGCATGACCGTGCCGACCTGACCGGTGGCTCCGACGATTCCGACCCTCACGGCGACTCCTTCTGAGTGGCTTGTCTGTCTCTGCTGCATGGCCGAGGCCTTTCCATCATGCGTCCGACCTCGGTGGACCTGTCCAATTCTTTGCCCGCGATGCCCACAGGATGGGACGCCGCGAGGGTGCCGCCCGGCTCCAGTTGTTCCGCTCACACCCGAGCTGAGCTGGAAGAACCGGCCCGGTGGCGGCCTCGCGCCGCAAGCTCGCCTGCCCACCGCCCCCACCGCTACGCGAAGGTGTGACGTACACCTCCGTTCGGTGCCGGGAAAACGGGGGACCGCACCGAACGTTTCCGTGCCTCCCGGCGTCATAGGCACCACACGGCGAGGGGAGGGGTGGCTGTGCTGCGCAGAAAGGCCCGCCGCGGTCAGGGGGGAGGTGCCGTCCGGGACGCGGACGTCCTGGACGACCCGCTGGACGCGGCCCAGGAACGCCGGGTGCGGGCGGTGCTCGCGCTGGGCGGGGTGCCGCAGGCGGACCTGCCGGACGGGGTGCAGCAGGTCCGTCTGCGGCTGCTGGAGCGGGCCGCCGGCGGCCACGAGGCACCGCGTGACGTGTCCGCGTGGGCGGCGGTCGTCGCCTCCAACCTGGCGATGGACTGGCACCGGGCCCGTAAGCGGCAGGAACGCCTCGGGGAGCGGCTCGCCGCGCTGCGCCAGCCGGTGGCGCACCCCTCCGGCGAGGAGACCAGCCTGCTCTCCCTCGCCGTCGCGCGGGGCCTGGACGAGCTGCCCGACACCCTGCGCCAGGTGGTGGTCCTGCGCTTCTTCGCCGACCTGCCGGTGCGCGGGATCGCCGAGGAGCTCGGCATCCCCGAGGGCACGGTCAAGAGCAGGCTGCACACGGCGGTACGCGCGCTGCGGGCCCGCCTGCACGAGGACGAGGTGGTGTGACGTGTCCGCCGAACACGACGGGGCCGACGCCCTGATGACCGCGATCACCGGTGAGCCGCTGCCGCCCGGCGCCCGCGCGGACGCCGCCTTCCTGGCCGAGCACCGGGCCGCCGAGGCCGACCTGGCGGTGCTGCGCGAACAGCTCGGCGTCATCGGTCACGCGCTCGCCGAGCCGCCCCCAGCGACGACCCCCGCCCCCGCACCCGCGCTGCCGGTCCGTCCGTCCCCCCGGCCGAGGCGCCGGGCGTTCTCCCTGGCCCTCGGCGGCCTCGCGGTGGCCGCCGCGGCCTCCGTGATGGCCGGCATGGGCTGGCTGATGTCCGGCGGCGGGACCGGTGCCGCCGACAGCTCCGGCCTGGACGCCGGCTCGTCCGCCGAGAAGCAGTCCGACGCCGGCGGCGTGGCCTTCGGCAGCGCCCGGTATCTGGCCTGCTCCCGGCTGGTCGCCGAGGGCGAGGCCACGGCCGTCGAACGGCTCCCCGGGACGACCACGCTGCGGATCACCCTGAGCCTGACCCGCGTCTACCTCCCGGAAGTCCCGGAAGAGGACGCGAAGGGGAGCAAGCCCGACGAGGAGCAGGTCTTCGTGGTGGACGAGAACGTCGTCCCCGGCATCCGTGCCGGCGACCCCGTGCTCGTCGGCGTCCCGCGCGGAGCGGACCAGCCCGACTTCTGGGCGGTCGGCGAGCGCCAGATCGCGCTCGAGCGGGCGATGGTCACCGCCTCGCTGCCCGAGGCCCGCGAGCTGACCTGCGGATGACGAAGGGGCGGGCGCCCGACCGGACGCCCGCCCCCATGGTCCCGCCCGTGGTTACGGGGTGACCTTCTCGATCTTCACGCTGGCCACGCCCGCGGCGGTGCCGCGCGCGTTCAGCAGCTGCACCTGGCCGAAGAACTCACGGCCGGCCGGCGCCTCCGCGGCCGCGGTGACCGTGGCGTCGACGGTGACCGAGGCACCCGTGGCGAGCTTCACCGGCGCCGACTCGTCCACGTCGACGGTGCCGAGGGAGGCGGAGAAGAACACGTCCAGGTAGTCGTACGCCGTCGTACCGCTCGGCACCGCGTAGCCGACCACCTCGACGGTGTACGTGCCGGCGGCCGGCTTCGCGACGGAGACGGCCTCCTCGGAGTCGCCGTCCGCGGAGCTGGCGACCTGGTTGCCGGCCGCGTCGTAGACGGCCAGGTCGAGGTCGGCGGCCGCGTCGGAGACGTTGCCGATGGAGACGTCCAGCGACGCGGCGCCCTCGGGCACGTCGACCGTGGTGGTCTGCGTGTCGCCCTCGATGATCGACGGACGCGCCGACTTCGAGGAGCCGAGCGGACCGCCGGCCAGCCTGCCGTCGATCGCGGCGTACTTGTTCGTCACCTTCCAGGAGGCGGTGGCCGGCGTGCCGACCTTGGCCTCGGGGATGGTCACGGTCTCCGGGTCGAAGGCCGCGCCGAGGACGGTGACGTCCAGCTTGTACGGGTTGTCGAGCAGCGGCGAGGTGCGGCGCGCCTCGACCTCGATCTCCCAGACGCCGGGCTGCGGGTCGGCGTACGCGCGCACGTCCGGCTTGCAGCCGTTGCCGTCGAGGTAGTTGTTGTAGCAGTACGGGGTGCCCGTGGTGTCCGACGGGACGCCGTAGGGGTGGATGGCGATGAACCGGGTCTGGCTCTTGTCCTTCAGCCCGCCGATCGCGACCTCCAGCGACTTGGCGCCCTCGGGCACGGTCACGAAGTAGGACGCGGTGCTGTTGCGCTGCACCGAACCGGACGCGGCGTAGGTGTACTTCAGCGGAGCCGAGGCCACGACCGTGTTGAGGACCAGCTTGTCGGTGCCCTCGGTGCGCGGGTCGTCGACCTCGAGGATCGCGCTCTTCAGGCCGGCCGAGGACGGCTTGGCGGAGATCTTCACGGTGACCGGCTTGTTCAGGCCGAGGCTGACCTCGTCCGAACCGACGATCTTGAAGGTGCCCCCGGCGTTGTTCTCCAGGTGCAGCTCGTGGCGGACCGCCTTGTCCGCGCCGGACGTCCGGGTGATGGTGACGTCGTACGTCTTCTTCTGCCCGGCCTTGAGGCCGCCCTCGCGGTCGTAGATGCCGGTGCCGTAGCCCGGCGTCTTCAGGAACTGGTCGATCGCGGTGTCGACCGGCGCCTTCACCGTGTACTCGTGGGCGGTGGCGCCGTTACGGATGGCCTTCCAGGCGTCCACGATGTTGATGAGGCCGGCACCCTCCTCGTACGCCTGCACACCCTTGATGTGGTCGGCGGTCGAGGTCAGCGCGGTGCGCAGCTTCGCGGGCGTCAGGTCGATGCCCTTCTGCTTCGCGGCGCTCAGCAGCAGCGCGGACGCGCCGGCGGCCTGCGGGGAGGCCATCGAGGTGCCCTGCAGCATCGAGTAGCCGGCCGGCAGCTTGTAGCCCGCCTCGGCGACCGGGCCGCCGGGCAGCCAGGTCTGCGTGGTGTTGATCGAGGCACCCGGCGCGGAGAGCGTCGGGGTGAAGCCGCCGTCCTCACGCGGGCCGCGCGAGGAGAACGGCATCATCGCGTACTTCTTCTCCACGGCGGAGCCGTAGTTGGCGGCCCAGGTGTCCTTGGAGATGGTCGCGCCGACCGAGATGACCTTGTCGGCCAGACCCGGGTCGCCGATGGTGTTCGCGCCGGGGCCGGAGTTGCCCGCGGAGATCACCAGCTGGACGCCGTAGGTGTCGATGAGGCGCGTGTAGAGCTCGGCGCGCGCGTTGTTGCCGTCGTTCAGCGCCGGGAGGCCGCCGATGGACATGTTGACGATGTCGACGCCGCGGTTGACGACGAGGTCGATCATGCCCTCGGTGAGCGCCACGTTGGTGCAGCCGCCGGTCCAGGTGCAGGCACGGGAGGCGACCAGCTTGGCGCCGGGCGCCGCGCCGTTCATCTTGCCGCCGAACAGGCCGTTCGCGGCGGTGATGCCGGCGACGTGCGTGCCGTGCTCGGACTCGATGACACCGATGTTGACGAAGTCGACCTTCTTGCCGACCCAGTCGCCGCCGTACGGGTCCATCGGCACGTCCTTGCGGATCTGCACGACGAACGGCTGCCGCTCCACCACGTCCGTGGACGGGTCGTCGGTGCCGAAGTACCCGATCTGGTAGCCGTCCTTGTACGGCTTCATCGGGGTGTCGTCACCGAAGTCGCCGTTGTTGTTCAGGTCGACGCGGACCGTGCCGTTCGCGGCGTCGTACAGGACACCCCAGACGTCGGTCGTGTCGCCGTCGCGGTTGGCGTCGCCCGCGGCGTCACCGCCGGTGGTGTACGACTCCGCGAAGGCGCTCACCCGGTACGACCCGGCGGGCGCCTTCCAGGTCTTGCCGCCGTAGGTGAAGGAGGGGCCGGAGACGGAGGTCGTCATCGGGCGCCAGGTGCGGTCGCTGTCGACGATCGGGTCGGTGGCGGTGACCCAGTCGACGATCTTGCGCTCGCCGGTGGTGGTCTTCTGCAGCGCGGGGTGGCCCAGGTCGATGCCGGAGTCCAGGATGCCGATGGTGATGCCGCGGCCGTCCGCCTTCGGGTTCTTCTTCACGAAGTCGACGGCGCCCGTCTCGAAGGACGGGTTGTACGGGTTCTCCGCGGGGGTCCGCTTGTCGGGACCGGCGTACTTGCCCGCCGTGGCCGCCGACTTCTTCGTCGAGACGGCCGGGTCGTCCAGCGGGATCTCCTGGCGCAGGTCGATGCCGTGCACGGAGGAGAGCTTCGTCGCGGCGGAGATCGCCGCGTCGGCCTTGCGGGTGGGGACCGTCGCCCGGACGTAGCCGAGCTTGTCGTAGCTCTGGCCCACCGAGCCGACCGCGTCCAGCTGCTCGGCGACCTTCTCGGTCTGGCCGGGCGCGGTCGCGACCATCATGGTGACGTACTTCTCGCCGGTCGCCTTGGCCTCGGCCAGGCGGTCCGCGTCGTCCGAACCGAGCTTGTCGTGCGCGGACTTCACACTCGGGTCCGCCGTCGCGGGAGCGGTGTCCGCCGCGACGGCGAGGGGTATCGGCCCTGCCGCGGAGAGCGCGGCGACCAGGCCGGCGGCCACGGCTATGCGCACCGCACGTCTCGCGCCCGGCTTCGGTTCGCGCTGGGGGCTGTTGATCATCGGCATCCCTTGGAGGTAAAGGAGCATCGGGCGTCCGGAATGCGATCCCGGACGATCGCACAGCTTTATGCAACGGAAGGGCGATAGGGAAGAGTTGACCGAATCGAAATGGACTGATGGGGAAAACCCCCTACGACTTTGCGGGAGATCAGCCCTGAATCGGGGCAAGCCGCACCGCGGGTCCAGGCCCCTTCCACGGGCCCCGCGTCAGTCCTCGGCGGCCTGCTTCTCCGGGGCGTTGACGTGCAGTGTTCCGTGCTGCACTGCGTACACCGTCCCCCGGTCCCGCGCGGTGTTCGTCTGCCGCGCCGGGCGGTCCCCGGGAGCACCGGCCGGCAGGTCGACGGCCAGCCCGGCTAGGGCGGCCCGGCACGACGGGTCCTGCCGCAGCAGCGCCGCCAGCTCCTGCGCCCAGTAGCCGTACAGCGCCCGGCGCACCTCGTCGGGGACGGCGGAGTCCCGGACCAGCTCGGCCCCGCCGTCGAGCTGGGTGGCCACCGCGGACCGGCGGCCCCGGCGGAACAGCCCGGCGACGGTGTCCCGGGTCTCCTGCCACGCGTCGGTGGCCATCGCCGTGACCAGCGCGGCGGCGCCGGCCTGGGCCAGCAGGGTCAACTCGTCGCTCATGACCGCTCCTTCACGGGTGCCTGGTGATCCGGACGTGCAGGTCGCCGTTCTGCGCGGCGTTGATCACGCCGTTGCCCGACGCCTTGTTGCGCATGGTGACGGCGCCGGGCGCGGCCCGGTCGCGCGTGCGCGCCTTCCTCTTCGGCTCCCATGGGGGTGTCCACCCGGGAGTGTGCAGCCAGGCGTCCGCGGTGAGCTCCTTCACGGTGAAGCCCACCTCGTGGAAGGTGTCCGCGTCGATGCCCTCGTAGCCGTGCCGGACGGTGTCGTCGTACACATGCCGCGACATCAGCAGCGCGAGCGGCACGGACCGTGGTGCCTGCTTCAGGGCCGTGCGCAGCGGCGGGGCGTCCAGCAGCCGGGCCAGCGTCTCCAGCGGCGCCCCGACCACGTCGCCGTCCGCCGTCAGCCCGACCTCCCCGGCATGCAGCGCCATCCGGACCCGGATCCGCGTCGCCGGGTCCCGGTCCCCGGCGTTGTGGGCGCGCAGCAGCCCCGCCAGCTCGGCCACCAGCGGATGCACCAGCGGGGCCTTGCGCGTCCCGGCGGGCGCCGTCACCCGCAGGCCGTCGCCCAGGTCGTGCCGGGCGCACGCCTCCCAGTCGACACCGCTGCGGCCGAACGCCGTCCGCAGCAGCTCCCGGAGCGTCGCGCGGTTGCGCACCAGCGCCGTGTTCCCCCGCCCGGACGACTTCTCGATGTCGACGGCCAGGACGGCCCGGTACTCCCACTGCGTCTCCATACGGCCCTTCCTCGCGTACGACGGCGGGGTGGCGCGGCGCGGAACACGGCGGTGGAGCTCCGCGCCGCGCCGGCTCCCCTCGCACCACTGTGCCCGCTGCGCCGCGCGGACAACACGTAGGAATACAGGGTTCGGTGGGAACCGTGTGAGCACCGGTCCGAGTGTGCGCCGCCGGGCCCGCCGCAGCACACTGGACCCGGGCGACGGGGCCGGAGCGGGGAGAGGTGGGGCCATGGGGAGCAGCGGGACGGGCCGCGCACGGCACGGGCACCGGCAGTCCGGCGCGGGCGAGTGGCCGGCGACCAGCCCGGTGGGCCGGCTCGGACCGGCCGACCGCGCCCATCTGCTCGCCCTCGGCGTCCCGGTGCGGCACCCCGCCGACCGGGTGCTCATGCGGGAGGCCGAGCGCACCGACCATGTGCTGATCCTGCTCGACGGCCTGGTCAAGGTCACCGGCCACGCCGACGACGACCGGGCCGCCCTGCTGGCCGTCCGGATGCGCGGCGATCTGCTCGGCGAACTCGCCGCCCTGGACGGCGGACCCCGCTCGGCCACGGTGACCACGTGCGGGCCCGTCGGCACGCGGACCGTGTCCCGCGCGGAGTTCCTGCGCTGCCTTCGGGAGCGGCCCGGGATCGCGCACGCGGTCCACCAGTCCGTCGTGGCCAAACTGCGCGCCGCCAACGCCCATCGCGTCAACTTCGTCGGCTGCGACGCGGCCACCCGGCTCGCCCGGGTCCTGCACCACCTCGTGATGACGTACGGCGAACGGAACGGGGACGGGGCGGTACTGCGCTGGCCGATCACCCAGCCCGAACTCGCCACGCTGGCCGGCGCCTCCGAGCCGAGCGTGCAGAAGGCGCTGCGCCGGCTGCGCAACGACGGGGTCATCACCACGGGCTACCGTTCGATACGCGTCGACTCCCTCGCACGCCTGACCGCCTTCACTCACCCGAACGAGTGAGTGAACTCCCGTGTGAGACAGGTGAGTTGGATCCAGATGTGTGCGACGGGTGGTGAAGATGGAGGGGCCCTTCGCAAAACCGTAATTGGACGGTGAGCCGGTCCGCCGCCCTGGTTAGCGTGACGCCCGCACCGACGGACACGATCACGAGAGACCACGGGGTGACCATGGCGGACACGGGCGAGGACGACGGGACACGGACCGGGAACCGCGTCGACATCGACGGGGACGCCACGGGACCGGTGATCGCCGGCAACTACAACGTCGTCGTCGACGCACAGCACGGCTCCACGGTGACCGTCCTCATGGACGGCCGGCGGCCCCGCCCCAGACGCCGGGACCGCATCCGGCTGCTCCCACGCCGGCAGGGCACGCCCCTCGGCCGGGACGCCGACCTCGCCGCGATCGCGGCCGCGCTGCACGCGGGTGAATCCGTCCAGCTGTGGGGGCCGCCCGGCGTCGGCAAGTCCGCGCTGCTGCGGCACGCGGCCCGCACCCTGGACGCCGGCGGCGACGGGGTGGTGTTCCTCGACGCCGCACGCCGCGAACCCGAGGACCTGGCGCAGGACATCTTCGAGGCCTGCCACAGCACCGGCGGCTACGCCCCCTCCCGGGGTGAGCTGCCGCAGCTCATGGAGGGCGTCGAGGCGACCGTCTACGTCGACAACGCCGACTACACCGCTGAGCAGCTGCGCACCGTCATGGACGCGGCCCCCGACGCGCTGTTCGTGTTCGCCGGGCGCGAGGAGGTACTGCAGGGCACCGACGGCAGGGCGCACCGCGTCGAGGGCGTCACCCGGGACGCCGCCGCCGAGCTGCTGACCCGCGAACTGGGCGGGCCCAGCGACCCCGACCTCGTCACCGCCCTGTGGGAGGCCGCCGCCGGCACACCGCTGCTGCTGCTCCGCGCAGCCGCCGTCGCCCGGCTGGACCCCGCGGCCGGACTGCCCCGGCCCGGAGCGGTACGGGAACTCCTCCACCCCCTGTTCGACCGGCTCGACGAGCCCTCGCTGCGCGCCCTGCATCTGCTCGGCACCTTCCGCGACGCCGAACTGGACCCCGAGCACATCGGCGCCCTGAGCGGGACCCCGGACGCCGCCGCGTTCTGCGCGGGCCTCGCGGGACTCGGACTGGCCGAGGAGACGGAGCTGGGGTACCGCGTGGCGGACGGTGTCGTCGCGGCGCTGCGGGAACGCCAGGGGCTTCGGCCGTACGCGCTGGAGCGGCTGTGCGGGTACTTCGCGGACTGGGCCGCGCGGCCGGAGACGCCGGCGGCCCAGGTCGCCGGGCACGCCCGGGCGCTGGAGGTGCTGGCGGAGCTGGCCGAGCAGTCGGGGCGGGCGGACCTCGCCGTCCGGGTCGTCCGCGCGGCCTCACCCGCCCTCGCCCGGTCGCTGCGCTTCGGTGTCTGGGGGCGACTCCTGGACCAGGGGCTGCCGGCCGCGCAGCGGGCGGGGGACCGGCAGGCCGAGGCGTACTTCACGCACGAGCGCGGCGTCCGTGCCGTCCTCACCGGCAACCGGGTCCTCGCCGCCGTCCTGCTCGCGGAGGCGGGCATCCTCTGGCGCCAACTGGGCGACACCCAGGGCGCGGACGCGGCGGCGAACGCCCAGCAGTACGTGCCGCAGGAGCCGGGGGCCGGGGCCGGGTCGCCCGACGGGCCGGGGGAGGTGAACGCTCCCGAGGGTGGCGGCTCGGACGTCGGCTCGTCCAGTACGGATCCGACGCCCCTCCAGGACCCGACCGCCGGCACCGTGCCCGGCACACCTGCCCCGGAACCGGCTCTGACGCCGGAGACGGGCGCCTTCATGCCCACCGACCCCGGACCCACCGCGCCCGACATGCCGACGGTGCCGTCGGATCCCGGCATGTCCGGAGGCGGTATGCCGGTCGACCCGGGAACGGCCGCGTCGCCCGCGACGGGTGTTCCACCGACGGGAATCGGGAAGGCCGGTGGCGCCGTCGCCGCGTCCGCCGGGGCCGGTGGAGCCGGAGCCGCGATCGCCCTCAAGGTCGCCGCGGTCATCGCCGCCGTCGTCATCGGAGCCGTCGCCGTCGAGCAGAACCGGAGCTCGTCGGAGTCCGCTTCGGACACCCCCGCAGTCAGCGCCCCCACGCCGACCGTGGAATTCACCGCCCCGACGGATCCTGTGGACGCGACCACCGACGAGCCGGAGCCGGAGCCGACCGGCCTGGCGGGTACGTGGAACGGCAGCGACGGCGGGACGTACGTGTTCACGGACGCAGGGCTCGGGACCTACACGATGGCTGACGAGGACGGCTGCGGTAACCCGACCTCGACGGAGTTCACCGGCAGCGGTGACACCTACAGTGCCACGGCCCCGGGATACGCCCGTGAACCGTGCGACCTCGTCCTGGGCCAGATCCGCACCACGATCACCCTCGGCGAGGACGGGGACACAGCCGAGGTCACCCAGGAGGTGGTGTCCGTCGTGGACCGGTCGGCGCGGTGCACCACCTGCCAGTCCTTCACCCTGACCCGTGCCTCCTAGCCGGACCCCGGAGCCCTCATGCCGAACACACCGCCCAGCCACAACGAGATCCACATCGGCCACAACGCCTCCGGCCCCGTCGTCGCCGGGGACGACAATCACGTCAAGGTCACCGGCCCCGCCGAGCCGACCCAGACCAACACCGCCCGCAACGACGGCACCGTCTACGCCGCCGCCAACGGTGACATCCATGTCCACCACGACACCGCGGACGAGGAGCCGGCGGAGGACTGACTGACCGAAACACGCCCAACCCCCGTCACCCGGGTCAACTTCCGCCGCATCCGCCCGGTCTCTCCCCCCGACCGCGCTCGACGTGAGCGCACGAAGGGGGAGAGACATGAACGTACGGACGACCCGCGCGGCCCTCGTGGCGGCCACGGCGGTGGCCCTGTCGGCCGCCCTCGCCGCACCGGCCGTCGCGGCGCCGCCCACCACCGGGCACGAGGCCACCCGTGCGGCGGCCCAGGCCGCGGTCGAGGCGGGGGTGCCCGGCGTGACCGTCCGGGCGAGGGACCAGCATGGCACCTGGTCGGCGACGCCCGGCGTCGGCCGCATCGGCACGGACAAACCCCGCTCCGCGGACGACCGTTACCGGGTCGGCAGCATCACCAAGTCGTTCGTCGCGACCGTGCTGCTCCAACTGGAGGCGGAGGACCGGCTGTCGCTGGACGACACGGTGGACGAGTGGCTGCCGGGCCTGGTCCGGGGCAACGGCCACGACGGACGGCACATCACCCTGCGCCAACTCCTCAACCACACCAGCGGCGTCTACGACTACACCGCCGACCCCGGATTCGTACGCGACCACTTCGCCAAGGACGGCTTCTTCGAGCACCGCTACGACACCAGGAAGCCGAGGGAGCTGGTCGCCGTCGCCATGACGCACGAGCCCACGTTCGCGCCCGGCACGTCGTGGAGTTACTCCAACACCAACTACGTCCTCGCGGGCCTGGTCATCGAGAAGGTCACGGGCCGCCCGTACGGCAAGGAGATCGACCGGCGCATCATCCGCCCGCTCAAGCTGACGGCCACCTCCGTCCCCGGCACCCGCGCCACGATGCCCCGGCCCAGCAGCCGGGCGTACTCCAAGCTGGCGGACACGGCGACGGGACCGACGTACGACGTCACCGAACTCAACCCGTCGATCGCCTACGCGGCCGGCGAGATGATCTCCGACAACAAGGACCTCGACCGCTTCTACACGGCCCTGCTGCGCGGCCGGCTCCTCCCGCGCGAGCAGCTGAACGAGATGACCACGACCGTGCCCGCCGCCGAGGGCATCGGATACGGGCTGGGCCTGATGAGCGTCGAGCTGTCCTGCGGTGTCACGGTCTGGGGCCACGGCGGGGGCATCCACGGCTCGACGTCCCAGGCGTCCGTCACCCGGGACGGCCGGCACGCGCTGACCCTCAACCTCAACGGCGACTGGGCGGGCGACCCGGGGGCTCTCACCGAGGCCGAGTTCTGCGGCAAAGACACCGCCAAGGACACCGGTACGGCGTCCGCCACTCGGCGGGGCCCCGCCCTGCGCTGACCCGCCGTGAGGGGCCGCCGACGCCGCGCGGCCCCTCTGTTGCCCCCCCGGACACCCCCTGATCCGTGCCCCGGTGCGTCACTAGCGGGGCAGGACCACGACGTACGCGGCCGGGTCGCGGTCGACCGCCGCCATCAGGGCCGTCCGGACCACCGCGGCCTGCTGCTCCATGGTGTGGCGCAGCTTCTTAGGGGTGATGTGGACGACCGTGATGCCGAGCCGCTCCAGCGTCTCCCGCTTGCGGGCGTACTCGGACCACTGGGCGTCGTCGTCGCCCCGGTCGCCCTGGCGGGGCGCGCGGGTGTCCAGTTCGACCGCCACCGAGTGCTCCGGCCAGAACGCGTCGAGGCCGCCGAGGTGGGGGCCGCCGGGCAGTCGCAGGTCCACGTTCCACACCGGATCCGGCAGGCCGTGCTCGCGGACCATCGTGTAGAGCAGGTCCTCCGCGCGGGCCCGGCCCTCGGCGAGCAGGGAGTCCACCGCGTCCACCACGTGCGGGCGGTTCAGCAGCTTCGCCTGCGTCAGTTCCCGGACCACGGCCGCCGGTTCGCAGTGGCCGCCGCGCACGGCCTCGGTGAGCAGCCGGCGGACGGCGCGGGCGTCCTTCAGCTCCGCCACCGCGTCGGCCAGCGCGCGCGGCACCGGCGCCACCGGCAGCCCCGTCACCTGCTCCGGGACGGGCAGCGCGGTGGTGCGCAGGACGCGCGCGCAGCCCGTGGAGCGCAGCCGGCGCATCCGCGGCACCAGGACGTCGACGGTGTCCAGCGCGGTGAGCGGCGGGGCGGCGGAGAAGCCGTGCAGGGTCAGGGCGGCGAGCCCGGTGATCATCGCCTCGGCGTAGGCGGGCGCGGCGGGCGCCTCGCCCCCGCTGGGCTGGGCGGGCACTCCGGGCGACCGCTCCCGCGCGGCGTACATGAGCACCGCGTGCAGCCGCTCCTCGCTGGTGGGCGGGCCGGGGTGGAGCAGGTAGACGCCGGGCAGGAGCTGCTGCCACGGGCCGCCGGGCCGGCACTGCTCGTTCGTCTCGGCGGCGGAGACCCCGTGGGCCTTGAGGCGGGCGGCCGTCATGACACGGCGGTGGACCTCGGAGAGGTGGTGCAGGGGGCGGGGGGAGAGGGGGGTGTTGTGGTTCATGACCCGGAGACTTCCGCGTCCGATGAGCCCTTTAACCGCTGTTACACGTCCGTCGACAAACACGGACAACACCGCGCTAAAGGACGGGTGTTCGGTTGCCGAGTAGACACGGAAAACCCCTGGTCCGTTCGGGTGGGACCAGGGGTTACGGCTGCTATTGCCTGAATTCCGTAACGGTCACGGACCGCCGTGATCGTTGGCCAAAGGTGTCAGTCGGTTGACGCCGTCGCGTCGCACGCCTGCGCCCGCAGCGCCCGCGCCAGATCGTCCCGCGACTCCAGCACCAGCCGCCGCAGCGCCGGCGCCGCGTCCTCGTGGGCCGTGAGCCACGCGTCCGTCGCGTCCAGCGTGGCCCGCGACTGCTGGAGCGCCGGGAACAGGCCCCGGACCACGTCCATGCCGATCTGGATGGACCGCTCCCGCCACACCCGCGCGATCGCCGCGAAGTACTTCTCCGTGTACGGCGCGAGCAGCTCCCGCTGCGACGCCTGCGCGAACCCGCCGATGGTGGCCTCGGCCAGCGCGTTGGACAGCGCGTCCGACTCCACGACCTGCGCCCACGCCTGCGCCTTCACCGCCTCCGAGGGCCGGGCGGCCAGAGAGCGCACCTGGTGGCGCCTGCCCGACGCCGTGTCGTCGCGGGCCAGTTCCTCCTCCAGCGCCGACGCGTCGACCACGCCGTGCGCGGCCAGCGGCTCCAGGAACGCCCAGCGCAGCTCCTGGTCCACCACGAGCCCCTCGACGGTCGCCTTGCCGTCCAGCAGACCCGACAGCAGCTCCAGGCCCTGCTCGTCGGTCACCCGGGCGAAGAACCGCGCCCACGCCAGCTGCTGCTCGCTGCCCGGCCCGGCCGCGTGCAGCTGTTCCGACGCGCCCTCGGTCAGCAGCCGCGCACCGAGCTCGCGCCACTCGGGCGCCGCGTAGTGCGTCAGCGCCGAGTCGGCCCACGCGTGCAGCATCTGCAGCACGCCGATGTCCGACTCGCGGCCGCCGAACCGGAGCACCAGGCCGATGAACTCCCGGGCCGGCAGCAGAGCGTCCCGCGTCATGTTCCACAGCGCCGACCAGCACAGGGCGCGCGCCAGCGGGTCGGTCAGCTCGCCCAGTGACTCCCGCAGCGTCGCCAGCGACGTCTCGTCGAAGCGGGTCTTGCAGTAGGTCAGGTCGTCGTCGTTGACCAGTACCAGGTCCGGCGCCTCGGAGCCGGCGAGCTCCGCCACGACCGTCCGCGGCCCGTCCACGTCCGTCTCGGCGCGCGCGTAGCGCTCCAGCGCCCCGTCCGCGCCCCGCCGGTACAGTCCCACCGCCACCCGGTGCGGACGCAGCTCGGGGTGCGACTCGGGGGCCTCCTGCACCACGGCCAGCTCGTCGACGAGGCCCTCCGGGTCCAGCAGCACCTGCGGGGTGAGGGCGTTCACGCCCGCCGTCTGGAGCCAGGAGCGCGCCCAGGCCCCCATGTCCCGCCCGCTGGTCTCCTCCAGCACCGACAGCAGGTCGCCGAGCCGCGTGTTGCCGTACGCGTGCCGCTTGAAGTAGCGGCGGGCGCCCTCCAGGAAGGCGTCCTGGCCGACGTACGCCGCGAGCTGCTTCAGCACGCTCGCGCCCTTGGCGTACGTGATGCCGTCGAAGTTGAGCTTGGCGTCCTCCAGGTCACGGATGTCGGCCGTGATCGGGTGCGTGGAGGGAAGCTGGTCCGCGCGGTACGCCCACGCCTTGCGGCGGTTGGCGAAGGTGATCCAGGCGTCCTTGAAGCGGGTCGCGCCGACGTTGGCGAACGTGCCCATGAAGTCCGCGAAGGACTCCTTCAGCCACAGGTCGTCCCACCACTCCATGGTGACCAGGTCGCCGAACCACATGTGCGCCATCTCGTGCAGGATCGTGTTGGCGCGGCCCTCGTACGACGCCCGGGTCACCTTCCCGCGGAAGATGTACTCCTCCCGGAAGGTCACCAGGCCCGGGTTCTCCATCGCGCCCAGGTTGTACTCGGGCACGAACGCCTGGTCGTACTTCCCGAACGGGTACGGGTAGTCGAAGTGGTCGTGGAAGAAGTCCAGCCCCTGCTTGGTGATCAGGAAGACGTCGTCGGCGTCGAAGTGCGGGGCGAGCCCCTTGCGGCACATGGCGCCCAGCGGGATCTCCAGCCGGCCGCCGTCGGCGAGCTCCCGCGTGTAGGAGTCCGTCACATAGTGGTACGGCCCCGCCACGACACACGTGATGTACGTCGAGATCGGCTTGGTCTCGGCGAACCGCCAGACGCCGTCCGCCAGTTCACCGGCGCCGTTGCTCCACACCGTCCACTGCTCGGGCGCCCGGACCTCGAACCGGAACGGCGCCTTGAGATCCGGCTGCTCGAAGTTCGCGAAGACCCGGCGCGAGTCGGCCGGCTCGTACTGGGTGTACAGGTAGACCTCGCCGTCCTCCGGGTCGACGAAGCGGTGCAGGCCCTCGCCGGTGCGCGAGTACGCGCACTGGGCGTCGACGACCAGCTCGTTGTCGGCGGCGAGGTCCTCCAGGACGATCCGCGAGCCGTCGAAGACCTCGCTCGGGTCGAGGTCACGCCCGTTGAGGGAGACGGACGTCACACGCGGCGCGATCAGGTCCGCGAAGCTCGACGCGCCGGGCTCGGCGCAGCGGAAGCGGATCGTGGTGACCGAGCGGAAGGTGCGCGGCTCACCGTCCCCGGGTCCCTCGCCGAGGGCGGACCGTACGTCGAGGGACACCTCGTACCCGTCGACGGCCAGCAGGGCGGCCCGCTCCCGGGCCTCGTCGCGGGACAGATTCTCACCGGGCACGCGTGGCACTCCCTTGTGTCGTGGATGCGGCTGAACAGGACCGATCCTGCCATGCGCACCTGACGCGGGGCAGCCGGGAATGGGCGGGCGGACCGGGGTTGTTCCCGTGGAAAACGTTTCCTCCTGAGGAGAGACATGTCGGACAAGACCCCCGTCGACTTCTGGTTCGATCCGCTGTGCCCCTGGGCCTGGATGACCTCCCGCTGGGTCCTGGAGGTGGAGAAGGTCCGTGACATCGAGGTCCGCTGGCATGTGATGAGCCTCGCGGTGCTCAACGAGGACAAGCTCGACGAGCTGCCCGAGGAGTACCGCGAGATGCTCTCCACCACGGCGTGGGGTCCCGTCCGTGTCGTCATCGCCGCCCAGGAGGAGCACGGCGCCGACGTCCTCGGTGACTTCTACACCGCGCTCGGCACCCGTATCCACAACCAGGGCGAGGGCCCCGGCCGGGAGACCGTCGCCGCCGCCCTGAAGGACGCCGGTCTGCCGGACTCCCTCCTGGAGCACTGGGACGGCACCCCCTACGAGCCGCAGCTGCGCGCCTCCCACAAGGAGGGCATCGACAAGGTCGGCCAGGAGGTCGGCACCCCGGTCATCGCCGTCCCCGGCGACGACGGCGAGCAGATCGCCTTCTTCGGCCCGGTCGTCACCCCCGCCCCGAAGGGCGAGGACGCCGCCAGGCTGTGGGACGGCACCCTCGCCGTGGCCTCGGTGCCCGGCTTCTACGAGATCAAGCGGACCCGTACGAAGGGCCCCGACTTCAGCAACCTGTAGGGATCACCCGTCGGCTGCGGTCTCCTCCTCGAGGAACGTCTCGGGGAGGCGGCCGTAGCCGCCCTTGTTCATGTGCGGGTAGTACGTCAGACAGCCCTTGGCGGTGCACCGCCACAGGTTGTCCACGTAGAAGCTCGGCCCCTCCTTCTCCCGCACCCACGCCTTCTCGTCCTTCTCGAGGAACCGGAAGATCTGCATGGTGCCGCAGGTCGGGCACTCCAGTGTGCGGGTCCTCATCAACCCCTCCTCGCCGTCACCGCCAGGTCCGGGAAGTCGGTCACCACCGCGTCGACCCCCAGTCCGTAGTACAGCGCGTACTCGGCGAACGCGTCCCCGAAATCGTTCGGTCCGGTTCCCCGCCGCAGATGCGCCGGCAGGAACTGGTTCTCCGCGCGGAAGGTGTACGCCCCCACCCGCAGCCCCGCCGCGTGCGCGTCCGCGACGAGCGGCGTACCGGCCACCGAGGACTTGTCGGGCCCGATCCAGCCGGCGTACTCCGCGATCCGGGCGAGCCCGGCCGGCGCCATCATGTCCCGGTACGTCGTCGGATCCCCGGCCGACACCAGGTCGTACGGCCCGCCCGTGGTCCCCAGCGCCTGCCACAGCTCCAGCCCCAGCCGCGCCGCCGCGATCCGCCGCAGGCTGGTCGGCTCGAACGACTGCACCACGCACTCGCGGCGGCCCAGCCGGTTGCGCCGCACCGCCTCCACCAGCTTCGGCTCCAGCGGCAGCCCCAGCGAGCGGAAGTAGGTCGGGTGCTTGGTCTCCGGGAAGACGGCGATCGTCCGGCCGTGCTCCTTCGACAGCCGGCGCGCCAGGTCGACCACCTCCTGGAAGGTCGGCACCTCCTCGCGCCCGTCGAACACGGTGTTGCGGTTGCGGACCTGCGGCAGCCGCTCCACCGCCCGCAGCGTCTTCAGCTCCGCCAGCGTGAAGTCCTCCGTGAACCAGCCGGTCACCGCCCGCCCGTCCACCGTCTTCGTCGTCCGGCGGTCCGCGAACTCCGGGTGCGCGGCCACGTCGGTGGTCCCCGAGATCTCGTTCTCGTGCCGGACCACCAGCACATGGTCCTTGGTCGGCACCAGGTCGGGCTCGATCCAGTCGGCCCCGGTCTGCACGGCGTACGTGTACGAGGCCGCCGTGTGCTCGGGACGCCAGCCGGCCGCACCGCGATGGCCGATGACGAGAGGCCGACGCGGGCGCGCCGGGGCGGCGGAGGCGGGGGCGGGCACGGCGGCCAGCGCCGGGCCGGCGGCCGCCGCGAGCAGCAGCGATCGACGTCTCACAGGCATGGGATGTCCCTTTTCTGGTAGGGGAGTTGCCGGGCCGGTCGGGACCGGAGGGCGTCAGGCGCGCGCCCGCCGCCGGGCTTGCGCCAGCCGTTCCAGGTGCTCCTCGTACGCCCGCGCGTAGTACGCGGCGCGCTCCGCGTCGGGTGCGACGACCGACGTCGGCCGGGTCCAGGCCGCCGTGTCCAGCGGCACCCCGTACCGCCCGGCCGCCGCGAGCACCGCCCCCCGCGCGCCGACCTCGCCCTCGACGACCCGCAGCGGCCGGCCCAGGACGTCGGCCAGCAGCCGCATCCAGGCGGGGCTGCGGGTGCCGCCGCCGCACACGGCCAGCGTGCCGGTGAGCCCGGCCGCCGCCAGGCAGTGCCGGGCGGCGAAGCCGATGCCCTCGCAGGTCGCCCGGATCAGGTCGGCGGGCGTCGACTCCAGGGAGACTCCGGTCAGCTCGGCGCGCAGCCGGGGCTCGACGAACGGCGCCCGCTCACCGGACGGCGCGAAGTACGGCAGGACCCGTACCCCGTGCGCCCCCGGCGGGGTCCCGGCCAGCAGCCCGTCGACCTCCTCGTGCCGCACACCGGTCGTCGTCAGCACCCAGTCCAGTGCCGCCGTGCCGACCATCGCCGGCATCGCCCGCAGCCAGTGCCCGGCGCGGTCGGTGCTGATGTACAGGCCGGCCGGCTCGCCGCCGAGATCGAGCTCGGTGGTGGCGACCAGCGCGGCCAGACACGTCCCGACGATGAGCAGACCGTCGCCGGGCGCGGTCGCCCCCGCGCCCAGCGCGCAGGCCGGCAGGTCGTACGGCCCGTTCACGACCCGTGTCCCGGCGGGCAGCCCCTCGCCGCGCGCCGGAGCGGTCGCCACCGGATCGCTCACGGGGGCGAGCAGACCGCGCCGGTGGGTGAGCCCCAGCAGCTCCACCACCTTGTCGTCGTACCTGCGGGTCAGCGGGTCGAGGAACGGCATCGACGCGTCCGAGACGTCCGTCGTCGCGTCCGCGCCCGTCAGCCGCCGGAACACCATGTCCTTGCAGTACAGGGCGACGGCCGCGGCGTCCAGCGCCTCCGGCTCGTGGGCGTCCAGCCAGGCCAGCAGCGGCCCCGGGGACCCCGGGAACATCGCGCCGCCCGTACGCCGGAACACCGCCTCGGCCGTGCCGTCCGCCAGCCACCGGTCGAGCAGTCCGTGCGCCCGGCCGTCCATCCAGGAGGCCGCGGCCCGCACCGGCCGCCCCCGCCCGTCGACCAGCCACACCCCGTCGCCCTGCCCGGTGAGCCCGGCCAGCTCGACCGGCTCCGGGACCCGGGCGGTCAGCTCCTCCAGGACGGCGACGACCGCCCCGTACACCTCGTCCATGTCCTGCTCGACGACGCCGTCGCGCAGGGCGAGCGCCACCGGGCGGGCCGCCACGCCCCGCTCGTGTCCGTCGCCGTCGAAGGCCGCCGCCTTCACCATGGACGTGCCCACATCGATACCGACGTACATGCCAGCCTCCTCGGGTCCCGTCACGTCAGGCAGTGCGCGAGGGGCTCGCCGCGCACCCAGCGCCCCACCTCCGCCGCGGCGATCGCCGCCGCCTTCTCCGCCACGGCCCGGGAGGCGCCGCCCAGGTGCGGGGTGAGCACCACCCGGTCGGTGAGCGCGCGCAGCCGGGACCGGGCGGGCAGCGGCTCGGTCGCGTACGTGTCCAGGGCCGCCGCGGACACCTGGCCGCTCTCCAGCGCGTCGCACAGCGCGTCCTCGTCCAGCAGCGGGCCGCGGGCGGCGTTCACCACGACCGCGCCCCGGGGCAGCAGGGCCAGCTCGCGGGCGCCGAGCAGCCCGCGGGTCTCGTCGGTGAGCCGGGCGTGCAGGGTGACGGCCCGGGAGGCGCGCAGCAGGTCGTCGAGGGAGGCGACCCACAGGCCGTGGATCTCGCCCCGGACGTACGGGTCGTGCACCAGCACCCGGGCGCCGAAGGCGCACAGCGCGCGGGCCACCCGGCTGCCGACCGCCCCGTAGCCGACCAGGCCGACCGGCAGGTCCTCCAGCTCCAGACCGCTGTGCGCGTACGTGTAGTAGGTCGCCCCCTCCCAGCTTCCCCGCCGGGCGAGCAGGTCGTGCGCCTGCGGGATGCGGCGCAGCGCGGACAGCAGCAGGCCGACGGTGAACTCGGCGGTGGCGGCGGCGTTGCGGCCGGGCGCGTAGCAGACGCGGACGTCATGGCGTTTCGCCGCGTCCAGGTTGACGTTGACCGGGCCGCCCCGGCACACCACCACCAGCCGCAGGGCGGGGCAGGCGTCCAGGACGCGTTCGGTCACCGGGCCCATCTGGGTGACCAGCACCTGCGCGCCGCCGAGCGCGGCGATCAGCTCGTCCTCGGCGTCGCTGGCCTCCGTCACCTCGGCCACCGGGCGGAACGGTTCCAGCGGCCAGCCGAGGGTCAGTTCGGCCGTCTCGCAGTCGGCCTCCCGGGCGAGGGCCTCGCGGATCAGGGACGGCAGGATGAAGTGGTCGCCGGCGGCCACCACACGCACGCGGTTCCCGTGGGTCATCGCAGGGAGTCTCCTGTCTCGGCGTCGAAGACATGGGTGAGGCGGGGGTCGGCGGTGACATGGACGCGGTCGTCGTGGGCGAGGCGGACCTCGGGGCCGGTGAGGACCACCAGCGGCTTGTCGGCTCCGTCGACGGCGAGGGTGGCGAGGCCCGACTCCAGCAGCGGCTCGTGGGCCACGACCCGGGCGGCGAGGCCGTCCGCGCCGCCGAGCGCCAGGTCCTCCGGGCGGATGCCGACCACCACCTCGCGGCCCGCCGCCACCGGTACCGGCAGCGCGATCCGGGCCGTGGCCGACAGCCGGGCGTGGCCGTCGGCGGTCGCCGTGCCGGGGAGCAGGTTGATGGCGGGTTCGCCGACGAAGTCCGCGACGAAGACGGTGGCGGGGCTGTCGTAGATCTCGTACGGGGTGCCGAGCTGCTGGATCACGCCGTCCTTCATCACGGCGATCCGGTCGGCCAGCGACAGGGCCTCCTCCTGGTCGTGCGTGACCAGGATGGTGGTGTGGCCCAGGTCGCGCTGAATGCGTTTGAGTTCGCGGCGGGTGGTGTCGCGCTGGGCGGCGTCGAGGTGCGAGAGGGGCTCGTCCAGGAGCAGCACGTCGGGTTCGCGGATCAGCGCGCGGGCCAGGGACACCCGCTGCTTCTGGCCGCTGGACAGCCCGGCCGGGCGGGCGTCGAGCACGCCGGTCAGGTCCACGCGTTCGGCGATCTCCTTCACCCGGCGGGCCACGTCCGCCCGGTCGGCCCCTTTGCGGGCCCGCAGGCCGAACGCCAGGTTCTCCGCGACCGTCAGCGGCGGGTACAGCGCGTAGTTCTCGAAGGCGACCCCGATGTTGCGGCGCCGGGCGGGCAGGCCGGCCACCGACGCGCCGCCGACCAGGATGTCCCCGCCGGTCACCGCCTCCAGCCCGGCGATCATCCGCAGCGTGGTGGACTTCCCGCAGCCGGACGGGCCCAGCAGGCCGAGGAGTTCACCGGAGCGCAGGGCCAGGTCGATGCCGCGTACGGCGGCCACGGGCGGGCGGCCCCGCGCACGGTAGGTCTTGCGCAGATCACGTAGCTCCAGCTCGATCATCGCCACCCCTCGTCGCGGTCGAAGTGCACACTTCGTAGCGGACCTTGTGCTCGTCCAGGTCCCGCAGGGCCTCCGCCGACGCCCCGTCGTCCACGAGGAGCAGGTCGAAACGGGACAGCGGGACCACCCGGTGCAGGGCGGCGCGGGCGAGCTTCGTGTGGTCGATCAGCAGGACGTTGCGCGCGGCCGCGTCGAGCATGGCGCGCTTCACCGACACGATGTGCTGCTCCTGGTGGTAGGCGTAGCCGCCGCGCACGGCCGACGTGGACGCGAAGCAGACGTCGACGCGCAGCTGCTCGATCGCCTCGACGCAGGACACGCCCAGGAAGGACGAGTGCAGCGGGTCGTAGTCGCCGCCGAGGGCCATCAGGCGGATGCCGCGCTGGTCGGCGAGCAGGTTGATGGCCTCCAGGAAGTTGGTGACGACCGTCAGCGGGGTGATCTCGCCCAGCCGCAGCCCGCGGGCTATCTCCAGGGTGGTCGTGGAGTCGTCCAGCATGATCGCCATGCCGGGCTCGACGAGCTTCAGGGCGCGCTCGGCGACGGCGGCCTTCTCGGCGCGCATGGTCTTCAGCCGGTACTGCACGTTGGACTCGAACACGCCGGAGGGCTGCGCGGTCACGCCGCCCCGGAACTTGCGGACGATGCCCTGCCGTTCGAGCTCGTCCAGGTCCCGGTGGATGGTCATGAGGCTCACCCCGAACCGCTCGGCCAGGTCCGCGGCGGTCGCCGACCCGTCGGCGAGGACCTGCTCGGCCATCGCGGCCTGACGGGCGGCGGGGCCCTGCTGTGCGTGGTTCATGGTCCGATCCTTCGTCCTGGACGCTCCGGCCGGTCGGCCTCGAACAGCAGCAGGTTCTCAGGCCGGACCGACAGTCGTACCGGATCGTCGGGACGGAGACCGGCCGCCTCGCCGCGCGGGACGACGAGCGCCACGCGCTGGTCGCCGAGCCGCACGGTGACCTCCACCGAGCGGCCCAGCACCTCGGTGACGTAGACCGTGCCGGTGAGCGTGTGACCGGGGCCCGCGCCCAGGGTGAGATCGCGGGGCCGGACACCGATCAGCACCCCGGTGCCCGGCGCCGCCCGCGCCCGCAGGTCCAGCTCGACCCCGCCGTCCGCCGACCGGAAGCCGCCGCCGGGAGTGACGGTGCCGGGCAGCAGGTTGATCCGGGGCCGGCCGAACGCCCGCGCCACCTCCGTGTCATGGGGCCGGTACCAGATCTCCTCCCGCGTCCCGGTCTGCACGATCCGCCCGTCCCGGATGACCCCGATCCGGTCGCCGAGCGCCAGGGCCTCGACGGAGTCGTGGGTGACGTACAGCGTGGTGGTGCGGCGCACCGACCCGATCGCCTTCAGCTCGGCGCGCATCTGCTGGCGGAGCTTGGCGTCGAGGTGGGAGAGCGGCTCGTCCAGCAGGAAGGCGCGGGCGGGGCGGACCAGGACCCGGCCGAGGGCGACCCGCTGGCGCTGCCCGTTGGACAGCTGCCCGACGGGCCGGTCCAGCAGGGCCGCGATGCCGAGGAGCCCGGCCACCTCCCCGATCCGCTCGCGCGCCCGTGCCGCGGGGAGGCGGTGGCGCGGCGAGCGGAGCGGGAAGGCGAGGTTGTCGTACACCGACTTGTGCGGGTACAGGGCGTAACTCTCGAAGCACATGGCCACGCCCCGGTCGTACGGTTCGACCCCGCGCTGGTCCACACCGTCGAGCTCGACGGTCCCGGCGTCGGGGAGCTCCAGCCCGGCGACGGTCTTCAGCGTGGTGGTCTTCCCGGCGCCGGACGAGCCGAGCAGGCAGAAGAACTCGCCCTCGCGCACGTCCAGGTCCAGCCCGTCGAGCGCCCGGACGGCGCCGTACGCCTTGGCGACGCCCCGCAGCCGGATCACGACTTCACCGCCCCGAACGACAGCCCCCGCACCAGGTACCGCTGGATGGTGAGCGCGAGCAGCAGCGGCGGTACGACGGAGACCAGCGCGGCGGCGGCCGTCAGGTTGTACTTGGGCCGGTCGCCGCCGAGGAAGGACAGGGCGCCGACGGTCACCGTCTGGGCCTCGCTGGAGGTGAGGATGAGCGGGAAGACGAAGTTGTTCCAGGCGAAGATGAAGGCCAGCAGCGACACGGCCGCCACCCCCGGTTTGACCAGGGGGAGCGCCACCTTCACGAACGCCTGCTTGCGGCTGTAGCCGTCGAGCAGGGCCGCCTGCTCCAGCTCGGGGGTGAGGTCCGCGAAGTACGAGCGCATGATCCACACGATCAGCGGCAGCGTGACCAGCTGGAGCACCCACACCATGCCGACATAGGTGTCGAACAGCCCGAGCTTCTGGTACAGCACGAACAGCGGGATGATCACGGTGAGTTCGGGCGCGAACCGGAACGACAGCAGCGTGAACATCAGGTTCTCGGAGCCCTTGAACCGCCAGCGTGCCGAGGCGTACGCCGCCGGCAGGCCGACGACGAGCGACAGGAGCACCGCCCCCACCGACACCACCAGGCTGTTGACGAAGAACCGCACGAAGGGGATGCCCTCGCTGTCGCCGAGGACCGTGCGGTAGCCGTCGAGAGTGGGGGAGAAGGAGAAGTAGGTGGAGAACAGCTGGTTCGCCGGCTTCAGCGACAGGATCACCATCCAGGCGATCGGGAACAGCGCGAAGACGAAGTAGAGGATCAGGGCGGCGTCCGCCATCCAGCCCAACAGGCGCCTGCTCACGGTCATTTCGCCTCCGCCGCCTTCCGCTGGATCTTCCCGAGGTGCTTCACCAGCACCATCGCCGCCAGGTACACCACGGCCCACAGCACGATCGTGTAGCTGATGCCGAACGAGTAGCGCTGGAAGCGGATCGCCTCCAGATAGGCCCGGATCTGCAGGACGACGGTGGAGTCGCCCGGCCCGCCCTCGGTGAGGGCGTAGATGATGTCGAACACCTTCAGCGAGTCCATGAACCGGAAGATCACCGCGACCAGCACGTACGGCCACAGCATCGGCAGGGTCAGCCGGCGGAAGGTGTACCACCAGCCCGCCCCGTCGACGGCCGCCGCCTCGAACGGCGAGGTGGGCAGGGACCGCAGCCCGGCGAGCGCCAGGATCGCCACGAACGGGGTGTAGACCCAGACGTCCACGGCGATGGACGACAGCAGGGCCCCGGTCGGGGTGTCCGTCCACTGCACGCCGCCCAGCCCGAAGGGCCGCAGCAGATGGTTCACCACCCCGACCGACGGCTGGAGCATCAGCTTCCAGATGATCGCCGCGATCACCGGCGCGATCATCAGCGGCAGGATGAGGATCTTCTCCAGCACCCGCCCGACGAGTGACGAACGGTGCAGCAGCAGGGCGACGGACACCCCGAGGACCGTCTCGGCCGCGGCGGCGCCGACCGCGTACAGGACCGTCACCCAGGCCGAGTTCCAGAACGCCTCCTCGGTGAAGACGGTCGTGTAGTTCTCCAGCCGCACCAGGTCCGGCTGCGGTTTGCTCGCCGAGAAGTCGAAGAGCGTGTAGTACAGGCCGAGCCCGAAGGGGTAGAGGATTCCGCAGGTCAGCAGCAGGGCGGGGACGATCAGGACGTACGGGCGCAGGGCGGGCCGCCATCCCATCGCGCTAGTCCACCTTGCCGGCGAGGTCGCCCGCCAGGTCGTCGAGCACCTGCTTCGCGCCCTGGCCGCCGTAGATCTCCTGGAGGGCGGCGGCCCAGCTGGTGGTGGCGTCGAAGAACTGCTCCTGCGGGGTGAACTGGATCCTCGTCCGGTCGACGACGGTCTCGAAGGTCTCGATGAAGCCGGGCAGGTGCTTCATCTTGTCCTTGTAGGCGGGGTCCTCGGCGACCGACTTCCGTACCGGGTCGATGTGGTTGTGCCGGATCGCGCTCCTGCGCAGGTGCTCCCTGCCGGTCGCCCACTGCAGGAACAGCCAGGCGGCGCTCTTCTTCCGGCTCCTTGCGTTCATGCCGAGCGACCAGATCCACATGTTGGTGGCCAGCGACCCGTCGGGCCCCTTGGGGCCGGGGTGGAAGGCGATCTTCCCGGAGGCCGGGCTGGCGCCCTCGACCGCCTGGAAGTAGGCGGCGGTGTCCGCGTCGAACAGCATCCCGGCCTTCCTCGCGCCCAGGTCGCTGGAGCACTGGTACCAGGTGTACGACGTCCACGACGGCGGCCCGCCCTGCTTGACCATGGCGGCCCAGTCCCGGGTGAACGCGACGGCCTCGGGGCTGTTCATCGCCGGTGTGAGCTTCCCGCCCTCGACCGTGAAGTCCTTCAGCCCGTTGCGGGCGTACATGGTCATGAAGCCGGGGTGGATCGTCGCCCAGCTCCGCGAGCCGCGCACGGCGATCCCGTACATGCCGTCGAACCCGGCGCCCGGCGCCTTCCGCTTGATGGTCCCGGCGATGTCGCGCAGCTCGTCGAAGGTCTCGGCGGGCCTGAGGCCCAGCTTCCTGAACACCTCCGTGTTGTAGGCGACGACGTTGGTCTCCCAGCCCCACGGCAGCGCGTACTGCCCGCCCTGCCCGAGCGGGGCCCCCGCCTTCAGGGACCACTGGTCCGCCTGGAGGAGGTTGGGGAAGAAGTCGGCCTGGTCCCATTCGGCGCCGGTGGCCGAGGAGTTGCGCATCCAGGGCCCCAGGTCCTCCAGCCAGCCGGGCGGCCCGTACTGCCACACCATGTACGCGCCCAGCATGAAGACGTCGTAGGAGGCGCGTCCGCTGGACAGGTCGACGGTGAGCTTGTCGAAGTAGTTGTCCTCGGGGAAGACGTCGTACTCGACCTCGATGCCGGTCTTCTCGGTGAACGACTTCAGATCGGCTATCAGTGCGTCCGTGTACGGGTGCTTGTTCAGCAGGGCCTTGACGGTCGTGCCCTTCTCCCGCCGCCAGTCGAAGGAGCCGGTGACGTCGTCCGCCGCCGAGCCGTCGCTCTTGTCGTCCCCGCCGCCGAACCCGGTCCCGCAGGCGGTCAGCAGGGGCGAGGCGGCCAGGGCGGCGCCCAGCGCCAGGAAGCGCCGGCGGTCGTGCGCGTGCGTGTCCATCCGTGACCTCCACGTGGGGCTCGGGCCATCCGGGTGCGAGAGGGGCCAACACGGCGAGTCGAGTCGTTAACAGAGGGTGGAACCAAGGAAGTTGGGCGTCAATCCCTCGCGCACGGGAAAATATCGGTGCAGAGTGAGAAGTTAACGTTTCCAACTGTGCGGGGGACCGGATGGCGGACCGGGACGACGTGGCCTGGCTCGGGATCGACCTGGGCACCCAGAGCGTGCGCGCCCTGCTCGTCACCGGGGACGGCACGGTCCTCGGCGGCGGGTCGGCGCCGCTGACCGGACGGCGCGACGGCGTACGGCACGAACAGGACCCGGCCGGCTGGTGGGACGGCCTGTGCGCGGCCACCCGGGCCGCGCTGCGCGGGCGGGCGGGGACCCGGATCGGGGGGCTCGCGCTCTGCGGCACGTCCGGGACCGTCCTGCTCACCGACGGCGCCGGCCACCCGACGAGCCCCGCGCTCATGTACGACGACGCCCGCGCGACACAGCAGGCGGCGCGGGTGCGCGGGGCGGGGCTCGCCATGCAGGACACCTGGGCGCTGCCGAAGGCCCTGTGGCTGACCGAGACCCACGGGCCGGGCCGGATCACCCACCAGCCGGACCTGATGGTCCTGCTGCTCACCGGCGTCCTGCCCCCGGCCGACTCCAGTCACGCCCTGAAGACCGGTTACGACCCGGAGCGCGGCGCCTGGCCGGACGCGCTGGCCCGGCTCGGCCTGCCCGGCGAGGCGGTCCCGGACGTCGTGCCGCCAGGCACCCGGCTCGGCGAGGTCTCCGCGTCCGCCGCCGACGCCACCGGCATCCCCGCCGGCACCCCCGTCGTCGCCGGCATGACCGACGGCTGCGCGGCCCAGATCGCCTCCGCCGCGCTGCGCCCCGGCGCCTGGAACTCGGTGCTCGGCACCACCCTCGTCCTCAAGGGCGCGTCCCTCACCCCGGTCCGCGACCCGGCCGGCGTGGTCTACAACCACCGCGCCCCCGACGGCAGCTGGCTGCCCGGCGGCGCCTCCAGCGTGGGCGCGGGCGTCCTCACGGCCGCGTTCCCCGGCGCCGACCCCGCCGCCATGGACGAGCGGGCCGCCGCCCACGAGCCGTCCGGCGCGGTCACCTATCCGCTGGTCTCGCCCGGCGAGCGGTTCCCGTTCCTGGCGCCCGGCGCCACCTCGCTCGTCCTCGGCGAACCGGAGTCGGACGCCGACCTGTGGGCCGGACTCCTCCAGGGCGTCGCCTTCGCCGAACGCCTGTGCCTGGACTACCTGCACCACCTCGGCGCCCCGGTCGACGGCCCGCTCACCTTCACCGGCGGCGCGGCCCGCAGCCCGTACTGGAACCAGCTGCGCGCCGACGTGCTGGGCCGGCCGGCCCGGGTGCCCCGGCAGACCGAACCGGCCCTGGGGATGGCCGCGCTGGCGGCGTACGGCACGGGCGCCGCGCCGGGGCTCACGGACGCCGCGGAGGCCATGGTCCGCCTCGGCCCGGCCGTCGAACCCCGGCCCGGGCGCACCGCCCTCTTCGCCGGGCCCTACGCCCGCCTGGTCGACGAGCTGACCGCCCGCGGCTGGCTGCCCCCGCCGGTCGCGGCGCACGCGCACGCCCGCCTTGACGGGGATACTGCCGACTCATGACCACGCGCACGAGCACGACGCTGCTGCTGGCCCGGCACGGGCAGACCGTCTGGCACGCCGAGAACCGCTACGCCGGGGTCAGCGACGTGCCCCTCACCGGCACCGGACGGGCCCAGGCCGAGGCGCTCGGCCGCTGGGCCGCCGCCCACCCGGTCGACGCGATCTGGACCTCGCCGCTGTCCCGGGCCGTCGTCACCGCCGAGCCCGCCTGCCGTGCCCTCGGCCTGACCCCGCGCCGCGAACCCGGGCTGCGCGAATGCGACTTCGGCGTCCTGGAGGGCCGTACGCTCGCCGAGTTCGCCAGCGAGGACCCGGCCGCCGCGGCGGCGTACCGCGCCGATCCGGTGGCGCACCCGTTCCCCGGCGCCGAGGACCCGGCCGCCGCCGCGGCGCGCGGGGTCGCCGCCCTGCGCCGGGTCGCCGCCCGGCACCCGGGCGGGCGTGTGCTAGTGGTCGCCCACAACACCCTGCTGCGGCTGGTGCTGTGCACCCTGCTGTCCATCCCGGCCCGGGAGTACCGCAGGGTGTTCCCGCGGCTGCGCAACACCGCCCTCAGCGAACTGCGCCTGGCCCCCGACGGATCGGCCGCGCTGCTCTCCCTGAACGTGCCCTGCGAGCCCGAGCCGCGCGGCCCGTCGGCCCCGTGACGGAGACGACCTTGGCGCCCCGGACACCGGAGGCCCCCGTGCGTCACGTCCGCGCGGGGGCCTCCGTCCTTCCGCCTGCCGTGCGTGAGCGGTGAGAAGACGATCACGAGGCAGGACGACTCACGGGGTCAGGGGGCGAGCAGCAGCACATCGGCGCGGGAGCGGGCGGCCGCGTACCGCGCGGCGACGTCCCTCCAGTCGACGACCTGCCACATCGCCTCGATGAAGTCCACCTTCTGGTTGCGGTACTGCAGGTAGAAGGCGTGCTCCCAGGCGTCGAAGACCAGGATCGGGGTGGCGCCCTGGCCCACGTTGCCCTGGTGGTCGTAGACCTGCTCGACGATCAGCCGGCCGCTCAGCGGCTCGTACGCGAGCACCCCCCAGCCCGAGCCCTGGGTGGTCGCGGCGGCCTTGGACAGCTGCGCCTTGAAGCGGGGGAAGGAGCCGAAGGACTCGGCGATGGCGTCGGCGAGCTCGCCCACACCGTCCTTCTCCAGCGGCTCGCCGCCTCCGTCGCCGGACATGTTCCGCCAGTAGATGCTGTGCAGGATGTGCCCCGACAGATGGAAGGCCAGGCTCTTCTCCAGCCCGTTGATCTGCCCCCACGCCTCCTTGTCCCGCGCCTCGGCCAGCTGCTCCAGCGTGTCGTTGGCGCCCTTCACATAGGCCGCGTGGTGCTTGTCGTGATGCAGCTCGATGATCTCGGGGCTGATCACGGGCGCGAGCGCGGCGTAGTCGTAGGGCAGGTCCGGGAGTGTGTAGACGGGCATGGAGGTCCCCTCAGAGCGCTTGTTGCAAGTGGCTTGCAACAACAAGCTAACAGCAAAAAGCCCCCGTGTGGATCACACGGGGGCTTCGCGGGGTGCCGGACCGGTCAGGTCCTGGCGCGCGAGCGCTGCCAGGCGTACCCGGCCGCCGCCAGGAACAGGGTCATCGCGCCCGTGGAGTACAGCTGCACCCGGGTGTCGGGCTCGCGGGCCATCAGCACGAAGATCGCGGCCATACCGGCCAGCGCCACCCACGTCAGCGCCGGGAACGCCCACATCCGCACGACCAGCTTCTGAGGCGTCTCGCGCTCCAGACGGCGGCGCAGCCGCAGCTGGGAGACCGCGATGAAGATCCAGACGACCAGGATGACCGCGCCGATCATGTTCAGCAGCCACGGGAAGACGTCGTCAGGACGCCAGTACGACAGGACGACGCACACGAAGCCGAAGACGGACGACGCGAGGACCGCGACCCTCGGCACCCCGCCCGACACCCGGCCCAGCGCCGCCGGGCCCTGGCCCCGCCGGACGAGGGAGTAGGCGATGCGCGACGAGCCGTAGATGTTGGCGTTCATGGCGCTCAGCAGGGCGACCAGGATCACCACGTTCATCAGCTGCCCGGCGCCGGGGATGCCGAGCCGGTCGAGGGTGGCCACGTAGGGGCCGTCCTCGACGACCGCCGCCGAGTTCCAGGGGACCAGGGTGACCACGACGGCCATCGAGCCGATGTAGAACAGGGCGATCCGCCACATGGCCGTGCGCACCGCGCGCGCCACCCCGCTGACCGGGTCCTCCGACTCGGCCGCCGCGATGGTGACCGTCTCCATGCCGCCGTAGGCGAACACCGACGCCAGCAGGCCGATGATCAGCCCGTCGGTGCCGTTCGGCAGGAAGCCGCCCTCACCGGTGAGGTGCGCGGTCCCGGGCGCGTCGGCGCCGGGCAGCAGGCCGGCGATGGCCAGCCCGCCCAGCACCAGGAACAGCGCGATCGCGCCGACCTTCAGCGCGGCGAACCAGAACTCGAACTCCCCGAAGTTCTTCACCGCGGCCAGGTTCGCGCCGCAGAACACCACCATGAACAGGGCCACCCAGGCCCACTCCGGGGTGCCGGGCAGCCAGCCCGTGACGATCTTCGCCGCGCCGATGCCCTCCAGCCCGACGGCCGTGCACAGCAGGACCCAGAAGGACCAGCCGGCGGTGAACCCCGCCCAGGGGCCGATCGCCCGCTCGGCGTGCGCGGAGAAGGAACCGGAGGAGGGATACGCGGCCGACATCTCGCCGAGCATCCGCATCACCAGCATCACGAGGAGGCCGGAGACGACATAGGCGACGACGATCGACGGTCCGGCGGCGGCGATCCCGGCCCCGGACCCCACGAACAGGCCGGCGCCGATGACACCGCCGAGGGCGATCATCGACAGATGGCGCTGCTTGAGGCCGTGGGACAGGGAGACATCGGCCGCCTCGGGAGGCGTCGACTCGGTGGTGCTGTGCTGCATGGGAGCGGCTCGTCCAATGCGTGAGAGGGTAAAAAACCCCCACAGCATGGGCAGCCTCTCCGCTCAGGAGGAGAGGCTGCCCACTATGCGGACACCGGCCGCACCCTGTGTGACTCCCGCGTCACGCCGCGACCGGCGTGTAGTGCGAGGCGTCCCCCTCGATCGAGTAGCTCGCCTTCCCCTCGATGCCGACCGGCACGTCACCGGCGACGGTCACCCGGTGCAGACGGCGCGGCCGGCCGTCGTAGTTGTCGACCGCGTAGTGCTGCGTGATGCGGTTGTCGAAGACGACCAGCTGGTTCTCCGACCAGCGGTGGCGCAGGATGTTCTCCGGCCGGGTGACGTACGCCTGGAGCAGGTCGAGGATCTTGCGGGACTCGCCCGGCGACAGCCCCACGATCCGCTGCGCGAACCCGCCGATGAACAGGCCGCGTTCACCGGTCAGCGGATGGACGCGCACCACCGGGTGGGCCGTGCGGTACGTGATCGAGGTGAATTGGGCGCGCTGCGCCGCCTGCTGCTCGTCGATCTCCTCGTCCGGCACCGCGTAGTCGTAGTCGTTGGTGTGCTCCGCCCACAGGGTGTCCGCCAGTGTGCGCAGCGGTTCGGGCAGCTGGCGGTAGGCGGCCGCCGCGTTCGCGATCAGCGTCTCGCCGCCGTACGGCGGGAGGGTGATGCTGCGCAGGGTCGTGGCCTGCGGCGGGTTGAGGACGAACGTGACGTCGGTGTGCCAGTGGTTGGCGGCACGGCCCCGCTCGCTGTCCACGGGCAGCACGTTCGGGGCGCCGGCGATCGAGGAGACCGTCGGGTGGGCGGTGGTGACGTCGCCGAAGTGCCGGACGAAGTCCTGGTGGCCGGCGTCGTCCAGGTCCACGTCGTCCAGGACGAGCGCCTTGTGGACGTTGAGGGCCTCACGCAGCGCGGTGACGGTCTCCTCGGCGAGCGGCCGGGAGATGTCGACGCCGGACACACGGGCCCCGATGTGCGCGGTGATCTTCTGGATCTCGATGTCTGACACGGATGGTCCTTCCGGTAGGCGTCTGGTTCAGACGAGGGCGTTCTCGCGGACGGTGTACTGGTTGGCGGGGCGCGGCAGCCCGTAGCGCTCGCGCAGCGTGCGGCGCGGGCCGTACGCGGTGCGCAGCAGGCCGCGCTCGCGCAGGATCGGCACCACCTGGTCCACGAAGGCGTCCAGACCGGACGGGAGCACCGGCGGCATGATGTTGAAGCCGTCGGCGGCTCCTTGCGTGAACCACGTCTCGATGGCGTCGGCGACCTGCTCGGGCGTACCGGCGAAGGTGAGGTGGCCGCGCCCGCCGCCGAGCCGTCCGATCAGCTGCCGGACCGTGAGGCGCTCGCGCCGGGCCAGCTGCACGACGAGCGTGTACCGGCTCTTGGCGCCCTCGACGGCGTCCTCGGACGGCAGGTCGGCGGGCAATGGGCCGTCCAGCTCGAGGGTGCCCGGCTCCAGCTGCAGCAGACTCTCCAGCCGGGCCACGCCGTGCGTGTGCACGATGTGGTCCTCCAGCACCCGCTCGGCCGCCCGGGCCTCGGCCTCGGTGGATCCGATCACCGGGACGATGCCCGGCAGCACCTTGATGTGGTCGGGGTCCCGGCCCGCCTCGGCGGTACGGGCCTTGAGGTCGGCGTAGAAGGCCCGCGCGTCCTCGATGGTCTGCTGCGCCGTGAACACGGCCTCCGCGTGGCGCGCGGCGAAGCGCTTGCCGTCCTCGCTCGACCCGGCCTGTACGAGCAGCGGGTACCCCTGCGGGCTGCGCGGGACGTTGAGCGCCCCCTCGACCCGGAAGTACGTCCCCCGGTGCCGCGGCGGATGGATCTTGCTGTCGTCGCCCCACACGCCGGCCGCCTTGTCGGCGACGATCGCGTCGTCCTCCCAGCTGTCCCACAGCTTCCGGGCGACGTCCAGGAACTCGGCGGCCCGGGCGTACCGCTCGGCGTGCGCGGGCTCCGCGTCCAGGCCGAAGTTCCGGGCGGCCTCGGCACCGGCGGTGGTGACGATGTTCCAGCCGGCCCGGCCGCCGCTGACGATGTCCAGCGAGGCGAACTTGCGGGCCAGGTTGTAGGGCGAGTTGTAGGACGTGGAGGCGGTGGCGATCAGCCCGATGTGCTCGGTGGCCGTGGCCAGCGCGGTGAGCAGCGTCAGCGGCTCCAGGGCGCCGGCGGGCCGCTGCGCGAGGTTGCTCCACAGCTGGGGGCCGTCGGCGAGGAAGAGCGAGTCGAAGGTGCCGCGCTCGGCGGTCCGCGCCAGCCGTACATGGTGGGCGAGGTCGACGTGCGCGTACGGATCGCTCTCCGGAAGCCGCCAGGAGGCCTCGTGATGGCCGGTGTTCATGAGGAAGGCGTTGAGGTGGAGCTGTCGGGTCATGGGAGTCCTAGGTCGGGGTCGCGGGGGAGTGCGGTCGCGCGGGCCGGTGGTCACCTCAGGTCCTCGGTCACGCCGAGCGCCGCGAGCAGCCGTTCGCGGTACGCCGACCGGGGCGTGTCGCGGTCGATCGTCACGTCGAGCCCGATCCGGCCGTGCTCCAGGACGAGCACCCGGTCGGCGAGCACGATCGCCTCGTCGACGTCGTGGGTGACGAGCAGGACGGACGGGCGGTGGCGTTGCCACAGCTCCCGCAGCAGGTTGTGCATCCTGATCCGGGTCAGGGCGTCCAGCGCCCCGAACGGCTCGTCGGCCAGCAGCAGTTCCGGCTCGCGCACCAGGGAGCGCGCCAGCGCGGCCCGCTGCGCCTCGCCACCGGACAGCTCGTTCGGCCAGGCCCGCTCCCGGCCCTTCAGCCCGACCTCGGCGAGGGCCTCGCGGCCCCGCTCCGCCGCGTCCTTGCCGTCGAGGCCGAGGAGGACGTTGTCCAGGACCCGGCGCCAGGGCAGCAGCCGGGCGTCCTGGAAGACCACGGACACCCGCTCCGGGGCGGTCAGCTGCCCGCTGCCTGTCACGTGGTGGTCCAGGCCCGCGACGGCCCGCAGCAGCGTGCTCTTGCCGGAGCCGCTGTGCCCGAGCAGGGCCGTGAACTGGCCGGCGGGCAGGTCGAGGTCGATGCCGTCGAGGACGGTCCGTCCGTCGAAGGACCGGGTCAGACCGCGCAGTTGCACGGCGGGACGGGTCAGCTGCTCAGTGTGCGGCGCCACGACAGCACCCTCCGTTCGATGAGGCGGACCGCGCTGTCGGAGACCAGGCCGAAGACGCCGTAGACGACGAGGCCGACGAGGATGACGTCCGTCTGGCCGTAGTTCTGCGCCTGGAACATCATGTAGCCGAGGCCGCTGGTGGCGTTGATCTGCTCCAGTACCACCAGGCCCAGCCAGGACCCGGTCACGCCGAGCCGCAGCCCGACGAAGAAGCCGGGCAGCGCGCCCGGGACGACGATCTGCCGGATGAAGCGGAACCGGTTCAGGCCCTGCACCTCGGCGAGTTCCACGAAGCGGCTGTCGATGCCGGACAGCGCGGCATGGGTGTTCAGATAGATCGGGATGTAGACGACGATGGCGATGATCGCGATCTTGAAGGTCTCGCCGATGCCCAGCCACAGGATGAACAGCGGGATGAGACCCAGCGTCGGGATGGCCCGGTTGAGGTTGACCGTCCCGTCGATCAGCGCCTCCCCGGTCCGGGTGAGCCCGGACGCCAGGGCGAGGACGACACCGGCGGTGAGCCCGAGGACGAACCCGGTCCCGGCCCGCTGCAAGGACGTCAGGATGTCGTCCGGCAGGGACCCGCCCGTCCACAGGTGGGCGCCGGTCTCCACGACGGTCCACGGCGCCGGGATCGCGCCGGGGTCGAGCGCACCGGCGGCGGAGGCGGCGGCCCACAGCGCGACGAGCAGCAGGGGACCGGCGAGCCGGGCGGCGGGCAGACGCCGGCCGGGGGCCAGGGGGCGGCGCCGGCGGACGCGGCGGTCCGGTCTGGCCAGAGGCGGTGCCTCTGTCACGGTCGTGGTGGTCGTGGTGGTCATGACGGTCACCTCCGGTATTCGGCGGGCACGGACTTGGCCGCGATGCCCTCGAAGCGGTGGTCGAAGAGCTCGCCGACGTCGAACTTCTTCACGAAGCCGCCCCTCGCGAGCAGATCGGCGGTCTCCTGCTCCCACGTGATGGCCTCGCGCCAGGACGGCGGGAACAGCGGCTTGTTGGCGAGTTCCGTGATCGCCTCGGCCTGCGCGAGGGACAGGTTCTGCGTCTTGACGTAGAACTCCCGGTTCCAGACGTCCGGGTGCTCGTACGCCCACACCTGGCCCTTGGCCCAGTACGGGATGTAGGCGGCGACCGCGGCGGCCTTCGCCTTGTCGTTCAGCACGGAGACCGGCGCCCACAGCAGGTTCAGCAGGTCGACGACGTCGGTGACGACGGTGCGGGCGCCCTTGCCCTCGTACTGCTTCAGATAGGCGGGGGCCTGGCTGTTGGCGAGCGGGGCGACGTCGACCTGGCCGGACTGCAGGGCGGTGAGGAACTGGTTGCTGGTCAGCGGGACCAGCTCCACGTCGTCGTACTTCAGGCCGGCCTTGTTCAGGGCCCGCAGCAGGACGACGCCCTGCGCCTGGCCCTGCGAGAACGCCAGGCGCCTGCCCTTGAAGTCCGCGACCGTGCGGATGTCGCTGCCGGGCTTGGTGGCGAAGAGGTAGTTCGGCTTGCGGGTGATGTTGATCGCCACGATCTTCGCGTCGAAGCCCTGGTAGTGCGCCTGGATCGGCGGGATGCCCGCGTTGTTGGCCACGTCCAGGGACCCGGAGCGGAAGGCGTTGATGACGTCGGGACCCGCGCCGATGTTCAGCCAACTGCCCACCTCGAACGGTGGATCACCCAACTTCGCCAGCTTGAACTGCAGTTGCTGGACGTTCTGATACGAGGCGATCTTCAACGAGGTGCCCGCGGGCACCTTGTCGGCGAGCGGGGCGGTCGAGGCGCCCTCGCTGTCGGCGGCCGCGCCGCCGGCGCAGCCGCTGAGGCCCGCGACACCGGCCACGGTGCCGAGCACCGAGGTGAGGAAGAGCCGTCGGTCGACACCCGACACGGGGGAGGAAGGCATGGGAGGACTCCATGAAGAGTGGGAAACGGAAATAGGCATGCGGAATTCAGGAAGGGGGCCGTGAAAGGGCCGGGAAAAGAGAATTCACGCAGGAGGTGATGAGCGCTTCACACGCGGCGACGTGTCAGCAACAGTGGGTGCGACAGCTCACGAACAGGCTCATGACCAGCATGTTCCCGGTCGCGAGTGACCCCTGTCAATATTCGGAGTTTCTGAATTAAATAGCGTCAGGCAGTGCGCCCGCGGACGCGCCCAAGGGGTCCCGGTAGAGCACGTCCAGAGCCACCGAACCACCCGCCACCGCCAGCACGGAATCCGGGAAACTCGACGGTACGACCGACTCCGCGCGCGCGTCGCCCACCGCGGCGCGCAGCGCGCCGAGACAGTCCCCCCGGCTGAGGACACCGATCTCCGTGACCACCACGGTCTCCGGGTTGAGCACGTCGAGCAGCAGCCCCACGGCCCGGCCCGTCATCCGCGCCCGCTCGGTCAGCAGCCGCACGGCCGCCGTGTCCCCGTCGCGCGCGGCACGCACCACGTGCCGGGGGTTCGTGCCGCCGATGACCCCGGCCGCCCGCGCCCGGCGGCACAGCGTCCGCTCGCTCAACTCGGCCTGGAGGCACCCCGTCCGGCCGCAGGCGCACCGCTCCGTGCCGCCCGGCACCGGCAGGTGCGCGATCGTGCCGGCCTGCGAGCGGGGACCGTGGTGCACCTCGTCGTTCGTCGCGAACGCCGCGTCGACCACGTTGCCGACGAACAGGTGCAGCACACTGCGGCTGCCGCGCGCCCGCCCGAACAGCCGCTCCGCGTTCACCAACGCCCGCGCGTGCCCGTCCACATGGACCGGCAGCCCGGTGCGGGCGCCGAGCACGTCACGCACCGGCACCTCGCGCCAGCCCAGCAGCGGATGCTCGACGACCACCCCCGAGGCCCGGTCCACCCAGCCCCCGGCGGCGAAGCCGACACCGAGCGGCCGGACACCGGGACGTGCGTCGAGCAGCCCGGCCAGCGCGTCGGCGGCCCCGTCCAGGACGTCGTACGGATCGACCGCGCCGGAGTGCGGCACCTCCCGCACCGCCACGACCCGGCCGCGCAGATCGAGCAGCGCCACCGTGGTGTACGGCACCGCCACATGCACCCCGCCGACCACGAGCCGCGAGTCGTCCAGGTCGACCGGTACGTGCGGGCGCCCGACCCCGCCGGACGCCCGGGGCGCCGCCGCCTCGCGGATCAGCCCCAGCCCGGTGAGGTGGGCGCAGTGGCCGGTCACCGACGCGGGGGACAGCCCGGTCAGCCGGGCGATGGTGCTGCGCGCCACGGGCCCGTGTTCCAGCACCGACCGCAGGACGACGCTGGCACTGGTCCGGCGCCGGTCACGGTCGGCGACACGGGGGATCGGGGACGAAAGAGTGGGTGCCGCGGTACGGGGCATGGGGAGCTTCCTCGGGATCCGGTCCGACACTGCGCCGTGCTGAACGGCGAGCCGGGCCGGGTCACCCGGGCCGGCTCACCCCGGACGGCGACAGGCGGCCGCGCCCACGCGTCGCAGGTCGACGTGGCGACGCGACGTGAAGTTCCGGGACTGAGCGACCATGCGTTCGAAGCTAGCAAAGCGGGCCCGTGCTGCCCAGACGGCGACCGACGGGCGAGACGGTTCTTCATACGCGGGCAACATGATTGGCGGAACCCTACAGTCGCCCCGGAGACCGCCCCTGTGAGCCGTACGTCCCTGCCTCAGTGACCGGCATCACCCCGCACGGGGTGTACCGCACCTCCTTTGTCCGGAGCCCACCAAGCCCGTGATCCCGCCTTTGTCGACCACTGACGGTGAGGGACCGCAACCCCCTGGGATAGCGTCACAGCGTCCCGTACCGCCCTCACCTCGCGGAGTCCCCATGAGCACCGCCGCCGCAGCCCCCGCACGCACCGGGCAGGTCCTCGCCGACCTGCTCCCCGCCTCCCGCGTCCGCGACATCGCGCTCGTCGCCGGCGGCGCCGCCCTCACCGGCCTGGCCGCCCAGATCTCCGTGCCCGTGCCGGGCTCCCCGGTGCCGGTGACCGGCCAGACCCTCGCCGTGCTGCTCGTCGGCACCGCGCTCGGCGCCGGCCGTGGCTTCCTGTCGCTCGCGCTGTACGTGCTGGCCGGCATGGCGGGCGTGCCGTGGTTCGCGCAGGGCACCTCCGGCGCCGCCGCCCCCTCCTTCGGCTACGTCCTCGGCATGGTCCTCGCCGCGACCGTCGTCGGCGCCCTGGCCCGCCGCGGCGCCGACCGCACCGCGCTGCGCACCGTCGGCGCGATGCTGCTGGGCGAGGCGATCATCTACGCCGTCGGCGTCCCCTACCTCGCCCTCGCCACCGGCATGTCGGCGTCCGCCGCGATCGCCGCCGGCCTCGTGCCGTTCCTGATCGGCGACGCGGTGAAGGCCGCCCTGGCGATGGGCGCGCTGCCCACGGCCTGGAAGTTCCTCAACCGCTGACACCACGGCACATGAGCGAGAGGCTCGCCGGTCGCACGCCGACCGGCGAGCCTCCGCTCTTTGTCCCTCCTCCTCCGGGTGATCAGCTCCGCGGGGACCGCCGGGGCCTCCGCAGCTGCGACCACCACAGTCCCGCCGCCCCGGCCGCGAGCAGGGCCGCCCCGGCCGCGCCCAGCGGCAGGACGTCCCGGCCGGGACCGGTCTTGGGCAGCTCGTCGGGGCCCGGCGCCACCGGCTTGTTGTCCGTGCCCAGCAGCAGCGGTGTGGCCGGGGCGTCCGGCGACGGGTTGGTCGTACCGAACGGCACCGGGCCCTGCTGCCAGTACGTCTTCTTGCCGTCCCCCGTCTGGACGGGCAGGCAGATCTTGCCCTCCTTGCGTACGTCGAACGTCGCGTCCACGGCGTACGACTTCGACTCACCGGCGGGGAGATTGTCGAGAGGGCAGGCGAAACCGCTGTTCGAGCCCTCGGGTAGGTTCGTCCGGTCGATGGCCGAGCAGCCCTCGACATTCTTGACCGTCAGGCCGTCGAACCCGACGACCAAAAGCTGGATCTTTCCGCTGTCCTTGGTCCCTTCGTTCTTGACGGTGGCAGTGATCCCGGTTTTCTGCGAACTGTTGTCCACCGAGATTTTCTCGGGCAGTTCGGTGATGAGCTTCACTCCCGCCGGTGCCTCGTCGATGACCTTTCCCCCCTTGCTGCTGCCGGGTCCCTGGTCATCCGCACTGGCAGCGGAAGAGAAGATCATCACTGCCGAGAAAGATGTCGCGACCAGCGATCCCGCAATGGCCGTCGTGCGACGAGAACTCATGTTCGTCCCCCTTGCCTGCGCCTGAATTCGCAGTACTTGAAGAGCTACCACAAGATTTCTCCGCACTATGCTGGTACGGCCTGAAGTGTGACCATTGTGTTTCAATGGCAGATGTCCGATGTGGCATCGAGGGGGTGCAGCGGATTGCCGGGGAATACGCGAAGCGGTGGGGTTCCGGGTTTACTCGTGACGGGACGCTACCGATTGGTCGAGAGCATCGGCCAGGGGGGAATGGGGCGTGTGTGGCGAGCGGTCGACGAAATGCTCGACCGGCTGGTCGCCGTCAAGGAAATGCGGATAGACGGCCTCGACCCCGAGGACACCCGCACGCGCCGTGAACGCACCCTGCGCGAGGCACGGGCGACGGCCCGGATCGACCACCCCCACGTCGTCCGGGTCTACGACGTCGTCGACGAGGGCGAACACCTGTGGATCGTCATGGAGTTGGTGGCCGGCCGCTCCCTGGAACGCATCATGGCCGAGGACGGCCCGCTGGGCCCCGCCGAGACGGCCCGGATCGGCCTCGGCCTGGTGGCGGCCCTGGGCCAGGTCCACGCGCGCGGCGTGCTGCACCGGGACATCAAGCCGGGCAACGTCCTGGTGGAGTCGGAGGCCGTGCGCGGGCGCGGGCGGGTGGTCCTGACCGACTTCGGTATCGCGGCCATCCAGGACGCCAAGGCCCTCACCATGGTCGGCATGCTCGTCGGCTCACCCGACTACATGGCGCCCGAGCGGATCGCCGGACGCCCGCAGGGGCCCCCGTCGGACGTCTGGTCCCTGGGCGCGACCCTGTGCGCGGCCCTCGCGGGCCGCTCGCCCTTCTCCCGTGACACGACCCTCGCGACCCTGCACGCCGTGCTGTACGAGGAGCCCGAACTCCCCGCCGGCGCGGGCCCCTTGCGCCCGGTCCTCACCGCCCTCCTCCAGAAGGAACCGTCGTCCCGCCCGAACCTCGACGCCCTGGAGACCTTTCTGGAACGGGTGGCGTTCCCGCCCCCCACTCCGACGATCCCGGTACCCCCCGAGTCCGTGCCGGACCGGTCACCGGGGGGCGGTGACGGGGTCGGGGGGCCCTCCGCACCGGAGACGGCCGTGGGCCCCGGCCCCGCGGGCGCCGAGCCCTCGGCAGGCGAGCGGCCGGGCCCCGGACGGGACCCGATGGGCGCTGCGCACACGGCGCCGGGCGCCCCACCCTCCGAGGCACCGGAAGCTCCCGTTCCCGCGGCAGATGCGACGAGCCCGGCCGAGACGAAGCCGGGTACGCCCGCCCAGTCGTCCATGCCGGACGATCCGGCGGCCGGCCCCGCACCGGGCGGGCCCCCACCGGGCGTGACCGCCGCCGAGACCGCACCGGGGCGGGCCGCCGCCGGCCGGTCGCCGGACGGTCCCGGCGCCGGGCGCGAGCCGCGTGCACCGGGCCCCGCACCGAGCGCACCTGCCCCCGGCTCCACGCGGGACATGTCCGCCGGGAAGGCCGTGCCGGGTGTGCCGGGGCCGATACCGGGTGGGCCGGTCACCGGGTCCGTCGCGGCGGCACCCGATGCCGCAGTGGGCGCGCCTCCGACCGACCCCGCGAGGCGAGCCCCCGTCTCCGAGGCCACACCGGCGGCGTCCGCACCGGACACCCCCCGAGCCCCCGACCCCCGCGTGCCCGGAGACGTGCACGACGCCGTACCGCCGCGGCGGGCATCCGCCGCCGAGCAGGGCCACCCGGGCCCGGCCTCCGCTCCACACCCGCCCGAGGCAGCCGGAACGGCGGTCGCGCCCGCGCCGCCCACCCCGGTGCCCGAGCCCTCCGCACCGTCGGCCTCCCCCCACCCGACGGCCCGCTCCTCGGCCCTCCACAGCCCTTCGCCGACCCCGTTCCCGGACGCCCCGTCCGGCGGGCCCGCCGCCCCCGGCCCGTCGCCCGCGCCCCTGCCGGACGGCTCCACGCCGTCCCCGCCGCACGAACCTCTGCCCGGCGGCTCCACGCCGACCCCGTTCCCGGACGCCCCGTCCGGCGGGACCGCCACCGCCGGCCCGTCGCCCGCGCCCCTGCCGGACGGCTCCACGCCGCCCCCGCCGCACGAACCCCTGCCCGGCGGCCCCACGCCGACCCCGTTCCCGGATGCCCCGTCCCGCGGGACCGCCACCGCCGGCACCCAGGAGCCCGCACCCCCGCCCCCCGGCGCCTTTCCCGCCCGCCCCGAGGCACTCACCGAGCGGAGGCCCGGCAGCGGTCCGATCGTGTCGTCGCGGCCCCGGCCCCGGCTCCGCCGTATCGCCGTAGGGGTCGCCCTGACCGCCGTCGTCGCCGGTGCCGTCGTCGCCGGTGTCCTGCTGAACGGTGGTGGTTCCTCCGGCGGCGGCAGGGCCGGGCCGTCGGTGTCCGCGAGCACGTCCTCCTCGCCGACCGTGGAGGGGACGTCGCGGCCGCAGAGCCTGCCGCCCGGCGCCCACCGGGAGGCGGGCGGGTTCGCCTGGGCGACCCCCGAGGGCTGGAAGCGCGACGTCAAGACCGGCGCCGAGGTGCACTACACCGCGCCGGACGGCACCCAGGAACTCGCCGCCAAGTCGTCCCTCGCGCGCGGCGACCTGATGGACTCCTGGGAGAAGTCCGAGCAGGACGCCCGCCAGGGCGCCGACTACCGCAAGATCCGCCTCGCGCGCACCACGTTCCGGGACCACCCGGCGGTCGTCTGGGAGTACTCCTTCACGCTCCAGGGCGAGCCCTGGCGCGCCCGGCTGCTGGGCTTCACCGTGGACGGCAAGTCGTACCAGATCAACACCTGGTACCGCCCGGAGGCCGAGGAAGGGGCCCTCAGGACCTACGGCCGGGTCAGGGACAGCTTCACGGTGCTGTGACCGGGCCGCGCCCAGCAAGAAGGGAGGGGCGGCGGGCGCGCGTCGGCGCGTCCACCGCCCCTCCCCGGGGCACTCGGCGTCGTGGCCTCAGGCCGTCGTGACCTCGTCCGACCGCAGGTCCTCGGCGTCCGTGCCGGCCGCCTCGGGCGCGGTCGCGCGCCGGGGGGCGACCTTCTGCTTCACGAAGGCCACCGCCAGCACCAGCGCGGCCACGAGCAGCGACAGCAGCACGGTCTGCCGGCCGTCGTGCTCGGTGTCGGTGAGCATGTAGCCGAGGACGAAGACGATCAGCGCGGCCGTCGCCCAGGTCAGATACGGGTACAGCCACATCTTCACGACGAGCTTCTCCGGCGCCTCGCGCTGGATGATCCGCCGCATGCGCAGCTGCGAGAAGCAGATCACCAGCCAGACGAACAGGGCGACCGCGCCGGAGGAGTTGACGAGGAAGAGGAAGACCGAGTCCGGGAACTTGTAGTTGAAGAACACGGCCACGAACCCGAACGCCACCGACGCGAGGATCGCCGTGCGGGGCACGCCGTTGCCGGTCGTCCGGCCGAAGGCCTGGGGGGCGTCGCCGCGCCGGCCGAGCGAGAAGGCCATCCGGGACGCGGTGTACAGGCCGGAGTTCAGGCAGGACAGCACCGAGGTCAGCACGATGAAGTTCATGATCTGACCGGCGTGCGCGATCCCGAGCGAGTCGAGCGCGGCGACGTAGGAGCCCTTGTCGGTGATGGCCTTGCTGTCCCAGGGGAGCAGCGACACCACGACGAGGATCGAGCCCAGGTAGAAGACGGCGACCCGCCAGATGATGCTGTTGGTGGCCTTGGTGACGGCCTGCTGCGGGTGCTCCGACTCACCGGCGGCCAGCGTGGCGATCTCGCTGCCCATGAAGGAGAAGACGACCAGCAGCACGCCGGTGAGGATCGCTCCCGGACCGTGGGGCAGGAAGCCGCCGTGCCCGGTGAGGTTGCCGAACCCGGCCTGGTCGCTGTCGACGCCCGGCAGCACACCGAAGATCGCCAGCAGGCCGACCACGATGAAGCCGGCGATCGCGACGACCTTGATGCCGGCGAACCAGAACTCGAACTCGCCGTACGACCCGACGGACACCAGGTTCGTCGCGGTCAGCACGATCATCACGATGAGGGCCCAGGCCCACTGCGGGACGGCCGGGATCCAGCCCTCCAGGATCACCGCGCCGGCGGTCGCCTCGACCGCCAGCACGACCACCCAGAAGAACCAGTACAGCCAGCCGATGGAGAAGCCCGCCCAGGGCCCGAGCGCCCGGTCGGCGTGGGCGGAGAAGGAACCCGAGGTCGGGTTGGCCGCGGACATCTCACCGAGCATGCGCATCACCAGCACCACGAGCGTGCCGACGAGCGCGTACGAGAGGAGGATGCCGGGTCCTGCCGTGGCGATACCGGAGCTGGACCCGACGAAGAGTCCGGCACCGATGACACCACCGATGGCGATCATGGAGAGGTGGCGGTCCTTGAGCCCGGCCTGCAGGCCGTGGCCGCCGACAGCCGGTGCGGCCGTCTTCTTTGTCGGCTGCGAAGTCATGGAGCGGAGTTTCCTTTGCGCCGTGGGGAGTAGTCCTCGTACGGAGCGGATGACGTCGGCGTACGAGCCGGACCAGTGAATCCGAGGAGAACCGATTCGGGAACCTTTGATTCGTGATTGTTACTTGAGGTTTCCTTGAGCTTCTATAGTGCAGGTCACATTCCCAAGCGACGGCCACCCGACGCTGCTGCCCCACGGCGGCCGTGTCACACTCGTTGCATGCGCGTGTATCTCGGCTCCGACCATGCGGGCTTCGAACTCAAGAACCACCTCGTCGACTGGCTGAAGGCGGCCGGTCACGACCCGGTGGACTGCGGGCCCCACATCTACGACGCCCAGGACGACTACCCGCCCTTCTGCCTCCGCGCGGCGGAGAGGACGGTCGCGGACCCCGAGGCCCTCGGCATCGTGATCGGCGGCTCCGGCAACGGTGAGCAGATCGCCGCGAACAAGGTGAAGGGCGTCCGCGCGGCGCTCGCCTGGAGCGAGGAGACGGCGGCGCTCGGCCGCCAGCACAACAACGCCAACGTCGTGGCCGTCGGAGCGCGCATGCACACCACCGAGGAGGCGACGAAGTTCGTCGAGACCTTCCTCGGCACCCCGTACTCGGGTGACGAGCGTCACACCCGCCGGATCGACATGCTCAGCGCCTACGAGGCGACGGGCGAGCTCCCCCCGATCCCGGCCCACCACCCGCAGCAGGAGCGGTAACGCCGACCGGTGGCCGGGGGAGCACCGCCCCGGGGGCCCCGGACCGGCCGGACCGGGGCCCCCGGGAGACGACGAAGGAGCCACCGTGCCTGAGGGGCACACCATCCACCGGCTGGCCCAGGACTACGCCGCCGCCTTCCGCGGCACGTCACCCCGGGTCACCAGCCCGCACGGCAAGTTCTCCGACGCCGCGGCCCTCCTGGACGGCGCCGAGCTCAGCCGTACGGACGCCCACGGCAAGCACCTCTTCCTGGGCTTCCGCGACACCGACTGGGTCCACATCCACCTCGGCCTCTTCGGCAAGGTCACCTTCGGCGCCGCCCCGGCGCCCCCGCCCACCGACACCGTGCGGCTGCGCCTCGCGAACCCCGCCGCCTACGTCGACCTGCGCGGACCCACGACCTGCGCCCTGATCACCGGCACCGAGAAGCAGGCGATACACGACCGCCTCGGGCCCGACCCGCTGCGCCCCGACGCCGACCCGCGCGAGGCGTACCGGCGGATCTCCCGCAGCCGTACGTCCATCGCCGCCCTGCTCATGGACCAGAAGGTCATCGCCGGCGTCGGCAACGTCTACCGGGCCGAGGTCCTCTTCCGGCACAACATCGACCCCTACCGCGCCGGCCGGGACATCACCCCGGCCCAGTGGGACGCGATCTGGGCCGACCTCGTCGCCCTCATGCGCGAGGGCGTGCGCACCAACCGCATCGACACCGTCCGCCCCGAGCACACCCCGGAGGCGATGGGCCGCCCGCCCCGCGTCGACGACCACGGCGGCGAGGTCTACGTCTACCGCAGGGCGAACCAGCCCTGTCACCTGTGCGGCGGCGAGATCCGCACCGCCGGCCTCGCCGCCCGCAACCTCTTCTGGTGCCCCGGCTGCCAGACGCCGTGACCGTGGGGGCCGCGCGTCAGAAGCCGTGCGGCAGCCAGGGCGCCACCGGGGAGGCGAAGCCCGTCGCGGCCTCGTCCAGCGCCCCGCGCCGCAGCTCCCGCACCCGCCCGGCGGCGCCCAGCGCCCGCAGGCTCACCCCGCCGAGATAGGCCGCCCCCAACTCCCGTACGGACACGGCGAGATCGGCCGCGTCCGTCGTCCGCCGGCACGACGCGCCCTTGGAGTCGCCGATGAGCCGCCAACGCCCCGTGTTCCAAGGGCAGAAGGCGTCCTCGACCTCGAACACCACGTCCACCGGGGCCTGGTAGGTCCGGGCCTCCAGCGCGGCGCCCACGTCCACCAGGCGTATGTGCAGCGCGTCCTTCAACCGGATCCCGCACCGCCGGATGTCCGACACCTGGAACTGCCACGCCTCGTCCACCGGCCGCGAGCGCGTCACCACCTTCGACGTCAGGTCGACGTCGAACAGGAACCGCCACAGCGCCGACTCCGCGGCCGGGTCCAGGCCGTGGAGGTCCCGCAGCCGCACGACCCCGTCGGGTCCGCCGTGCCCCCACTCCGGCTGCACGCTGAACCGCGCGTAACCGACGAGCCCGCCGTCCCGCTCCGCCACCACGCACTGCAGCGGCGAACCGCCCCCGCGGCGGCCCTCCGGGTCCACGATGCCGAGCCGCTCCCAGCCGGGCAGCCGCGCGATCATCCCCGGCCGTCGCGGCACCGCCGCCGCGTACACCGCCTCGCACGCGTCGAGGACGTCGGCCGGCCCCGCGTACCGCAGCCGCACATCGTCGGTGCCGGGCGGCACCGACAGCCGTACGCGGGAGGTGTCGATCTCGGCGCTCGCCGCGAACGTGCCGACGCCGTAGCCGAACCGGCCGTAGATCACCGGCTCGGACGCGGTGAGCACCGCCAGCGGCCGGCCCGACTCGCGCACGTCGTCCAGCTGCCGGCGCATCATCGACGTCAGCACACCGCGCCTGCGGTGCGTGGCGGCGACGCCGACCATCGTGACGCCGGCGGCGGGCACGGCCGCGCCGCCCGGCACGGTCACCCGGAAACTGAACGCGCCGGCCGTGCCCACGCACGCGTCCCCGTCCCAGACGCCGAGGGAGTGCTCGACCTCGGTCAGGGACCGGTAGAGCTCCCGCTCCTCGGGCGCCTCGGCTGCTCCGCCGAACGCGCGCAGCAGAGTGTCGTACCAGATGTCCCACTCGTCCTGCCGCAACGGCCGTGGCCGAAGTCCGCCCGTGTCGCCCGCGCTCTCTTTCACCATGGACCATGCGTACCAGCGCGGTGCGGACGGGGCGAGGCAATTTCCCGGTGACGGCGACGCGGCGGCCATGTGTGAAGTTCACTGTGGAGTTGAACCTCGGACGGGGGACAAGTGGGACCTCCCGTGCCAAGCGACTGGTCCGATGGATAGGGTCCCGAACTGATGGCAGCAGGACGAGAGCGGCGCACGGCGGCCGAGACGTTCACGGCCCGGTCGAAGATGCAGTGGCACCGGGTCCGCACCGCCCTGCGCAGAAGCGCCGTGGACTACTTCCGCGGCGACGGCTCGGACTGGGTCGCGCTCGCCGGACTGCTCGTGACCGTGCCGCTGATCTGCGCCGCCACGATGATGAACCCCGTGTGGTTCTCACCGGCCGCGCTGGTCCTGCCGATCGTGGCGGGCGGGGTGCTGCTGCGCCCCGCGAGCCTGCTCGGGCTGTACGCGGCGGCGGCCACCGCGCTCATCGTCGAGTCCGTCCAGCTCGGCCCCTACACCGAGGGGCCGTCGCGGGTCACCCCCGGCGTCGTCCTGGTCGTGGCCGCGTGCGGCTTCTTCGGGCTGCTCATCGCGCAGTTCCGCAGCCGGGTCGGGGTGCCCTGGCGGCGCGGCGGCACCATGCTCTTCGACCTGCGCGAGCGCATCCGGGTGCAGAGCAAGCTGCCACAACTGCCGCACGGCTGGCACCGCGAGATGGCCCTGCGCCCGGCCGGCGGCCAGTCCTTCTCCGGTGACTTCGTCGTCGCGGCCCGGACCAACGGCGGCCGCACGCTGGAGGTCGTGCTGACCGACGTCTCCGGCAAGGGCATGGACGCCGGCTCCCGCGCGCTGCTGCTGTCGGGCGCCTTCGGCGGCCTGCTGGGCAGCCTGCCCCCGCACGCCTTCCTGCCCGCCGCCAACGGCTATCTGCTGCGCCAGGACTGGGACGAGGGCTTCGCGACCTCCATCCACCTCGTCCTGGACCTGGACTCGGGCGACTACGAGCTCTACTCGGCCGGGCACCCGCCGGGCCTCCAACTGAGCGCGGGCAGCGGGCGCTGGGAGGAGAAGGCCGCCGAGGGCCCCCTCCTCGGCGTGTACGACGGCGCGCAGTTCGACCCCGTGAAGGGTTCGTTGCGGCCCGGCGACGTCCTGATGCTCTTCACGGACGGTCTGGTCGAGACGTCCGACCGGGACATCACCGAGGGCATCGACCGGCTCACCGGGGAGGCCGACCGGTATGTCGCGGGCGGCTTCCACGGCGCGGCCTGGCACCTCATCGAGGCGGTGGCCAAGGACGTCAACGACGACCGGGCGCTCCTGCTGATCTGCCGCGAGGGGCCGACGGCGTCCGCGGCGCTCTGAGCGGGACACTGTCGGGGTGACCGAGACACCGCGGGACACCCCGCAGCCCACGCTGTCCCTCGCCGAGGTGGAGGCCGTCGCCCGCGCCGCCCACGCCGATCAGACCGACAAGGCCGGGCGGCCGTATTGCGAGCATCTGAGCGCCGTCGCGGCGGGCGTCCGCGCGCGGGGCGGCGACGACGACCAGATCGCGGCGGCCTGGCTGCACGACGCCGTGGAGGACGACGCGCTGTCCGAACGGTGGCTGGAGCGGGCCGCGCTGAGCCGCCGTACGAAGGACATCGTGCGGGCCGTCACCAAGCGGGCCGGGGAGCCGCCCGAGGGCTACGCGGCCCGCATCCTCGCCACGCCCGGCGCGCTGCTGGTGAAGGAGGCCGATCTGGCGCACAACGCCGATCCGGCGCGCCTCGCGGTCCTGGACGAGGGGACCCGGAAACGACTGACCGAGAAGTACACGCGGATGCGCGCGCTTCTCGGTCTGTCGGGAGCGTGACGTCCGGGGTCAGGCGTCGACCTTCTCGCGGGCGGCAGAGCCCTCCCGCCGCTCGCGGGCGCGGGCCAGTTCGGCCGCGTCCCGCTTGAAGGCCCACTCCATCCTCGGCTCCATGGCGAAGCGGAACACCCGGCGCACGGGTGCGGTGCACAGCAGCGTGACGCCGATCGCCGCGACGACGGTGACGAAGATCTCGCCGAGCGGGCGGTGCAGCCAGGCCGGCTCGAACCAGCCCTGGTAGTCACCGGCCTTCACGACGAAGCCGTGCAGCAGATAGCCGCAGAGCGTGCCGGCGCCGAGCGTGGTGAACCACATCCGGCGGCGCGGCACCCAGGCGAAGAAGCAGGACGTCAGCAGCAGCGAGCAGCCGAACATCGCCAGCACCATGACCGGGCCGGTCCACCACGGCGCCTGCAGCTCCTGCGCGGCGTCGCGGTGGTAGAACCACGCGGTGTTCATGCGCGGCACCGCCCAGTAGGCGAAGAGGAGCGTCACCACGCCGATGGGCAGCGACAGCATCCGCACCGTGCGCGTGCGCACCATGTGGAAGTGCTCCGGCTTCATGACGAGACCGAGCACGAAGTACGGCAGGAACTGCAGGACCCGCTGCAGGTCGAGGTCGTCGCCGATCTCCGGGGTGACGGTCGCCATCATGGCGAGGCCGAGCGCGATGGGCAGCGGCCAGCGCACGATCTTCCACAGGGGTGTGGTCAGCCGCCAGATGAACAGCGCGCACAGGAACCAGGTCAGGTACCAGGGGTCCAGGATGCTGACGTCCTGGCCGGGGTCGTCGTCGATCCAGCGCTTGAAGAGCGGGTAGGCCGTCTCGAAGACGATGTACGGCACCGCGACACCGGTGATCAGCCGCTTCATCCGGCTGGGGCTGGCGTCGAAGCTGCGGGAGAAGAAGCCGGAGATGATGATGAACGCCGGCATGTGGAACGTGTACACGACCGTGTACAGCGTCTCCAGGATCCGGCTGCCGCCCTTGATCGGCTCCCAGGAATGTCCTATGGCGACAAGGACGATCGCCAGGTACTTGGCGTTGTCGAAGAACGCGTCGCGCTGCTTGGCGCCCTTCGACCCGGCTCTGTCGGTGTCCTGAGCCTTCCTGTTCTGCGGTGAGCGCGGACTCGGCACTCCGTCCGCCGGCTGCTGGGCCGGGGGGAGTGGCGCTCTGTTGTGGCCGTACGGTCGCAGCGAGTCCGTCACAGACCCTCCCGCCGGAAACCGGGGGAGAGGATCCCGGACCGCGCTGCGCATGCGGGGGACGAGGCAGCGTGGAACATCTGAGGCACCCTAGCGTTGTCTGAGTGATTTCGTAAAACCCGCGAGGTCATTAACGTTTAATGTGCGCAACCTCGCACGGGCGGCTAACGCACCCCCGGCAGACCCGTGTTGGGCGCCCGCCTTGTCCGGATTCATACCGACAAGGCGAGCCATATGGCCAGGAGATGTCGCCGATGAAATGATCAACCCTCCATGAATTCGAAATAGCTGCGAACACCTTGTGTGGCGATGGAAACGATCCCGTCCAATTGGCTCCGCGGGTGTCTCCTCGAAATGCTGTACGGGCACGGCGGGAGAGGCGGACCACCCCTGGGGACGGCCGCACTCCCGGCACGGGTGTGGCGAACGAAACGTCACGTGCCGCATAGGCGGGCCCGGTTGGTGGCACGATGGTTCTGGCGGGGGTGCGCACGGTCGCGTCCCCGGGCCGGGAGAGCGGACCGACCGAGGGTGTGATCTGTTGTGGCCATTTCGCTGTCAGTGGTGCTGCTGTTGGCGATCGTGCTGGTGGTACTGATCCGAGGCGGATCACTGAAGGCCGGCCCCGCCGTCGTCGCCGTGCTGTTCGGCTTCTTCCTGGCCTCCACGGGCATGGCCGACGACATCCAGCGGTTCCTCAACTCGATAGCGGAGACCATCAACTCCATCCAGTTCTAGCGGTGTCCCGCCCGCGGTCCGTCGGGCGGCCCGGACACCTACGGATACCCTCGTTCGAGATCGTCGAACGGTGCGGAACGGGGGTACGTACGGCATGGCGCTGCGCGAGACCGACCCTGTGGAGGTCGGCGGCTACGCGATCGAGGACCGCCTCGGCGCCGGCGGCATGGGCGTCGTCTACCTGGCCCGCTCCGCCTCCGGCCGCCGGCTCGCCCTGAAGGTCGTGCACGCCCAGTACGCCGACGACGAGGAGTTCCGCACCCGCTTCCGCCGTGAGGTCGCGGCGGCCCGCCAGGTCAGCGGCGCCTTCACCGCCCCCGTCGTGGACGCCGACGCCGACGCGGCCCGCCCCTGGATGGCCACGCTCCACATCCCCGGCGCGGACCTGGGCACCCACGTCCGCCGCCACGGCCCGCTCCCCGCGCCCGAGTTGCGCGAACTCGCCGCCGGACTCGCGGAGGCGCTGCGGGACATCCACCGCGCCGGGATGGTCCACCGGGACCTGAAACCGGCCAACGTGATGCTCGCCGAGGACGGGCCCCGCGTCATCGACTTCGGCATCTCGCGCGCCACCGAGTTCGGCGCCTCCGACGTCCTCACCCAGACCGGCCGGGTGATGGGCACCCCGCCCTTCATGTCGCCCGAGCAGTTCTCCTCCCCGCAGGACGTCGGCCCCGCCGCCGACGTGTTCTCCCTCGGCTCCGTCCTGGTGTACGCCGCCACCGGCCACGGCCCGTTCGACAGCCCGAGCCCCTACGAGACGGCCCTGCGGGTCGTCGACGGCACACCCGAACTGGACGGCGTACCGCCCGAACTGCTCCCCTTCGTCCGGTTGTGCCTGGAGAAGCGCCCCGCCTCCCGCCCCACCACCGGCGAACTCCTCGCCCTCCTGCGCGACGGCCGCCTGCCCGACCCGCGCCCCGGGGACGCGACGCCGACGGTGTCACCGGACGCACCCCCGCCCCGCCGCCGCGGGCGCCCCTGGCTCGCCCCCGCCGCGGGCGCCCTGGCCCTGGCGGCCCTCGCCGCCCTGACCCTCACCCTCACCTCCGAGGACGCCGCCCCCGGGAACCTGCCCGCCGGCTGGCAGCCCTGGCGCAGCACGTCCGAGGACCCCGGCGTCGACAAGGAGCCGACCGCCCCCGACGGCCCGTTCGCCCGCTGCGCGGCCACCGGCGCCTCCCTGGTGTGCGCCGGCGACGACGTCATGGCGACCCGCTTCGCCCTCGCCGACGGCCGCAACACCTGGGCCCGCCCCGTCGACGAGACCCCCGACGAGCTCGGCCCCGGCGACCAGGGCACGGTCCTCGCCGCCCGCGCCGGCCGCGTCTACGTCTACGGCTCCGACGACCGCACCGTCCGCGACGAGAACCACTACCGCTACACCGTCCAGGCCCTCGACGCCGACAGCGGCGAGGCGCTCTGGGCCACGGTCACCGGCGACGGTCCGACGGCGTCCGAACCCACCAGCGAGCTCGGCTACGCCGTCGCCGTCCCCGAGGGCATCGTCACCGTCCACGGCCCCAAGGGGCAGCAGTACGCCCTGCTCGGCGCCGACGACGGCACGGTCCGCTGGAAGCACCCGCTCCCCGACCCCGACAGCCGGATATGCCTGCTGCGCGGCGCCGGCGGCCAGGCGTACCTGGTCTGCCAGAAGTGGTCCCCCGACGACGAGGACGTCAGCGGCACCAGCGTCGCCCGGCTCGACCCCGCCACCGGGCGGCCCCGCTGGACCGTGCGGCTCGACGGCGACCTGGACATCGTCGGCCAGACCGGCGGACGCCTGGTCCTGCTCCCCACGACGGGCGCCCACCGCACCCTGACCCTCGTCGACGCCGACGCGCACATCGTGACGACCGTGCGCCTGTCCGAGGCCCAGCCGGAGACGTCCACCCCCACGCTGCTCGGCGGCCGGCTCTGCTACACCCGCCCCAGCGGCAGCGTCCGCGCGTTCGCCCCGGAGGACGGACGCCGGCTCTGGGAGAGCAACTCCACCGTGGAGTCCCCCGGCCCCCCGGTGGCCTCCGCCACCCACCTCTACCTGGCGTCCCCGAGCGGCCGCCTCGCCGCCCTCGACCTGCGCACCGGCAGGGTCACCGCCACACTCCAGGGCCGCAACGACGCCGGCACCGCGGACGCCGGCGCCGGAGCCCCCCTGACCCTCGTGGGCGACGCCCTGTACGTCCCGTACGGCGTCCGCCCCGTCTACAGCGTGGACGTCCGCACCCTGTGAGAAGGCGCCGGGCCACGACCCCGGCTCTGGCATCCTGCGGGTCCATGACACCGGCACCGCTCTCCGAACCCGCCCGCGCCGCCCTGACCATCGACGGGCGCCGCCTGTCCTACCTCGACTTCGGAGGCCCGGGACGGCCCCTGCTCGCGCTGCACGGCCACTTCAACGAGGGCCGGACGTTCGCCTGCCTGGCGCGGGCGCTGTTCCCGCACTGGCGCGTCGTCGCGCCCGACCAGCGCGGGCACGGCTTCTCCGACCGGGGGCCGGACTTCTCCCGGGAGGGCTACGTCGGCGACGCCGCCGCGCTCATCACCCACCTCGGCCTGGAGCGGCCGGTGGTGCTCGGGCACTCGCTGGGCGGAGTCAACGCCTATCAGCTCGCCGCACGCCACCCCGAGCTGGTGAGCGCGCTCGTCATCGAGGACATCGGCACCGAGATCGACGACGATCTGTCCTTCTGCCTGTCCTGGCCGCGCCGGGCACCCACCCGCACGGCGCTGATCGAGCAGCTGGGGGACTCGGCCCGCTACCTCACCGACGCCCTGCGCGAGTACGCCGACGGCTGGGGCCTCGCCTTCCGCCCCGAGGACATGGTCACCTCCGTCGGGCAGGTCGGCGGCGACCACTGGGACGACTGGCTGGCCACGGACTGCCCCGCCCTGCTCGTCCACGGCACCGCGAGCGACACCCTCGGCGAGGCCCACGCGAAGGAGCTTGTCTCCCGCCGCCCCCACACCCGCCTCGCCCAGCTCCCCACCGGCCACACGGTCCACGAAACCGACCCCGCGGGCTTCGCGGCCACGGTGAGCGGATTCCTCGCCGCCCTGCCGACCTGAGGGGGCCCTGAGCCGTTCAGAGCGGCTGACGGGCCAAGTGCCACGCGCGCCGACGGCGGTCCGTGGCTCACTGCGACCCTGCTGGTGGTCGTCGCGACGGTCGGGCTCGCATGGTGGTTCTTCGCGATTCATCACCTGGCCGGCCGCGCGTCCACCGCTGTCCGTTCCATCCCGCCGAGGCGCCGCACGGGCTGAAGGCGCACATTGGACATATGCACCTTGGCCAGCGGTTCGCCGTCACATGGCAGCGGTGGCACGCCACCCGGGCCTTGGTGCTGGTCCCCATCGTGCTGATCGTCTCGATCACACTCGTGGACATCCACACCCCGGAAAGCGTCCACCTCGGTCCACTGCTGGTCGTGGCCCCCGCTATCACGGTGGCGATGGGTGGGGGCTGGCTGACCGGACTGATCGGCGTACTGGCGGTGGTGGCTCAGGTACTCGTCGCCGTTTTCCACGGGGGTCTGACCACACCCAACCACATCTGCCAGATCATCGGCCTCACCATCCTCTCGATGTTGGCCGTGATCGTCTGCCTGGTGCGTGACCGGCGCAGGGCCGAGCTCGCACAGGTGCGGTCCGTCTCCGAGGCCGCGCAGCGGGCGCTGCTACGCCCGCTGCCCCGGCGGCTGGGCACTGTGCACCTCTCGTGCACGTACCTGGCCGCCGCGAAGGAAGCCCATATCGGCGGTGACCTGTACGCCGTGGCCCATACCGGCGACCACACCCGCGTGCTCATCGGCGACGTCAGGGGGAAGGGACTGAACGCAGTGGGTGAGGCGGCTGCCCTGATGGGCGCATTCCAGGAGGCCGCTCACCATCTCGCCACACTGCCGGCGCTCGCCAACGCCCTGGACCGCAGTGCGTGCCGCTACTTCGCCCAGTTCCTGGGGGCGGACGACGAGGTCGAGGAGCACTTCATCACCGCGCTGCTGCTGGAGATCCCCGACCAAGGCTCTGTGGCGCGGCTGGCGGACTGCGGGCACCCGCCGCCCCTGCTGATCAGCCGGGGGAAGGTGACGAGTGTCCCGATCTCCGCGGGGCCGCCCCTGGGTCTGTGCGGGTTGACGCACGACATCCGCACTTCACACACGTTCCTGTTCGAGGATGGTGACACGCTCCTGCTGTACACCGACGGGCTCGCGGAGGCCCGCGACGGCAGCGGCGCCTTCTACCCCCTGGAAGAGCGACTCGCCCATTGGACCAGGTGCCATCCCGACACGCTCCTCGAGTGCGTCCGGCACGACCTCCTCGCCCACACCGGCGGGGCCCTGCGCGACGACGCCGCCATGCTTGCCGTACGGCGAACGGCAACGACGCACGCCGGACACCTCGGCGGCGAGCTGATAGGCAGCGATGGCCGCCCGATGGCTGACCTGAACCGCCGCTAGCGCTGTGCCCGGCTCCCATCCCGTCCGCCGTCACGGCGGGCTGAACACCGCCCCGGAAAACGATCAGGGCCAGGCGGAGGAGAAACCCTCCGGCCTGGCCCTGAGCCGTGCAGAGCGGGCGACGGGAATCGAACCCGCGTAGCTAGTTTGGAAGACTAGGGCTCTACCATTGAGCTACGCCCGCACAATGACGCGCCGCAGGTCAGTGACCGCGGCACTGAAGGCATCGTAGCGGGTCGGCCCCCCTCGTCGCACACCCCGGCAATGCGGAGGCCGTGTCAGCTGCGGGCATGTACCCTACGTGTCGCACCAGCACGGGGTGTGGCGCAGCTTGGTAGCGCGTCCGCTTTGGGAGCGGAAGGCCGTGGGTTCAAATCCCGCCACCCCGACCACGACCGGTCACCGCCGGCCTCCGCACGGCCACCTCGTGTGATCACGGCCGATGATCGCCTTTGGGGCGTGTCCTCGCTGCCGTTACTATGCAAGCTGCACGCCCGTGTGTCTCTCCGTACGAAGTCACGAAGTCCTCCGGGCGGCGAATCCGCCGGACCGGTCTGGTCCCGGCAGAACCCGAGAAGTCAGCCACAAGGAGACCGAACCGTGAAGAGCGCCGTGGAGACCCTGAACCCGACCCGGGTTCGGCTCACTGTCGAGGTGCCCTTCGAGGAGCTCAAGGACAGCCTCGACGCGGCGTACAAGAAGATCAACCAGCAGGTCACGGTGAAGGGCTTCCGCAAGGGCAAGATCCCGGCCCGCGTCATCGACCAGCGGTTCGGTCGTGGCGCCGTGCTGGAGGAGGCCGTCAACGACGCGCTTCCGAAGTTCTACACCGAGGCCGTCAACGAGGCCGAGATCGACGTCCTGGGCCAGCCCGAGGTCGACATCACCGAGCTGAAGGACGGCGAGAAGCTGAACTTCACCGCCGAGGTCGACATCCGCCCCGCCATCGAGATCCCGGACTTCTCCGGCATCGAGGTCGAGGTCGACGCCGTCGAGGTCACCGACGAGGACGTCGAGAAGTCCGTCGAACAGCTGCGCGAGCGCTTCGCGTCGACCTCCCCGGTCGAGCGCGCCGCCCAGGACGGCGACGTCGTCACCATCGACCTGCAGGCCGAGGTCGACGGCGAGGTCCTCGAGGACGGCATCGCCAGCGGTGTCTCGTACACCATCGGCTCCGGCGAGCTGCTGGACGGCATCGACGACGCCGTGAAGGGCCTGGAGGCCGGTGGCGAGGCCACCTTCACCTCCGAGCTCAAGGGCGGCTCGGCGGCCGGCAAGGAGGCCGAGGTCACCGTCAAGGTCACCCAGGTCGCCGCCCGCGAACTGCCCGAGCTGGACGACGAGTTCGCGCAGCTCGCCTCCGAGTTCGACACGCTCGACGAGCTCAAGGCGGACAGCCGCAAGCGCCTCGAGAACATGAAGCAGTACGACCAGGCCACGCAGGCCCAGGAGCGCGTCCTGGAGAAGCTGCTGGAGCTGGTCGAGGTGCCCGTCCCCGAGAAGCTCCTCGAGGACGAGATCAACACCCGTAAGCACAACCTCGAGCACCACCAGCTCGGCCAGATGGGTCTCGACCTCGCGCAGTACCTGGAGATCCAGGGCAAGACCGAGGAGGAGTTCGACGCCGAGACCAAGGAAGCCGCGGTCAAGGGCATCAAGACGCAGTTCGTCCTCGACGAGCTCGTCAAGCGGGAGAAGCTGAACGTCAACCAGGAGGAGCTCACCGAGCACCTCATGCGCCGCGCCGCCTCCTCCGGCATGTCCCCCGACCAGTTCGCCCAGGCGGTCGTCGAGGGCGGCCAGGTTCCGCTCCTGGTCGGCGAGGTCGCCCGCGGCAAGGCCCTGGCCGTCGTGGTCGAGAAGGCCACGGTCAAGGACACCAACGGCGAGGTCGTCGACCTGGACGACGAGGACGAGGTCGAGCAGGCCACGGAGGCCGTCGAGGCCGCCGAGGGCACCGCCGACGAGGCCGCCGAGGAGAAGTCCGAGGGCTGAGCCGACGGCCGCGTCAGCACACCTGGGAAGGGCCCGGGGATCACGCGATCCCCGGGCCCTTCCGGCGTTCCCCGCGCCCGCCGCCGCGTCCGGCGGACCCCCCGGCGCTACGCCCCCGGCGAACACCTGCCGCTCCGGGATTCCCCGAAGGGACCAGCGCGTTAGGGTCCATGAGTATGAGGGCAGGGGAGTCCCCATTGCCCACGCAGGACACGTGAGACGGCCCGGCGCCGTCGTAAGACGAGCAGGTGGATACGTGACGAATCTGATGCCCTCCGCCGCCGGTGAGCCTTCCATCGGTGGTGGCCTCGGTGACCAGGTCTACAACCGGCTGCTCAACGAGCGGATCATCTTCCTCGGCCAGCCGGTCGACGACGACATCGCGAACAAGATCACCGCGCAGCTGCTGCTCCTTGCCGCGGACCCCGACAAGGACATTTACCTCTACATCAACAGCCCCGGCGGCTCGATCACGGCCGGCATGGCGATCTACGACACCATGCAGTTCATCAAGAACGACGTCGTGACGATCGCCATGGGTCTCGCGGCCTCCATGGGGCAGTTCCTGCTCAGTGCGGGCACCCCGGGCAAGCGCTTCGCGCTGCCGAACGCCGAGATCCTGATCCACCAGCCGTCCGCCGGTCTGGCCGGTTCCGCCTCGGACATCAAGATCCACGCCGAGCGGCTGCTGCACACCAAGAAGCGCATGGCCGAACTCACGTCCCAGCACACGGGCCAGTCGGTCGAGCAGATCACCCGCGACTCGGACCGCGACCGCTGGTTCGACGCCTTCGAGGCCAAGGAGTACGGCCTCATCGACGACGTCATCCCGACGGCCGCCGGGATGCCGGGCGGCGGCGGCACCGGGGCGGCCTGACGGCCCCCTGCGCAGCCCCCAGCCGACCGCCACAGCCCCTAGGAGACAGACAGTGAACGACTTCCCCGGCAGCGGCCTGTACGCCCGCACCGAGGCCGAGTACACCGGCCCCCGCGCCGAGTCCCGCTATGTGATCCCGCGGTTCGTCGAGCGCACCTCGCAGGGCATCCGCGAGTACGACCCGTACGCGAAGCTCTTCGAGGAGCGCGTGATCTTCCTCGGCGTGCAGATCGACGACGCCTCCGCCAACGACGTCATGGCGCAGCTGCTGTGCCTGGAGTCGATGGACCCCGACCGGGACATCTCGGTCTACATCAACAGCCCGGGCGGCTCCTTCACCGCGCTCACGGCCATCTACGACACGATGCAGTTCGTGAAGCCGGACATCCAGACGGTCTGCATGGGCCAGGCGGCGTCCGCCGCCGCGATCCTGCTGGCCGCCGGTACGCCCGGCAAGCGCATGGCGCTGCCCAACGCCCGCGTGCTGATCCACCAGCCGTACAGCGAGACCGGCCGGGGCCAGGTCTCCGACCTGGAGATCGCCGCCAACGAGATCCTCCGGATGCGGGCGCAGCTGGAGGAGATGCTGGCCAAGCACTCCACCACGCCGATCGAGAAGATCCGCGAGGACATCGAGCGTGACAAGATCCTCACGGCCGAGGACGCGCTGTCGTACGGGCTGATCGACCAGATCATCTCCACCCGGAAGATGAACAACACCGACGTTCGCTGACGCGGACCCGGTATTGTCTGCTGCCCCTTGGCACGGTTTGGGACGGTGCACGTCAAAGTGAACCGCGCCAAGGGGGGCCCGAACGGGGGCCAAGGCAAGGTACCGTCGACATAAGGCAGCACCAGGAGCCGCTGGACGCGATGTCCAGTCGTCTCCCAGGCGAAGGGGAAGCACACCGTGGCACGCATCGGTGACGGCGGCGATCTGCTCAAGTGCTCGTTCTGCGGCAAGAGCCAGAAGCAGGTCAAGAAGCTCATCGCAGGCCCTGGTGTGTACATCTGCGACGAGTGCATCGATCTCTGCAACGAGATCATCGAGGAAGAGCTCGCGGAGACCAGTGAGGTCCGCTGGGAGGAGCTCCCGAAGCCCCGCGAGATCTACGAGTTCCTCGAGGGGTACGTGGTCGGCCAGGAAGCGGCCAAGAAGGCGCTCTCGGTCGCCGTGTACAACCACTACAAGCGCGTCCAGGCCGGCGAGAACGGCGGCGGTCAGAACCGCGAGGACGCCATCGAGTTGGCGAAGTCCAACATCCTGCTGCTCGGCCCGACGGGTTCCGGCAAGACGCTCCTCGCGCAGACGCTGGCCCGCATGCTGAACGTCCCCTTCGCCATCGCCGACGCGACGGCGCTGACGGAGGCCGGGTACGTCGGCGAGGACGTCGAGAACATCCTTCTGAAGCTGATCCAGGCCGCCGACTACGACGTCAAGAAGGCCGAGACCGGGATCATCTACATCGACGAGATCGACAAGGTCGCGAGGAAGAGTGAGAACCCCTCCATCACCCGCGACGTGTCGGGCGAGGGCGTCCAGCAGGCCCTCCTGAAGATCCTCGAGGGCACCACGGCCTCGGTGCCGCCGCAGGGCGGCCGCAAGCACCCGCACCAGGAGTTCATCCAGATCGACACGACGAACGTCCTGTTCATCGTGGGCGGCGCGTTCGCCGGCCTGGAGAAGATCATCGAGTCGCGGGCCGGCGCCAAGGGCATCGGCTTCGGCGCGACGATCCGCTCGAAGCGGGAGCTGGAGTCCAAGGACCAGTTCGAGGACGTCATGCCCGAGGACCTGGTCAAGTTCGGCATGATTCCCGAGTTCATCGGCCGCCTCCCCGTCATCACCTCGGTCCACAACCTGGACCGTGAGGCGCTGCTCCAGATCCTGGTCGAGCCGCGCAACGCGCTGGTGAAGCAGTACCAGCGCCTCTTCGAACTCGACGGCGTCGAGCTGGACTTCGAGCGCGAGGCCCTGGAGGCCATCGCCGACCAGGCCATCCTCCGCCAGACCGGCGCGCGCGGCCTGCGCGCCATCATGGAGGAGGTCCTGATGTCGGTGATGTACGAGGTGCCGTCCCGCAAGGACGTGGCCCGCGTCGTCATCACGGCGGACGTCGTCCACTCGAACGTGAACCCCACCCTGATCCCCCGCGACGCCCGCCGCGGCCCGGGCGAACAGAAGTCGGCGTAGCCGCCACCACGGAACAGCGGAAGGGCCCGGTCGACCGACCGGGCCCTTCCGCTGTTCCGTGGTGCCGCGTCAGGCCTTGACGCGGATCTCCTGCCGGACCTTCGTCGTGATGTCCACGGCGACGTCCTTGGCGATGCCCTTGGTGGCGTCACCCGGCGACACCATCGCGATGGTGCTGTAGTCCGCCCAGGCGCAGAACCAGTCCGTCTTCTCCTTCTTGGTGGCCAGGTCGGTGCCCTGGGCGGCCTGGCACTTCATGACCGCGCCGTCGAGGTCGACGGACTCGGCCTCACCGACCAGCTTGGTCTTGCCCGACGCGGAGGAATCCGAGGAGGAGTCCTTCTCGGCCGACTTCTTGAAGTCGGCGAAGAACCTGTCCAGCGCCGCCTCGGGGTCCTCGATCTCGCCGTAGGCGCCGAAGTAGGTGATGCCCTTCGCGGTCGCCAGTTCGGACAGGTCCGGCGTCGTGCTCGGGTCGCTGGGGTCGTAGGAGCTGAGGTCCGTCGTGGAGTACACGCCGACGACGCTCTCGCCGTTCTTGACGCCGCTCTTCTCCAGGTCCTCGGCGGTGTCGTCGGACCCGCCGAGGTTCTCGCCGACCTTGGTCGCACGCGTGTACTCGCTGAGCAGCTTCTCCGGCGTGGCCAGCTTGTGGGCGCCGTCGTCCTCCACCGCGGCCGAGCCGCCGCCGCTGCCCAGGACGAAGTACGCGCCGACGGCGATCGCCGCCACGACCGCCACCGCGCCGATGATCAGGCCAGCCTTCTTGCCGCCGCCGGACGGCTGCGGGGTCTGGGGCATGCCGTACGGCTGCTGGCCGTAGGGAGGCTGCTGCGGGGGGACACCCTGGGGCGCCTGCTGCGGGTAGCCGTAACCGGGCTGGGGCGGCGGCGCCTGCTGGGGGTAGCCGTAGCCGGGCTGGGGTGCCTGCGGCTGCTGGCCGTACGGACCCGGCTGGCCGTACGGACCGGGCTGCTGGGGCTGCCCGCCGTACGGGCCCGGCTGGTTGTAGCTCATCTCTGGGTTCCCCTCCAGATGCTCATGTGTTCCTGACATCCTGGCGCAGAGACGTCGGTCCCACGGCATCGGGGTGCCCACCGTTACAGAACAAAGGCGTTTCGGGACACGCCGGAGACACCCCTAAACTGACCCCGTGACCGAGAACGCTCAGCAGCAGCCACCAGCGCCCGACACCGAACTGCCGACCCAGTACGCGCCGGCCGATGTAGAGGGGCCGCTGTACGAGCGCTGGGTGGAGCGCGGTTACTTCGAGGCGGACGAGAAGAGCGACAAGCCGCCGTACACCATCGTCATCCCGCCGCCGAACGTCACCGGCAGCCTGCACCTGGGGCACGCCTTCGAGCACACGCTCATCGACGCCCTGACCCGGCGCAAGCGCATGCAGGGCTTCGAGACGCTGTGGCAGCCCGGCATGGACCACGCCGGCATCGCCACGCAGAACGTCGTCGAGCGCGAGCTCGGCAAGGAGGGCAAGTCCCGCCACGACCTCGGCCGTGAGGCGTTCGTCGAGCGCGTCTGGAAGTGGAAGGGCGAGTCCGGCGGCCAGATCTCCGGCCAGATGCGCCGCCTCGGCGACGGCGTCGCCTGGTCCCGTGAGCGCTTCACCATGGACGAGGGTCTGTCGCAGGCCGTCCAGACCATCTTCAAGCGCCTGTACGACGACGAGCTGATCTACCGCGCCGAGCGCATCATCAACTGGTGCCCGCGCTGCCTGACCGCGATCTCCGACATCGAGGTCGAGTACCAGGACGACGACGGCGAGCTCGTCTCCATGAAGTACGGCGAGGGGGACGACACCATCGTCGTCGCCACGACCCGTGCCGAGACGATGCTCGGCGACACCGCCGTCGCCGTCCACCCCGACGACGAGCGGTACAAGCACCTGGTCGGCAAGCTCATCAGGCTGCCGCTGACCGACCGCTCGATCCCGGTGGTCGCCGACACCCACGTCGACCCCGAGTTCGGCACCGGCGCGGTCAAGGTGACCCCGGCCCACGACCCGAACGACTTCGAGATCGGCCAGCGGCACGACCTGCCGGCCATCACGGTCATGGACGAGCACGCGGTCATCACCGCCCACGGCCCCTTCCAGGGCCTGGACCGCCTGGAGGCCCGCTCGGCCATCGTCGCCGCCCTGCGCGCCGAGGGCCGGATCGTCGCCGAGAAGCGGCCGTACGTCCACTCCGTCGGCCACTGCTCGCGCTGCAAGACCACCATCGAGCCGCGCCTGTCCATGCAGTGGTGGGTCAAGGTCGGCCCGCTCGCCAAGGCCGCCGGTGACGCGGTCCGCGACGGCCGCGTCAAGATCCACCCGCAGGAGATGGAGAAGCGGTACTTCGACTGGGTCGACAACCTCCACGACTGGTGCATCTCGCGGCAGTTGTGGTGGGGCCACCGCATCCCCGTCTGGTACGGGCCGGAGGGTGAAGTCGTCTGCGTCGGCCCCGACGAGGAGCCGCCCGCCGGCGAGGGCTGGCGTCAGGACACCGACGTCCTCGACACCTGGTTCTCCTCCGGCCTGTGGCCCTTCTCCACGCTCGGCTGGCCCGAACAGACCGAGTCGCTCGCGAAGTTCTACCCGAACTCCGTCCTGGTCACCGGCTACGACATCCTCTTCTTCTGGGTCGCCCGGATGATGATGTTCGGCCTGTACGCGATGGACGGCACCCCGCCGTTCCACACCATCGCCCTGCACGGCATGGTCCGCGACCAGTTCGGCAAGAAGATGTCGAAGTCCTTCGGCAACGCGGTCAACCCGCTGGACTGGATGGACAAGTACGGCTCCGACGCGCTCCGCTTCACCCTCGCGCGCGGTGCCAACCCCGGCGTCGACGTCCCGATCGGCGAGGACTGGGTCCAGGGCTCCCGGAACTTCGCCAACAAGATCTGGAACGCCACCCGCTTCGCGCTGATGAACGGCGCGACGGTCGAGGGCCCGCTGCCGGACCCGTCGGCGATGTCCTCCACGGACCGCTGGATCCTGTCCCGGCTGAACTCCGTCGTCGCCGAAGTCGACGCGTTCTACGACGACTTCCAGTTCGCCAAGCTGTCCGACGCCCTGTTCCACTTCGCGTGGGACGAGGTCTTCGACTGGTACGTCGAGCTGTCGAAGACGACGTTCCAGGCGGGCGGCGAGGCGGCCGAGGTCTCCAAGCGCGTCCTCGGCGAGGTCCTCGACGTCACGCTGAAGCTGCTGCACCCGGTGGTCCCGTTCGTCACGGAGACCCTGTGGACCACGCTGACCGGTGGTGAGTCGCTCGTGATCGCCGAGTGGCCGGCCGACAGCGGCTTCCGCGACCAGGGCGCCGAGCGGGAGATCGAGTCCCTCCAGTCCGTCATCACCGAGGTCCGCCGCTTCCGCGCCGACCAGGGCCTCCAGCCGGGCCAGCGGGTCCCGGCCCGCCTGACCCTGGACGGTACGGCCCTCGCCGCGCACGAGCCGGCCATCCGCCAGCTCCTGCGCCTCCAGCCGGAGGGTGACGGCTTCACGGCGACGGCGACGCTGCCGGTCGCGGGCGCGGAGGTCGCCCTCGACCTGTCCGGCGTGATCGACGTCGCGGCCGAGCGCAAGCGCCTGGCCAAGGACCTCGCCGCCGCCGAGAAGGAGAAGGCCCAGGCCACGGCCAAGCTCGGCAACGACGCGTTCCTGGCGAAGGCCCCCGACCACGTGGTCGACAAGATCCGAGGCCGGCTCGCGAAGGCCGACGAGGACATCGCCCGCATCACGGCCCAGCTGGAGCGCCTGCCGCAGGCGTAGGCGGCCCCACGGCCATGAAGGCCCCCGGTGCTCTCGGGCACCGGGGGCCTTCCCGTACGTCAGGCGGTCGGCCTCCGTAGACTGGCCCTGTGAGCGACCAGAACGAGCCCGACCCCCTCGACTCCTTCGACGAGATCATCGCGGAGGAGACGGACCGCGACCCCGACCTCGCCGTCATCGAGGCCGGCAGCCGCACCCTGCGCACCCAGGGCGGCCCTCCGCAGGCGGACGTGCCCGCCCGCCCCGAGGACCCCGAGGTCGACAAGGCCCTGCGCGAGGTCGAGGCGGAGCTGGCGACCCGCTGGGGCGAGACCAAGCTGGAGCCGTCGGTCGCCCGTATCGCCGCTCTCGTGGACCTCCTGGGCGAGCCCCAGCGGTCGTACCCGTCGATCCACATCACCGGGACCAACGGCAAGACGTCGACCGCCCGCATGATCGAGGCCCTGCTCGGCGCCTTCGAGCTGCGCACCGGCCGCTACACCTCGCCGCACGTCCAGTCGATCACCGAGCGGATCAGCCTGGACGGCGCCCCGATCTCCGCCGAGCGCTTCATCGAGACGTACCAGGACATCAGGCCGTACCTGGAGATGGTCGACTCCTCGCAGGAGTTCCGCCTGTCGTTCTTCGAGGTGCTCACGGGCATGGCGTACGCGGCCTTCGCGGACGCGCCCGTCGACGTCGCCGTCGTCGAGGTCGGCATGGGCGGCTCCTGGGACGCCACCAACGTCATCGACGCGGACGTCGCCGTGGTGACGCCGATCGACCTCGACCACACCGACCGGCTCGGCGACACCCCCGGCGCGATCGCCGGCGAGAAGGCCGGCATCGTCAAGCAGGACGCCACCGTGATCATGGCCCAGCAGCCGGTGGACGCCGCCCAGGTGCTGCTGAAGAAGGCCGTCGAGGTCGACGCCACCGTGGCCCGTGAGGGCCTGGAGTTCGGGGTCGTCGACCGCCAGGTCGCCGTCGGCGGCCAGCTGGTCACCCTGCGCGGCCTGGGCGGCGAGTACCCCGAGGTCTACCTCCCGCTGCACGGCGCCCACCAGGCGCACAACGCCGCGGTCGCCCTCGCAGCCGTCGAGGCGTTCTTCGGCGTCGGCGCCGCCCGCGCCGAGCCGCTGGACATCGACACCGTCCGCAAGGCGTTCGCCGCCGTCTCCTCCCCGGGCCGTATGGAGGTCGTCCGGCGGTCCCCGACCGTCGTGCTGGACGCCGCCCACAACCCGGCGGGCGCCCGCGTGACCGCCGAGGCGATCGGCGAGGCGTTCGACTTCAGCCGGCTGATCGGCGTCGTCGGCGCGAGCGGCGACAAGAACGTCCGGGGACTGCTGGAGGCGTTCGAGCCGATCTTCGCCGAGGTCGTCGTCACCCAGAACACCTCCCACCGCGCCATGGACGCCGACGAACTCGCGGCCATCGCCGTCGAGGTGTTCGGCGATGAGCGCGTCCAGGTGGAGCCGCGGCTGCCGGACGCCCTGGAGGCCGCGATCACGCTGGCCGAGGAGGAGGGCGAGTTCGCCGGCGGCGGCGTCCTCGTCACCGGGTCCGTCATCACGGTCGGCGAAGCCCGGCTGCTGCTCGGGAAGGGCTGAGTCCGGCATGCGTACGCTCTGTTCCTCGACGCTGATCGGTGAGTTCTTCGTCATCGGCTTCGCCGGTCTGGTCGCCATGAAGGAACCGGACCTGTCCATGGCGACCGTGTGGACGGTCAGCGGCATCGCGATGTTCCTGTGCGTGCTGCTGTGCGGCCTGGTGACCCGCCCCGGTGGCGTGTGGCTCGGCTGGGCCCTGCAGATCGCGCTGATCGCGTCCGGCTTCATCGTGCCCATGATGTTCTTCCTGGGCGTGGTCTTCGCGGCGCTGTGGTGGGCCTCCGTGCACTACGGCCGCAAGGTCGACGAGGCGAAGGCGAGATTCGCCGCGCAGGCGGACTCCTCCGCACCTGACGCTGCGTGACGGGCTGCTGGACACGCCCTGTAACCTCTTCCCACCGCACACCAGCAGTAAGAAGGAGCCCTCCCGTGACCCAGCGCACCCTCGTCCTGCTCAAGCCCGACGCCGTCCGGCGGGGCCTGACCGGCGAGATCATCAGCCGTATCGAGCGCAAGGCCGGCTGGCAGATCACGGCGCTGGAGCTGCGCACCCTGGACCAGGACACGCTGGAGCAGCACTACGGCGAGCACAAGGGCAAGCCCTTCTACGAGCCGCTGGTGGAGTTCATGGCCTCAGGGCCGGTCGTCGCCCTGATCGTCGAGGGGGAGCGGGTCATCGAGGGGCTGCGCCGGCTGGCCGGCCCGACCGACCCGATCGCCGCCGCTCCCGGTTCGATCCGCGGTGACTACGGGGTCGTCGTGCGGGAGAACCTGATCCACGCCTCGGACTCCGAGGAGTCCGCCGAGCGCGAGGTGAAGATCTTCTTCCCGGGCCGCGCCTGACCCACCCTGCCGTTCCCGAAGAGGGGCGGTCACGGGTAGTCTGCCGCCGACGGCATATGCCGGGCAATCGAGGGAACGGTTGCCCCCGATGGCCCGTCTCCACAAGCGGGGCGCCTCGCCATCTGCTGACAATGGCGAAGACCCTCCCGCAGTGTTCGTGCAGGCGCGTCTACGATGGAAGCCTTCACGTCACAGCACCCACTTCGCCGACCTGAAAAGCCGTCAAACGCTCCCAGGAAGGCCAGACGAATCCTGATGGGGAACTCAATGTCGTTCATCGGCCGTGACATGGCTGTCGACCTCGGGACCGCCAACACGCTGGTGTACGTCAGGGGTCGCGGGATCGTACTCAACGAGCCGTCCGTCGTCGCGATCAACACCAACACCGGTGGCATCCTCGCGGTCGGCGCCGAGGCGAAGAAGATGATCGGGCGCACGCCGGGCAACATCGTCGCCGTGCGGCCGCTGAAGGACGGCGTGATCGCCGACTTCGAGATCACCGAGCGGATGCTCCGCTACTTCATCCTGAAGATCCACAAGCGGCGGTATCTGGCTCGTCCGCGGGTCGTCGTCTGTGTGCCCTCGGGCATCACCGGCGTCGAGCGCCGCGCCGTCATCGAGGCGTCGTCCCAGGCCGGCGCCCGCCAAGTGCACATCATCGAGGAGCCCATGGCCGCGGCCATCGGCTCCGGCCTGCCGGTCCACGAGGCCACGGGCAACATGGTGGTGGACATCGGCGGCGGCACGACGGAGGTCGCGGTCATCTCCCTCGGTGGCATCGTCACCGCCCAGTCCATCCGGGTCGCGGGCGACGAGCTGGACAACGCGATCATCCAGCACATCAAGAAGGAGTACTCCCTCCTGCTGGGTGAGCGCACGGCCGAACAGATCAAGATCACGATCGGCTCGGCGTACGATCTCGACTCCGACGAGCACACCGAAATCCGCGGCCGGGACCTCGTCTCCGGGCTGCCGAAGACCGTCGTCATCTCCGCTGCCGAAGTGCGCAAGGCCATCGAGGAACCGGTCAACGCCATCGTGGACGCCGTCAAGACGACCCTCGACAAGTGCCCGCCGGAGCTGTCCGGCGACATCATGGACCGAGGAATCGTTCTGACCGGCGGCGGCGCCCTGCTGCGCGGACTCGACGAGCGGCTGCGCCGCGAGACGGGCATGCCGATCCACATCGCCGAGGACCCGCTGGACAGCGTGGCGCTCGGTTCCGGCAAGTGCGTCGAGGAGTTCGAGGCGCTGCAGCAGGTGCTCGACGCCCAGCCGCGCAGATGACGTAACTCTTTCGTTCCGCCGTACGAGATGATCGCCTCTCGTGCGGCGGATCGTTGATTCGGAGGCTTAAGCTCCCTCATATGCCTCCGCGCACCTGAACACCCCCCAACCCCCGCACATTCCAATGAGGAAGGGCACGGCCGCCGCACGTGAGGGACACACGAGAGAGCCGGCTGCTCCTGGTGCTGCTGGTCGCCATCGCGTTCGCACTGATCACGGTGGACATCCGCGGCGGTGAGGACTCCCCGGTCGACGGTGCCCGCCAGGCCGCCGCCGGGGTCTTCGGTCCGGTCGAGGACGGTGTGTCGGCCGCGGTGAACCCGGTCGGCAACGCGGTCTCCGCCATCCGTGACTCCGGCGAGCGCCACGACCGGCTCGCCCGGCTCGAGCAGGAGAACGCCGCCCTCAAGGCGAAGCTCGGCAGCGACGACCGCAGCCGCAGCCGCCTCAAGCAGCTCGACAAGATGCTGAAGGTCGCGGGCGAGGGCCAGTACGGCATCAAGGGCGCCCAGGTCATCGCGATAGGAGCGGCCCAGGGCTTCTCCTGGACCATCACCATCGACGTCGGCGCCGACGACGGCATCAAGCGCGACATGACCGTCCTGAACGGCGACGGGCTGGTCGGCCGCGTCACCACCGTCGGCTCGAACACCGCGACGGTCCTGCTCGCCAACGATCCCGACTTCACCGTCGGCACCCGCATGGAGTCCAGCGACGAGCTCGGCTTCGCCTCCGGCCAGGGCGACCGCCCGCTGCGGGTCGAACTCCTCAACGGCAAGGCCGAGGTGAAGAAGGGCGACCGGCTCGTCACCTTCGGCTCGCAGGCCGACAAGCCGTTCGTCCCCGGCGTCCCGGTCGGTGTCGTCTCCCGCGTCGACCCGTCCGGCGGCGGCCTGACCCGCACCCTGTACGTCACGCCGTACGTGGGCTTCTCCAAGCTCGACATCGTCGGCGTCGTCGTCCAGGCGCCGACGAAGGACCCGCGCGACACGGTGCTGCCCGCCAAGCCGAAGGCGAAGCCCACGCCGACCGTCACGGTGACCGTGACCCCGGGCGCCGAGGTGCCGGACGGCGGCGGGCAACAGCAGCAGGGCGACGCCCAGGAACAGCCCCTGGCCGGGGGCCTGCAGCCCCGCGCCGACGACCTGTACCAGTACGAGCAAGAGCAGTAGGAGCTGAGCCCTCATGCGCGTCAACCGGATCCTGCTCTCCACCTCCCTGGTCGTCGTCGCCCTGGTCATCCAGGTCAGCGTCCTCGCCCGGCTCCATCTGCCCGGCGCCGTACCGGATCTGCTGCTCCTGACGGTCCTGGGTCTCGCCCTCGTCTACGGCCATGTCGGCGGCGCCCTCGTCGGCTTCGGCGCGGGTCTGCTCGCCGACCTCGCCCCGCCCGCCGACCACGCCGCCGGCCGCTACGCGCTGGTCCTGTGTGTCATCGGCTATCTCGCCGGCCTGTTCAAACCGGACAACGGCAAGCTCAGGTCGGCCACCGGGCCCATGGTCGTCGTGGTCGTCGCCGCGGTCGGCACGACGCTGCTGTACGCGGGCGTCGGCGCGCTCGTCGGCGACACCGCCGCCCGCCATGTCGGCCTCGGCAGCCTCCTGTTCACGGCGGCGCTGTACGACCTGCTGCTCGCGCCCTTCGTCGTCCCCGGGATCATGGCGCTGGCCCGCCGCGCCGAGAACGACCCGCTCGCCGAGAGCGGCACCCAGGCGAAGAAGACCGACATCTCCTCCGGCTGGCTCTCCGGCGGCACCGGTCTGCGGATCGGCGGCCAGCGGGGCGGCCTGAAGGTCAGGACGGTCCGGGCGCGCACGGCACGCGCCGGGCGCATCAAGGGGGTCAAGCGCCTGTGAGGCCAGCGGAGTTCACCCGGACGGGTGAGCCGGGAGGGAACCCGGGCTCATCGGCGGGACGTTCCACACTCGTACACGCACAGCCGTACGGACGATCCGCACAGACGTCCGTCCTCGCACCGGCCCACGCGTACCGGCACACGCACTGAGAGGGGGAGACAGCCGCAGTGAGCAACATTCCCGAGACCGGCCGGACGCCCCGCGTCCAGATCCGACTCGTCGTCATCCAGATCCTCGTCCTCTCCCTCCTCGGCACCCTCGGCGGGCGCCTGTGGTACCTCCAGATCCGTGAGGGGGAGGCCTACGCCAAGGAGGCGTCGGGCAACCACGTCCAGCAGGTCGTCCAGCCCGCCGTGCGCGGCTCCATCCTGGACGCCCGCGGCGTGCCCCTCGCGGACAACGAGACCCGGCTCGTGGTCTCCGCCTCCCGCACCGACCTGCTGAAGATGCCGGACGACGGCAAGGCCGTCCTCACCAAGCTGGCCGGTGTGCTGGGCATGAAGCCCGCCGAGGTCATGGCGAAGGTCCGGCTCTGCGACGCCAAGACCCCCCAGCCCTGCTGGAACGGCTCGCCGTACCAGCCCATCCCCATCACGGACGAGGCCACCCCCAAGCAGGCCCTCCAGATCCGGGAGCGGGCCGAGGACTTCCCCGGCATCACCGCCGAGCCCCAGGCTCTGCGCCGGTACCCGGGCCCGGGCGGCGCCAACACCGCGCAGGTCCTCGGCTACCTCTCCCCGGTCACCGACGACGAGCTCCAGCAGGCCCAGGACACCGACTCGCCCTACCTGCGCTCCGACCAGGTCGGCCGCTCCGGCCTGGAGCGCCAGTACGACAGGGCGCTGCGCGGCAAGGCCGGCGTCACCCGCTACGAGGTCGACAACCTCGGCCGGGTCATCGGCGAGGCCGAGGCGGACCCGGCGCAGCCCGGTGCCAACCTCGTCACCAGCATCGACGCCCGCGTCCAGCGGGTCGCCGAGTACGAGCTGAACGAGGCGATGAAGCAAGCCCGCAAGGAGTGGGACCGCAACACCAACAAGCCGTACAAGGCCGACTCGGGCGCGGTCGTCGTCATGGAGGCCAAGACCGGCCGCATCGTCGCCATGGCCTCCAACCCCACCTACGACCCCAACGCCTGGGTGGGCGGCATCTCCGCGAAGGACTACAAGCAGCTGACGGGCAAGTCCTCCAACTACCCGCTGCTCAACCGCGCGATCCAGGGCCAGTCGGCACCCGGCTCGATCTTCAAGGTCATCCCGACCGCCGCCGCGGTCAACGCCGGCTACTCCTTCGACGGCCCCTACGAGTGCTCCAGCTCGTACTCCATCGGCGGCCAGGTCTTCAAGAACTTCGAGTCCAAGGGCTACGGCGGCATCAGCCTCGGCCGCGCCCTGGAGGTGTCCTGCGACACCGTCTTCTACCGGCTCTCCCACCAGGAGTGGAAGCGCGACGGCGGGACCAAGCCCAAGAAGAAGGCCAAGGACTGGTTCTACAAGACGGCCCACCAGTTCGGCCTGGGTGCCGAGACCGGCATCGACCTGCCCAACGAGGTCACCGGGCGCGTCCCCGACCGCAAGTGGAAGCAGGACTACTGGAAGGCCAACAAGGACGCCTGGTGCAAGTACGGCAAGAAGGGCGGCTCCTACGCCGAGCAGATCGCCTACGAGAACTGCCTCGAAGGCAACCGGCTGCGCGCGGGTGACTCCGTCAACTACTCCATCGGCCAGGGCGACACCCTCGTCACCCCCATCCAGATGGCCACGATCTACGCGGCCATCTCCAACGGCGGCACGCTCTACGACCCGACCGTCGGCAAGGCCGTCGTCAGCGCCGACGGGAAGACCGTCGAGGAGATCAAGCCCAAGCCGCACGGCAAGCTGCCGATAAACCGTCAGACGCTCGTCCGTATGGACGACGCCCTCGCCGGTGTCGCCACCCGCGGTACCGCCGCCTGGCGGTTCGCCGACGTCGGCTGGCCCCAGGACAAGATCCCGATGCACGCCAAGACCGGTACCGCCGAGGTCTACGGCAAGCAGACCACCTCGTGGTTCGCGACGTACACCAAGGACTACTCGGTCGTCATGACGATCTCTCAGGGCGGTACGGGTTCGGGCGCCTCCGGCCCGGCCGTGCGCAACATCTACGACGCCCTGTACGGCGTCTCCGACGACGGCACCATCGACAAGAAGAACGCGCTGCTGCCCACCCCGCAGAAGAAGCTGCCGAAGGTCCGCACCGACGGCACCATCACCTCGCCGAAGGTCTCCAAGGACCCGGCGAAGGAACAGCGCGCCACCCAGAAGAACGAGGCCGACCCGGACCCGCAGCAACTCGCCGGGACCGTGTCGACGCAGACGCCCGAGAACCGGGACACCCGGCGCCGAGGGCGCAGAAGCCGTAGGCGGGGAAGCCGGAGGATGCTCACATGACCGGCGCCAACAGCTTCCAGGTCTCCGGTTACGGGCCGCGGCGGGTCGGCTGGTCCCGCCTGTTCGCCCGGGACTCGCTCGCCCGCCGGCTGGACTGGCCGATACTGCTCGCCGGTGTCGCCCTGTCGATGATCGGCGCCGTCCTGGTCTACTCGGCGACCCGCAACCGCACCGAGCTCAACCAGGGCGACCCGTACTACTTCCTGATCCGGCACGTGCTGAACACCGGGATCGGGCTGGCCCTCATGGTCGGGACCGTGTGGCTGGGCCACCGCGCGCTGCGCACGGCCGTGCCCATCCTCTACGGCCTGTCCGTCTTCCTGATCCTGCTGGTCCTCACCCCGCTCGGCTCCACGATCAACGGCGCCCACTCCTGGATCAAGCTCCCCGGCGGCTTCTCGCTCCAGCCCTCGGAGTTCGTCAAGGTCACGATCATCCTGGGCATGGCGATGCTGCTGGCCGCCCGCGTCGACGCGGGCGACAAGCAGTACCCCGACCACCGCACGGTGGTGCAGGCACTGGGCCTGGCCGCCGTACCCATGCTGATCGTGATGCTCATGCCCGACCTCGGCTCCGTCATGGTCATGGTGGTGATCGTGCTCGGCGTGCTCCTCGCCTCCGGCGCCTCCAACCGCTGGGTCTTCGGGCTGATCGGCGCGGGCACCGCCGGCGCGATCGCCGTATGGCAGCTCGGCGTCCTGGACGACTACCAGATCGCCCGCTTCGCGGCCTTCGCCAACCCCGAGCTCGACCCGGCCGGCGTCGGCTACAACACCAACCAGGCGCGGATCGCGATCGGTTCCGGCGGGCTGACCGGCTCGGGGCTGTTCCACGGTTCGCAGACCACCGGCCAGTTCGTCCCGGAGCAGCAGACCGACTTCGTCTTCACGGTGGCGGGGGAGGAGCTCGGCTTCGTCGGCGGCGGACTGATCATCCTGCTGCTCGGCGTCATCCTGTGGCGGGCCTGCCGTATCGCCCGCGAGACCACCGAGCTGTACGGGACGATCGTCGCGGCCGGCATCGTGGCCTGGCTCGCCTTCCAGACGTTCGAGAACGTCGGCATGACCCTCGGGATCATGCCGGTCACCGGTCTGCCGCTGCCGTTCGTGTCCTACGGAGGATCGTCGATGTTCACCGTCTGGATAGCGGTGGGACTGCTCCAGTCCATCCGGGCGCAACGCCCGATGTCGGCCTGAGCGGCCCCCGGCACCCGGGGCAGGCCGTGAACCGCCCGCCCGCGCGGTTCACGGCCTGTCGCCGCCCCCGGAGTCCGATTACATTCGGCTCATGGCGGACACCAAGCGCGAGATCGAGCGGAAGTACGAGTCCGACGGCGGCGGCCTGCCCGACCTGACCGGTGTCGCAGGAGTCGCGGCCGTGCTCGAGAAGGGTGTCGCGCATCTGGACGCCACCTACTACGACACCACCGACGAGCGCCTCGCCGGAGCGTCGGTCACCCTCCGTCGCAGAACCGGCGGCTCCGACGCCGGCTGGCATCTGAAGTTCCCCGTCGCCCCCGGAGTGCGGGACGAGATCCAGGCCCCGCTCTCCGACACCCTTCCCGCCGACCTCGCCGCCCTGGTCCGCTCGCGCGTCCGGCACGCCGAGCTGGTGCCGATGATCCGGCTGCGCTCCGACCGCGACGCCCGTGACCTCGTGGACGCCGACGGGCGGGTCCTCGCCGAGGTCAGTGTGGACGCCGTACGGGCCGAGCGGCTCACCGGAGGGGGCGGCCGGACCGAGTGGACCGAGATCGAGGTGGAACTGGCGGACGACGGCGACCCGGCCCTGCTCGACCAGGTCGAGAAACGGCTGCGCAAGGCGGGCGTACGGCCGTCGGCGTCACCGTCGAAGCTCGCCCGCGCCCTCGCCGAGACCGCGCCGAGGAAGCTCGCCCCCGCGTCCGCGGAGCGGTCGCAGACCGCCGGCGACCACGTCCTCGCGTATCTCCGCACCCAGCGCGACACGATCGTCGCCCTCGACCCGGCGGTACGCCAGGACGCCGAGGATTCCGTCCACAGCATGCGCGTCGCCACCCGCCGCACCCGCAGCGCCTTCAAGTCCTTCGGCAAGGTCCTCGACCGGACCGTCACCGACCCGATCGCCGACGAGCTCAAATGGCTGGCCGGTGAGCTCGGCGTGGACCGGGACCGGGAGGTCCTGAGCGAACGCCTCTCCGCCGCCCTCGCCGAGGTGCCCGCACCCCTGGTCGCCGGGCCCGTCGCCGAGCGGCTGAACACCTGGGCCGGAAACCGGCCGGGCGGCGCGAGCGCCCGCCTCATCGGCATCCTCGACTCCCGCCGCTATCTGGCGCTGCTGGACGCGCTCGACGGGGTGCTCGCCGACCCGCCGCTGCTGAAGGCCGCCGGGAAGAAGCCGGGCAAGGTGCTCGCCAAGGCCGTACGCAAGGACTTCGGCAAGGTGGCCGCGCTCGTGCGGCAGGCGCAGGAGCTGGAGCCCGGAACCGAGCGCGACGTCGCCATCCACGAGGCCCGCAAGAAGACCAAGCGCACCCGGTACGCGGCGGAGGCGGCCCTGCCGGCCCTCGGCGGTCCGGCGAAGGACCTGGTGAAGTCCATGAAGGCCCTGCAGAACCTGCTGGGCGAGCACCAGGACAGCGTCATGGCCCGCCAGACCCTGCGCGAGCTGGCCGCGCTCGCGCACGCCGCCGGCGACAGCGCCTTCACCTTCGGACTGCTGTACGGGCGGGAGGAGCGGCGAGCGGCCGCCGTGGAGGCCGAGCTGCCCGCGTTCTGGGCCGGCGCCAAGGACGGGGCGGACGCCCTGTGACCCTCGGGGCGTGCTGGGGGCGCCCGGGGCCGCGTTAGGCTAGATGGTCACCCCTGTCAGTTCAGTCCAGCTCACGAAGGTTCGCGAGATGTCTGCCGAAACCGCTGCGGCCGCGGAGTCCGTGTTCCCGCAGCTCGAAGCTCTGCTCCCGCATGTGCAGAAGCCGATTCAGTACGTCGGCGGAGAACTCAACTCCACGGTCAAGCCGTGGGAGTCCTGCGACGTCCGCTGGGCGCTCATGTACCCCGACGCCTACGAGGTCGGGCTGCCCAACCAGGGCGTCATGATCCTCTACGAGGTCCTGAACGAGCAGGAGGGCGTCCTCGCCGAGCGCACCTACAGCGTGTGGCCGGACCTGGAGGCCCTGATGCGGGAGCACGACGTCCCGCAGTTCACGGTGGACAGCCACCGGCCGGTGAAGGCGTTCGACGTGTTCGGCCTGTCCTTCTCCACCGAACTCGGCTACACGAACATGCTGGCCGCCCTGGACCTCGCGGGCATCCCGCTGGAGTCCAAGGACCGCACGGTCGACGACCCGATCGTCCTGGCCGGCGGGCACGCCGCGTTCAACCCCGAGCCGATCGCCGACTTCATCGACGCCGCCGTCATCGGCGACGGCGAGCAGGCCGTGCTGGACATGACCCGGATCGTCCGGGAGTGGAAGGCGGAGGGCCGGCCCGGCGGCCGCGAGGAGGTCCTGCTCCGTCTCGCGAAGACCGGCGGGGTCTACATCCCGGCGTTCTACGACGTCGAGTACCTGCCCGACGGCCGGATCGCCCGCGTGGTCCCCAACAGGTCGGGCGTCCCGTGGCGGGTGTCCAAGCACACGGTCATGGACCTCGACGAGTGGCCGTACCCCAAGCAGCCCCTCGTCCCGCTCGCCGAGACGGTCCACGAGCGCATGTCCGTGGAGATCTTCCGCGGCTGCACCCGCGGCTGCCGCTTCTGCCAGGCCGGCATGATCACCCGCCCGGTCCGCGAGCGCTCGATCACCGGGATCGGCGACATGGTCGAGAAGGGCCTGAAGGCGACCGGCTTCGAGGAGGTCGGCCTGCTGTCCCTCTCCTCGGCGGACCACAGCGAGATCGGCGACATCGCCAAGGGCCTGGCCGACCGATACGAGGACGACAAGATCGGCCTCTCGCTGCCCTCCACCCGCGTGGACGCCTTCAACGTCGACCTGGCGAACGAGCTGACGCGGAACGGCCGCCGGTCCGGTCTCACCTTCGCCCCCGAGGGCGGCTCGGAGCGGATGCGCAAGGTCATCAACAAGATGGTCTCCGAGGACGACCTGATCCGCACGGTCGCCACCGCGTACGGCAACGGCTGGCGCCAGGTGAAGCTGTACTTCATGTGCGGCCTTCCCACCGAGACCGACGAGGACGTCCTCCAGATCGCCGACATGGCGACGAAGGTCATCGCCAAGGGCCGCGAGGTGTCGAAGTCGAACGACATCCGCTGCACGGTCTCGATCGGTGGCTTCGTCCCGAAGCCCCACACCCCGTTCCAGTGGGCCCCGCAGCTCTCGGCGGAGGAGACGGACGCCCGCCTCGAGAAGCTCCGGGACAAGATCCGGGGCGACAAGAAGTACGGCCGCTCCATCGGCTTCCGCTACCACGACGGCAAGCCCGGCATCGTCGAGGGCCTGCTCTCCCGCGGCGACCGCCGCATCGGCGCCGTCATCCGCGCGGTCTACGACGACGGCGGCCGCTTCGACGGCTGGCGCGAGCACTTCTCCTACGACCGCTGGATGGCCTGCGCCGACAAGGCCCTGGCCCCCTACGGCGTGGACGTCGACTGGTACACGACGCGCGAGCGCACCTACGAGGAGGTCCTGCCCTGGGACCACCTGGACTCCGGCCTCGACAAGGAATGGCTCTGGGAGGACTGGCAGGACGCCCTCGACGAGACGGAGGTCGAGGACTGCCGCTGGACCCCGTGCTTCGACTGCGGCGTCTGCCCGCAGATGGACACCCACATCCAGATCGGCCCGACGGGCAAGAAGCTGCTGCCGCTGACGGTGAAGAACACGGCACCGGCACCGAGCGGCCACGCTCACTGACCCGCCGGGGCGGCCACATCCGTACGGCCACTCGAGCCCCCTCCTGGACCGGAGGGGGCTCGGCGCACGGGCAGGTGGGGCACGGCGTGGTGGAGTTCGCCGCGGCCGGGTGCGGGGTCAGGTGTTCGTGGGTCTCGGGAAGCCCAGCGTGTCCAGCAGGGCCCTGAACAGGTCCTCCGCGAAGGGCTTTTGGGAGCGCAGCAGTCCCTCGACGGCGGAGCGCTCGGCCGTGGGGTGGACGCCGGCGGCTTCGGCCCAGGCGAGGGCGCCCTCGGCGTCCTCGGGGACGGCCTGGTCGAGTTCGGCGCGCTTGCGGCGGACGGCCTCGTGGAACGCCGGTGTGTAGAGCCAGGTGATCGGGTCGTCCACGTCGGCGGGCTCCTCCACGAGCAGCCGGGCGACGGCGTCCAGGTTCAGCCACGCCTGCCAGCGCCGGCCGGTGGTGTCCAGCCCGGTGACGAGTGCCAGGTCGCTGTCGGAGACGTCGGCGACACAGGCGGGGGCGCCGGTCCCGTCGACGAGGGCGGGGAGCCGTTCCACGTTCCAGGTGCCCTGCCGGAGCTGGACCGTCTGCCAGCCGCCGGCGCGCCGCTCGTCCAGGTCGACGGCACCCTCGGCGCCGTCGAACACAGGGCTCTTCCGCAGCGGACGGCTGCTGCGTGCGAAGACCAGATGCCCGGAGAATCCCATGGGTCCCCCTCCCACTCGTTGCGCGCACCCTACCGACCGGCACTGACAGCGGGGCCTCACCGTCCAGCGTGGCGACAGCTGTCGAGGAGGTGGTGGGGTGGGCACGGCTGTGGTCTGCCGCCCGCCGCCGCCCGGGCCGCCGAGACCGCCGAGGGCGAGACGCCGGCCACCCTCAGGACCGCGCGGGGCGTCAAGCTCGACATCACCGGCTTCGACCGGTCCGCCTCCTGTTGACGCACGGAGGCAGATCACTCCCGCCGGAGTGCATCCGACCAGGCCACCGCCGCGTCTACGCCGGTATGGATCTGGAGAAGGCGCCGCCACCGCGCCGGCAGCCCGAAGGGTGCCTGGTGGTCGCGATCCGCATACCCGTGCGCATCGTGGTGCTCCTGCTGGTCGTGCCGGTGCGGATGGTGTGGGACGCGCTCGTCGTCGGCGGGCGCTTCCTGAGGGACGTCGTGCTGCGCCCGCTGGGGCGGGCACTGTTCGTGTGGCCGTTCGTCGCGCTGTGGCGGTATCTCCTCGTGCCTCTCGGCCGGGGACTCGCCTGGCTGGGGAACGTGCTGCTCGTCGTGCCCCTGGCCCGGCTGTACCGGTACGTGCTCACTCCGCTCGGCCACGCGTGCGCGTGGGTGGGCCGGGGGATCGGGGCCGGTCTGACGTGGCTCCACGCGCGCGTGCTCACACCGGTCGGCCGGGCGGTCATGTGGGTCCTGCGGGGGATCGGCGCGGTCCTCGCGGCGGCCGGGCTCGGCGTCCTCGCGGCGCTGGCCTGGCTGGGGCGGTACCTCCTCGTCGTGCCCGCCGTGTGGCTGTACACGTGGATCCTCGCGCCCGTGGGGCGCGCGATCGCCTGGACCGTACGGATCGTCGCCACCGGCATCGGGGTCGGCCTGTACTGGACCCTCCGTGTGCTGTTCGTGCTGCCCGCCGTGGGCCTGTACCGCTGGGTGCTGGCCCCCGTCGGGCGGGTCCTCGCCGTCATCGGGCGGGAGGTCCGGGACGCCCTCGGGCACGCCTGGCGGGTCGCGGGGCGCGTCTCGCGCGCCGTCGGGCGCTTCCTCGGGACCCTCTTGCGGTGGATCTTCGTGGAACCGGTGCGCTGGGTGTACCGGACCGTGCTCACCCCGGTCGGACACGTCGTACGGGACGTCGTGCTGCGGCCCGCCGCCGAGGCCGCGCGCGCCGCCGGGCGGGCGGCCCGGCAGGCCCTGGCCTCCGTCCGCGCGTCCGCCCGGCAGGCGCGCGCCGACATCCGCCGGACGCTGTTCGGACAGCCGGAACGGCGCGAGATGGTGGCCCGGCGGGAACGTCCGGCGCACGAGACACGTACTCTTGGTAGCAGTACGACCGCTCTCACGAAGGACTGAACGACACTGGGCAAGCGACAGCCCGAAGGCCCGCCGCCCGCACCCGCGGTGCAGCGCATCCGACTGCGTTACACCAAGCGCGGCCGCCTCCGGTTCACCAGCCACCGTGACTTCCAGCGCGCCTTCGAGCGTGCGCTGCGCCGCTCCGAGGTGCCCATGGCGTACTCGGCGGGGTTCACGCCGCATCCGAAGGTGTCGTATGCCAATGCCGCACCCACCGGCACGGGCAGTGAGGCGGAGTACCTGGAGATCGCGCTCACCGAGGCGCGGGATCCGCAGCAGCTCAGGGCGCTGCTCGACGAGTCGCTGCCCACCGGGCTCGATGTCGTGGACGCGGTCGAGGCCCGGACCTCCGGGCTCGCCGACCGTCTCACGGCGTCCGTCTGGGAGTTGCGTCTCGACGGGGTGGAGCCGGCCGACGCCGCGCGAGCGGTCGCCGCGTTCCAGGCCGCCGAGACCGTCGAGGTCCAGCGCATGACCAAGAACGGCGTACGCACTTTCGACGCCCGTCCCGCGGTCGCCCATCTCGAGAGCGTCCAGAATTCGGAAACACACAGTTCCCAGGCCGATAGGCCGACGGACCGGCCTTGTGCGATACTGCGGCTGGTTGTTCGGCACGTGACGCCTGCCGTACGACCCGACGACGTCCTGTCCGGTCTCCGCGCCGTGGCCGACCTGGCGCCGCCGGTCCCCGCAGCGGTGACCAGGCTGGCGCAGGGGCTGCTCGATGAAGAGACCGGCACGGTGACCGACCCGCTCGCGCCCGACCGCGAGGCAGCGACGGCCCCAACCGAGGCCGGGACCGCTGCCGCCGCGACGGCGTCGGCGTAAGGAAGTTCCGCATAGGGACGGACGTCGAAGCGCCGCCCTCGTACTCGGGAGCCACCTGGGTCGGGCAGCGCACCGACCAGAAGACTTTCGCCAGGCCGTGCGCATGAGGCGTACGGAACCGGCGAGACAGGACACAGAGAGCTCCCGTGCGGCGCCCGCGCCCCGGACGGCGGCAGTCGCGCATCGCGCGAGCCGCGGACGTCACCGGCACACCGCCGGACCAGGCGCGGCGCCCGGGAGCCTGACGGGAGAAACGCCCGCATGCTTGAGCCGACCGAACCCACAGAGTCCGCCACGGACTCCGAACTGAACACTCCGAGCGACACCCTGCCGCCGCGCCGCCGGCGCCGTGCCGCCTCCCGGCCGGCGGGACCGCCCGCCGCCGCCGGGACGCAGCCCGCGGAGGTGGTCGAGCCGGCCATACCGGCCGCCGAGGCCGACCAGGTCGACGAGGAGAAGGACGACGTCGAGGCCGTCGAGGCCGACGTCGCCACCGAGGCCGAGGAGACCCCCGAGCCCGCGCCGCCGGCCCGTACGCGCCGGCGTGCGGTGCGCCGTGCGTCCGCGCCCACCGGTTCGCCGGCGGCCGAGGCCGCCGCCGAGACCGTGGTGCCCGCCACGGTCGCCGAGCCGGTCGCCGCCGAGCCCGCCCCGGCCGCCGCCGAGGTGTCCGAGGAGCCGGCCCCGCCGCGCACGCGGCGCCGTGCGACCCGCCGGGTGACCGCGCCCGCCGCCGCCCCCGCTCCCGCGCAGGAGACCGAGGACATCAAGCCCACCGAGAGCGACGCCGAGACCTCCGAGGCCGCCGCGGTCGAGGAGGCCCCCGAGGCCGCCCCGCGCCGTACGCGCCGTCGCGCCACCCGCAGTTCCGCCGCGCCGGAAGCCGTTCAGGCCGCCCCGGCCGACGAGGCGCCGGTGACCGAGCAGGAGCCCGCCCGGGCCGAGATGCCCGCCGAGTCGGGTGAGAGCACCGAGGCCGCCGCGTCCGAGGACGAGGCCGCCCCGCGCCGCACGCGCCGCCGCGCCACCCGCCGTACGGCCGCCCCGGCCGCCGCCGAGGAGGTCTCCGAGGAGACCGCGGTGGGGACGCCGGTGACCGCCGAGACTCCGCTGACCCCGGGTATCGAGACCGAGAGCCCCGCCGCGACCGCGGTCGCCGCCGCCGAGGACGACGCCGCTCCGCGCCGCCGTCGCCGCGCCGTCCGGCGTGCCGCCACCGGCTTCGCCGAGCCCGCGCGGTCCGCCGGTGAGGCGTCCGAGGAGGCGCCGCGTCCGTCGCGGCCCGCCGTGGCCGTCTTCCAGGCGCCCGTGTTCACCGAGCCGCAGTTCCAGACGCCGCAGCGCGCCGCCGCCGAGGCCGCCGCCGAGGTGGAGACGGAGGACGACGAGGAGCTCCGCGAGGAGCAGCCCGCCGCTCCGCGCCGCCGTCGCCGCCGCCGCGGCGAGGAGGCCGAGCCGCAGCCCGTCGAGCCCGCCGCCGAGGACGAGGCCGACGACACCGAGGACGGCGCCGAGGACTCCGCCGACGGCGACGAGTCCGAGGAGACCGGTTCGCGCCGGCGCCGCCGCCGCGGTGGCCGTCGCCGCCGTCGTGGTGACTCCGGGGAGCCGGACGCCGACGGCAGCGACTCCGACACCGAGGAGACCGCCGCCGCGCAGGCCGAGCAGGACGCCGAGGACACCGCCGAGCAGGAGGAGGAGGACGCCGAGGAGGCGTACGACGACTCCGCGGGCTCCGGCTCCACCAGCAGCCGCCGGCGCCGCCGCAGGCGCCGTCGCGCCGGCGACACCTCCGTGGACACCGAGCCGGGCGACGGCGACCCCGAGCGCACCGTCGTCAAGGTCCGCGAGCCCCGGCCGAAGTCCGAGCCGTCCGACGAGGTGCAGTCCATCAAGGGCTCCACGCGTCTGGAGGCGAAGAAGCAGCGCCGCCGCGAGGGCCGCGAGCAGGGCCGCCGCCGCGTGCCGATCATCACCGAGGCCGAGTTCCTGGCCCGCCGCGAGGCCGTCGAGCGCGTGATGGTCGTCCGTCAGCACGGCGACCGCACCCAGATCGGCGTCCTCGAGGACAACGTGCTCGTCGAGCACTACGTCAACAAGGAGCAGTCGACGTCGTACGTCGGCAACGTCTACCTGGGCAAGGTCCAGAACGTGCTGCCGTCGATGGAGGCCGCCTTCATCGACATCGGCAAGGGCCGCAACGCCGTGCTCTACGCCGGTGAGGTCAACTTCGAGGCGCTCGGCATGGCCAACGGGCCGCGCCGCATCGAGTCCGCCCTGAAGTCCGGCCAGTCGGTCCTCGTCCAGGTGACGAAGGACCCGATCGGGCACAAGGGCGCCCGTCTGACCAGCCAGGTCTCCCTGCCGGGCCGCTACCTCGTGTACGTGCCCGAGGGCTCGATGACCGGTATCAGCCGCAAGCTGCCCGACACCGAGCGGGCCCGGCTGAAGACCATCCTCAAGAAGATCGTCCCCGAGGACGCGGGCGTCATCGTGCGCACCGCCGCCGAGGGCGCGAGCGAGGACGAGCTGCGCCGTGACGTCGAACGGCTCCAGCAGCAGTGGGAGGAGATCCAGAAGAAGGCCAAGAGCGGCAACGCCCCGACGCTGCTCTACGGCGAGCCGGACATGACCGTCCGGGTCGTCCGGGACATCTTCAACGAGGACTTCTCCAAGGTCGTCGTCAGCGGTGACGAGGCGTGGGAGACCATCCACGGCTATGTCTCGCACGTGGCGCCCGACCTGTCCGAGCGGCTCCAGAAGTGGACCAGCGAGGTCGACGTCTTCGCCACGTACCGGATCGACGAGCAGCTCGCCAAGGCGCTGGACCGCAAGGTCTGGCTGCCCAGCGGCGGCTCGCTGGTGATCGACCGGACCGAGGCGATGGTCGTGGTCGACGTCAACACCGGCAAGTTCACCGGCCAGGGCGGCAACCTCGAGGAGACCGTCACCCGGAACAACCTGGAGGCGGCCGAGGAGATCGTGCGCCAGCTGCGGCTGCGCGACCTCGGCGGCATCATCGTCATCGACTTCATCGACATGGTGCTGGAGTCCAACCGGGACCTGGTGCTGCGGCGCCTGCTGGAGTGCCTGGGCCGGGACCGTACGAAGCACCAGGTGGCGGAGGTGACCTCGCTCGGCCTGGTCCAGATGACCCGCAAGCGGGTCGGCCAGGGCCTGCTGGAGTCCTTCTCCGAGACCTGCGTCCACTGCAACGGCCGCGGTGTCATCGTGCACATGGATCAGCCCACGTCCGTCGGTGGCGGCGCGAGCAAGCGCAAGAAGCGCGCGCGGGCCGGCGCCGGTCCCGAGCACGTGCACGAGGCGTCCGTCGTCACCGAGCCGGCCGAGACGGCCGAGGAGGAGGCGGAGACGGAGGCCGAGGTCGCCGCCGAGGTCGCCGAGCCGGCCGCGCTCGCGGAGCCCGCGTTCGCGCCCGACGAGGAGCTGTACAGCAGCGTCGCCGAGGCGGAGGCCGCCGCGCGCGGCGGGCGCTCCCGGCGCCGCGGGGGCCGGCGGGCGTCGGCCCCGGCCGGTGCGCCGAGGAGGGCCGAGGCGGTTCCCACCGCCCAGGACGTGACCGTCGCCGAGGAGATCGCCCGTCCGGTCCAGCCGGAGCCGGCCGCCGAGGCGACCGCCGAGCCGGCGGCCATGGAGGACGCGGTCGTGCCGGCCGCGCCCGCCGCGGAGGAGCCCGCCACCGAGGCGCCCGCCGCCGACGACGCCGCGCCCAAGGGACGGACGCGTCGCCGCGCCACCCGCAAGGTGTCGGCGCCCGCCGGGTCCCCCGCGGGGGCCGAGGCCGCCGTCGTGACGGTCGCCGAGACGGCGCCCGAGCCGGTCGCGGAGCCGGTCGCCGAGGCGGCCCCGGCCGAGCAGGCCGAGGCGCCCGCCGAGCCGGTCGCGGAGAGCGCCGCCCCGGCCCGCCCGCGCCGCCGTGCCGTGCGCAAGGCCACCGCGCCGACCGCGTCGGAGGAGGCGGCCGTCGTGGTCGTCCCCGCCGCCGACGAGGCACCGGCGGCCGACGAGGACGCCGAGGGCGCCGAGGAGGCCGCTCCGGCCAAGAAGACGGCCCGTAAGACGGCCAAGAAGGCCACCGCGAAGAAGGCCGCGGCCAAGAAGACGGCGGCGAAGAAGACGGTCGCCAAGAAGGCCACGGCCAAGAAGGTGGCCAAGACCGCCAAGACGGCCGCGGCCAAGTCGACGGCGAAGAAGACCACGGTCTCCGCCACCACCGACGAGTGACGCGTCCCGTGTGACACGAGTGCGGCCGGTCCCTGTGACCGGCCGCACCCGTTCGGGGCCGGGCCCGGTTTGACCCCCTCGGCAGCGGCCCCGTAACCTTGACCCTCGGTGTGTCCGTGGATATAGGACGCGCCACATCCCCGTAAACCTCGTCCTCCGACGCACCGGGTGCTTCGGAGAGGCCGTCCGCGTGCCGGGCGGCTGGACTGCGGGGGTGCCGTTCCCGAGCGAGAGAGTGAGATCCGCGTGTACGCCATCGTGCGCAGCGGTGGTCGCCAGCACAAGGTTGCTGTCGGCGACATCGTTGAGGTTGACAAGATTTCCACCGCCAAGGTTGGCGACACGGTCGAGCTCTCGACCCTGCTCGTTGTCGACGGCGACGCTGTGACCAGCGACCCGTGGGTGCTGGCCGGCATCAAGGTCCAGGCCGAGGTCGTGGACCACCACAAGGGGCAGAAGATCGACATTCTGCGCTACAAGAACAAGACCGGCTACCGCCGTCGTCAGGGCCACCGCCAGCAGTACACGGCGATCAAGGTCACTGAGATCCCCGCGGCTGCGAAGTAAGGGACTGAGGAGACATGGCACACAAGAAGGGCGCATCGTCCACCCGGAACGGTCGCGACTCGAACGCCCAGCGGCTCGGCGTGAAGCGCTTCGGCGGTCAGGTCGTCAACGCGGGTGAGATCCTGGTCCGCCAGCGCGGCACCCACTTCCACCCCGGTGCGGGCGTCGGCCGTGGCGGCGACGACACGTTGTTCGCGCTGCAGGCCGGTGCGGTGGAGTTCGGCTCCAGCCGTGGCCGCAAGGTCGTGAACATCGTCCCGGTCGCCTGAGTCCTCTGACTCACGGCCCTGCGCGCAGGGCTTCGACCGAACGTTTCGCGAGGCGGACCTCACTTCCCGGTCGGGAAGGCGGGTCCGCCTTTCGCGTGTTATCGAAGAGACATCCCGTACTTTCTGGAGGCACTGACCATGACCACCTTCGTGGACCGCGTCGAACTGCATGTCGCCGCGGGTAACGGAGGCCACGGCTGTGCCTCCGTCCACCGTGAGAAGTTCAAGCCGCTCGGCGGACCCGACGGCGGCAACGGCGGGCGCGGCGGCGACGTGATCCTCACCGTCGACCAGTCGGTCACCACGCTGCTCGACTACCACCACTCACCGCACCGCAAGGCCACCAACGGCAAGCCCGGTGAGGGCGGCAACCGCTCCGGCAAGGACGGCCAGGACCTGATCCTGCCGGTGCCGGACGGCACGGTGGTGCTGGACAAGGCAGGAAACGTCCTCGCCGACCTGGTCGGGCACGGCACGTCCTTCGTCGCCGCGCAGGGCGGCCGGGGCGGCCTCGGCAACGCCGCGCTGGCCTCGGCCCGGCGCAAGGCGCCCGGCTTCGCGCTGCTCGGCGAGCCCGGCGACCTGCAGGACATCGTGCTGGAGCTGAAGACCGTCGCCGACGTGGCGCTGGTCGGCTACCCGAGCGCGGGCAAGTCCTCGCTGATCTCGGTGCTGAGCGCCGCCAAGCCGAAGATCGCCGACTACCCGTTCACCACGCTGGTGCCCAACCTCGGTGTGGTGACGGCCGGTTCGACCGTCTACACCATCGCCGACGTCCCCGGTCTGATCCCGGGCGCCAGCCAGGGCAAGGGCCTGGGCCTGGAGTTCCTGCGCCACGTCGAGCGGTGCAGCGTGCTCGTGCACGTCCTGGACACCGCGACGCTGGAGTCGGATCGCGACCCCGTCTCCGACCTGGACATCATCGAGGCGGAGCTGCGCGAGTACGGCGGCCTCGACAACCGTCCGCGGATCGTCGTCCTGAACAAGATCGACGTACCGGACGGCAAGGACCTCGCCGAGATGGTGCGGCCGGACCTGGAGGCCCGTGGCTACACGGTCTTCGAGGTGTCCGCCGTCGCCCACACCGGGCTGAAGGAGCTGTCGTTCGCGCTGGCCGAGCTGGTGGGCCAGGCACGGGCCGCGAAGCCGAAGGAAGAGGCGACGCGGATCGTGATCCGGCCGAAGGCCGTCGACGACGCCGGGTTCACCGTGACCCGCGAGGAGGCCGGCGGCGAGCCGCTGTTCCGGGTGCGCGGCGAGAAGCCCGAGCGCTGGGTGCGGCAGACCGACTTCAACAACGACGAGGCCGTGGGCTACCTCGCGGACCGGCTGAACCGCCTCGGTGTGGAAGAGGAACTGGTGAAGGCCGGCGCCCGTTCCGGTGACGGCGTCGCCATCGGCCCCGAGGACAACGCGGTCGTCTTCGACTGGGAGCCGACGCTGACGGCGGGCGCGGAGATGCTGGGCCGCCGTGGCGAGGACCACCGCTTCGAGGAGCCCCGGCCCGCCGCGCAGCGCCGGCGCGACCGGCAGGCCGAGCGGGACGAGGCGTCGCGGGAGTTCGACGACTTCAAGCCGTTCTGACGGACACGGATCCCACGCGGTGTGAGCGACGCCGGGGCCACCACGGGTGGTCCCGGCGTCGTCGTGTCCGCACGCTCCGGGCCGGCGTGGTGGCCTGATCGGTGAACCGTGGGGAGACTCGTGGGGTTCCTGAGACAACCCCCGGGCGGCCCGATGCGTCGTACCGGGCGGCGTGCACGAGGATCGTGAACCTCGCCGCGCCTCAACCGCCGTACGGATCCACGGAGTTGCCGTGCCCCCACGTTCCCACCGCCGTATCCCGCTCTCGCGCCGCAGACGCGCGGGGCTCGCCACCGCTGCCGAACTCGTCGCCGGGGCGCCCGGCGGGAACGAGAACGCCGGGTCGGTGGGGGTGATCCCCTCCCCGGCGTCCGGGATCGCCCCGACGGGCTCGTCCACCTTCGGCGCCGCGACCCTCGGCACGGTCGCCGCGAAGGCAGGGCCGGCGGCCGACTCCGACGACTGACCCGGGCGGTCCGGCCGCCGAACGAACACCGGACCCGTCGCGGCGCGGGCGCCGGCGCACCCCCACAGACGCGCCGGAGCGCACCGCCGTGCCGTGACGGATCCTCTGATGTCTCCCCATTTGTCATGCACGCGAAGCTCGCTGTTCAGCGCCGGGTCCGCCCGGGAGCGCGAGCATCCGAAGTGTCCACGGAGCAAGCGAGGCAGGGGAGTTCACCGATGACCGGTGTGTCCGCATCCACGTCGCCCGACCGGCGCCGAGTGCTCACCGCGGGTGCCGCGGTGCTCGGCGCGGCGGCCTCCGCGCAGCTGTGGCTGCCCGCGGCCGCCCGTGCCACCGAGAAGCCGCTGCCGGACGGGGTGTTCAGCCTCGGCGTCGCCTCGGGCGACCCGCTGCCCGACGGCGTCGTGCTGTGGACGCGGCTGGCGCCCGACCCGCTGAACGGCGGCGGGATGCCCGCCCGGACCGTCTCCGTCGACTGGGAGATCGCCGACGACGAGCGGTTCCGCAAGCCGGTGCGCCGGGGCACCGCCCAGGCCCGGCCCGAGTCGGGCCACAGCGTCCACGTCGACGTCCGCGGGCTGCGCCCCGGCCGGACGTACTGGTACCGCTTCCGCGCGGGCGGGCAGCTCTCGCCCACCGGCCGCACGCGCACCGCCCCGCACCCCGCGAGCTCCGGCGGCCGGCTGCGCATGGCCCTGGCCTCCTGCCAGAACTGGCAGCACGGCTACTTCACGCCGTACGCCGACATGGTGGCCCAGGACCCCGACGTCGTCCTGTTCGTCGGCGACTACATCTACGAGTCGACGCCGTCGTCCACCGGAGTGCGGCGGCACGAGGGGAGCGGTGAGCCGTACACCCTCGACCAGTACCGCAACCGGTACGCCCAGTACCGCACCGACCCCGACCTCGCGGCGATGCACGCGGCCGCGCCCTGGATCGTCACGTTCGACGACCACGAGATCGACAACGACTTCGCCGGCGAGGTCCCGCAGGACCCGGACAAGCAGCCGCACGACGCCTTCGTGGCCCGGCTGACGGCGGGCTACCAGGCGTACTACGAGCACATGCCGGTCCGCGCGAGCGCCGTCCCCGACGGCCCGCACATCCGCATGCACCGCCGCCTGGAGTTCGGTCGCCTCGCGCGGCTCAGCGTGCTGGACACCCGCCAGTACCGCAGCGACCAGGCGACCACGCAGGAAGGCGCCCAGGACGTGGCGCGCACCATGCTCGGCGCCGGGCAGAAGCGGTGGCTGCTGGACGGGCTGCGCCACTCGCCGGCCCGCTGGAACCTGATCGGTTCGCAGATCATGATGGCGGAGACCGACCTCCAGGTCGGCGAGGGCAAACTCTGGTACTACGACGCCTGGGACGGCTACCAGGCCGAACGCGACGCGCTGCTGGAGGAGCTCAGGCACGTCCGCAACCCCGTCGTGCTGTCCGGCGACCGGCACCTCACGATGGTCAGCGATCTGAAGGAGGACTTCGCCGACCCGCGATCCGACGTGATCGGCGCCGAGTTCGTCGGCACGTCCGTCTCCAGCAACGGCGACCAGGACCAGGACGCCTTCCACCGGGAGTGGGACCCGAGGGTGCCGGACAACCCGCACTGGAAGCTGATCGACGCCCACCGCGGCTACCACCTCTTCGACATCCGCCACGACGGCATCGACGCCCGGGTGCGGATCGTGGACACGGTCCGCCGGCCCACGGCCACCGCGAGCACGCTGGCCCGGCTGCGGGTCGAGGCGGGCCGGCCCGGCGTCGAGGTGGTGTGACCCAGGTAACACCCGGTCGCGGCCCCGGAGTCCGTGCGGCTCCGGGGTCACCGCATCGGAACCCGATCGCTGCCGAATCTTGATTCGGAATTCCCGATTGCGGACCAGCGGTGAATTGTGCGGACGGGGCGGAGCATTCCGTACGGATGTGGAGATAGGCACCCCTGTGTGGCGGCCGCGCGGTACAGCGCGGCCGCCGCGTCGCGTACGGTTCGGGGGACATCGTCCAGGGATCCCGTGGGAACGCCCGGACACCATGGCCCGAAGCGCCCGCGCCAGGGGCCGCGGTGAGCCTGTGCCGTTACTCACAGCAATTCCAGGGACCTTCGGAGGGCCTCTCGGCAAGGACCATGGGTACAAGGTGAATGACAGGTTGCGCGCACATATGCGGCCGAGGACGCTCACCTTGCACTGCGGTAACCCCAAGTGGGACCATTTCGAAGTTCCCAGTCGCCACAAGGTAGGTCACCTGTGTCCCAGCACATAGCCAAGCCCCGTACCACCGCAGTGATCCTGGCCGGTGGAACCGGTCAGCGCGTGGGTCTGTCGATCCCCAAGCAGTTGCTGAAGATCGCCGGCAAGGCCGTCATCGAGCACACCCTGACCACCTTCGAGAAGGCCGACTCGATCGACGACGTCATCGTGCTGATGGCACCCGGATACGTCCCGGACATCGAGAAGATCGTCGCCAAGGCCGGGTTCACGAAGGTCAAGAAGATCATCGAGGGCGGCGCCACCCGCAACGAGACGACCGAGCGCGCCATCGAGGCCCTCGGCGAGGGCCTGGCCGAGGGCGAGGACCTCAACGTCCTCTTCCACGACGCCGTGCGCCCCCTGCTCTCGCAGCGCGTCATCGACGACTGCGTCACCGCGCTGGGGCGCTTCCAGGCCGTCGACGTCGCCATCCCGTCCGCGGACACCATCATCGTCACGCGCACCCACGGTGAGGACGGCGAGTTCATCACCGAGATCCCGGACCGCTCCCGCCTGCGCCGCGGCCAGACCCCGCAGGCCTTTAAGCTGTCCACGATCAAGCGCGCCTACGAGGTGGCCGCCGGCGACCCCAACTTCCAGGCCACGGACGACTGTTCCGTCGTGCTCAAGTACCTGCCGGACGTGCCGATCCACGTCGTCGCGGGTGACGAGTACAACATGAAGGTCACTCAGCCCGTCGACGTCTTCATCGCCGACAAGCTGTTCCAGCTCGCCTCCACCGCCACCCCCGAGCAGGTGAGCGAGGAGGCGTACCGCGAACTGCTCACCGGCAGGACGATCGTCGTCTTCGGCGGTTCCTACGGCATCGGCAAGGACATCGCCGAGCTAGCCGAGTCCTACGGCGCCAACGTCTACGCGCTGGGCCGCTCCACCACCGGCACCCACGTGGAGAACCCGGAGGAGGTCGACGACGCGCTGTCCAAGGCGTACGGCGAGACCGGCCGGATCGACTACGTCGTCAACACCGCCGGTGTGCTGCGCATAGGCAAGCTCGCCGAGACCGACAACGCCACCATCGAGGAGGCGCTGAAGGTCAACTACCTGGCCCCCGTGCAGATCGCGCGCTCCTCGTACAAGTACCTGTCCGAGACCAAGGGCCAGCTGCTCCTCTACACCTCCAGCAGCTACACCCGCGGCCGCGCCGAGTACAGCCTCTACTCCTCGACCAAGGCCGCCATGGTGAACCTCACCCAGGCGCTGTCCGACGAGTGGGCCGGCGACGGCATCCGCGTGAACTGCATCAACCCCGAGCGGACCGCCACCCCGATGCGCACCAAGGCCTTCGGCCAGGAGCCCGCGGGCTCGCTGCTCTCCTCCGAGGCCGTCGCCCGCACCTCGCTCGACGTCCTGCTCTCCGAGCTGACCGGACACGTCATCGACGTCCGCCAGCAGGACCCGACCGCGGCGGCGGGCAAGGCGTCCGGCTTCGAGCAGGCACTGGCCAGTGTTCTGGACCGCCAGGACGGCGTGGCATAATCAGCCATCAATAGCCTTATGGAATTCAGGCCTCTGCGATTCTTTGTTCACAAAGAATTCACAGGGGCCTGAGTCCTTCCCTCTTCAGACCGGCCCCTCTCCCTGAGCAGGTTCTCCGTGATATCCACCGCTATTCGCGTCGCCCGGGTGGGCAGTGCGGCCGAGCTGGCCGCGGCGGTCCTCATGATGCTGGGATTCCCGGCACTCATGCTGGCCGCGCTCGTCCCGAGCATTCCCGCCTTCGCGGCGGCGGCCGCCGTGACGTACCTGGCGGACCACTATCTGCACCGCAAGGGCAGCTACCTGGTCAACCGCCTCAGCAAGGTCCGGGCCGGTCTGTCGATCCGCTTCCTGATCAGGGAGCTCCTGCTGCTCCTGCTGCTCGCCCGGCTGAGCCTGGCGGACAACCTGGTCTACTACGGCGCGATCGCCTGCTTCATCGCCTTCTACGGCCTCCAGGCCCCGCACGGCGCGCTGGTCACCCTGATCCGCAACCGGCGCCGGATGCCGGTCGCCACCCGCAACGTCGACCTCGCCTCGCGCATCCGCATCCCGGACGCCCCGCCGCGCCGGCTGCTGCACCGCTCCGCCGAGAAGATGCTGCACCTCGACCTCGCGGCCGTCGTCGGCATCCTCGTCTCCGCCTGGCTGGAGAAGTCCGCCGTCGGCTTCGTCGGCATCGGCATCACGGTGGGCCTCGGTCTGCTCTACGTCCTCGCGCTCATGCCGTACGTGCGCGGCCGGAAGGTCCCGCCGAGGGCCGAGCTGGTCCTTGCCGCCGTGGACGACTGGCTGCGCGCGTACCGGCCCGAGACGGTGCTGTACTTCTCCGGCTCCAAGGACTCCGCGTACCAGGTCAACATGTGGCTGGAGACCATGGAGCAGCTGGACACCAAGCCGCTGATCATCCTGCGCGAGCGCGTCATCCTGGCGAACCTGGCGCCCACCACGGTCCCCGTCGTCTGCGTGCCCGGCGGTGTGCACCTGATGAACCTGGACCTGAGCACCGTGCGGGTCGCCCTGTACGCGGCGAACGTCGGCAAGAACATCCACCTGCTGCGCGTGCCCACCATGAAGCACGTCTTCATCGGCCACGGCGACAGCGACAAGCTGGCCAGCGTCAACCCGTTCAGCAAGGTGTACGACGAGGTGTGGACCGCCGGCCGCGCGGGCCGCGACCGCTACGCCATAGCCGACGTGGGCGTCCGCGACGACGACATAGTGGAGGTCGGCCGCCCGCAGCTCGCCCCCATCCGGACCTGGCAGGGCGTCCCCGAGGGCCGTGTCCCGACCGTGCTGTACGCGCCCACCTGGGAGGGCTGGGACGGCAATCCCGGCAACACCTCGATCGTGCTCGCCGGTGAGAACATCGTGGGCAAGCTCGTCGCCGCCGACCCGCCGGTCCGCGTCCTGTACAAGCCGCACCCCTTCACCGGCACCGTCAGCAAGGAGGCCGGCGCCGCGCACCAGCGGATCACCGCCCTCGTCGAGCGGGCCGCCGCCGAGCGTGCCGCCGACCCTCGCTTCACCGCCGACACGGCCGCGCAGGCCGCCGCCAAGGCCGAGCTGACCCGGATCGAGGCCCGGCTGGCCGAGCTGTCCGGCAAGGCCGGCACCAGCGGCGACGAGGCCGAGGCCACCCGCGACGGGCTGCTCGACCCGGCCCGGCACGAGGAGGTCGCCCGGCTGCGCGCCGAGTGGAACGCCGCGTACTGGCGTTCCTTCCCGGCCCACGAGCACCGCGTCATCTCGGGCGCCGAGCCGCGCCTGTACGACTGCTTCAACGTCTCCGACGCGATGGTCTCCGACATCTCCAGCGTCGTCTCCGACTTCATCGCCAGCGGCAAGCCGTACGCCGTCACGGACTCCGCCGAGCTGGGCGTGGAGGAGTTCAAGCGGCAGAACACGGCCGTGCGCGCCGCGACGATCCTGTCGAACCGCGCGGAGCCGCTGGGCGAGCTGCTGGACGCGGTCCGCGACCCGTCCGCCGACCCGCTGGCCGCCGACCGCACCGAGCTGAAGCGCTACCTGCTCGGCCCGGACGAGCCGACGTCCATCGAGCAGTTCAACGCGGCGGTGGCGGACCTGGCCATCAAGGCCGAGACCCGCAACGTCGGGCAGGAGTCACGCGTGCCGGCCGTGCCCGCTCAGCGGGTCGCGGCGACCGGGGACGATGTGACGGCCTAGCCCGGAAAATTCGTCTCGCGGCCCCTGAGGAAAACATTCCTCGGGGGCCGCGCCTTTTCTTTCGAACCTCTTACTTTTTCCGCCCGGTCATTTCCCGTCCCGCCTTCGCATTGTGATCTGACTCACCAAAACGCGCCTCTGAGGCAACCACCCCTCATGGTCGGCCGTCTAGTGGGTAGTGAATGAGGCGATACAGGGGGAATATCCCATTGACGAGGGGGAAAAGTGACGCAGCCTGATGTGTCAGTGATCATCGGGGCGTACGAAGCGATGCCGTACCTGGTCGAGTGCCTCGCGTCGGTCGAGGCCCAGACCATCGACCCGGGGCGCATCGAGGTCATCACCGTCGACGACGGTTCGACGGACGGCACGGGGGAGTGCCTGGAGGAGTTCGCGGCCCGGTCGGCCATGCCGGTGACCGTGATCAGGCAGGAGAACTCGGGAGGCCCGAGCGGCCCGCGCAACGTCGGTCTGGGGAAGGCCACGGGACGCTATGTGTTCTTCCTGGACGCCGACGACCGGCTCGGTCCCGAGGCGCTGGAACGCATGGTCGCGATGGCCGACCGCAACGGCACCGATGTGGTGCTCGGCCGGGTCGAGGGCGTCAACCGCGGTGCGCCCAAGTCGATGTGGGGCCGGACGCTGGACCGCACCGACGTCTTCTCCTCCAACATCCGGTTCACGCTGAGCGCCCAGAAGCTGTTCCGCCGCGAACTGCTGACCCGGCACGGCATGCGCTTCGACGAGTCGCTGTGGACCGGCGAGGACGCGCTGTTCACCATGGAGGCGTACCTGCGGGCGGACGGGGTCTCCGTGATCGCCGACTACACCTGCTACTACCTGGTGGGCCGCGACGACGGCAAGCACGTGACGAAGAGCGGCGGTTACGAACTGCGCTTCGACTCCGCGCGTGCCCTGATGCACCTGATAGCCGAGCACCTGCCGGCGGGCGAGCGCCGCGACCTGCTCATGACGCGCCCCTTGGTCGTCACCCTGCTCCCGCAGTTCGGGCCCCGGTTCGCCAAGGACAGCGCGAAGGTACGACGGCACAAGCTCGAACTGGCCAAGCCCCTCATGGACGCCTACTGGACTCCCGGCATCGCCGGCCGGCTCAAGGTCGAGGAGCGGCTGCGGCTGCACCTCGTGGCCGAGCAGCGGCCCGAACTCCTGCTGTCCGTGGCGAAGTTCCTCAAGGACAAGAAGCAGCCGGCGGCCCTCCTGGAGCGCGGCGGCCGCCGTCTCTACCTCGCCTACCCGCACTTCCGGGACGCCGCGGCCGGCATCCCCGACTCCGTGTACCTCGCGGAACCGCGCGAGGCCCGCGCCTACCCCGGATACCGGGAGGGCGGCGCGGGCTCGCTGCTGAGGAGGGCTGCGCGCAAGGCGCGGCGGATGCTGAGATCCGCCGCCGCTACGGGTGGGCGCGCTGCGGCGGTGTAGCGGACCGCCGCTGGTCGGGGATCTCGGTGGGGACCTCCGCCGCCATCCGCTCCGCCATCCGCGCACGGTGCGCCAGGGCCGCCGAGCACAGCGCCCGCACCGCCCGGTTGAAGCGCTCCTGCGACGCCGGCTCGTCCGGGCCCAGCAGGTGCCGCTTCAACTCGGCCCGTTCCTGGGCCAGTTCGTCCTTCCCGGGCTGCCGCACCATGTCGAGCAGACCGGACACCCCGGCCGCGTCCGCGGTCAGCACGGTCGCCGCCCGCACGGTCGGGAAGGTCTTGCGGAACACGTCCTCCGCCAGACCGCTGGTGTTCGCCACCGCGTACGGCTTCCCGCTCGCCAGGAAGTCGCTGATCACGCTCGACACATCGCTGATCAGCAGGTCCGCCTGGTTGAAGCAGGAGTACAGGGTGGGCCGGGCGTCGACGACGATCTGGTGCTCGCCCTCGGGCAGCGACGCCCAGTACGCCTCCTCCCAGGCGGTCGTGGTCCGCGCCACCGCCTCGGCCCGCCCCGGCTCCGGTGCCGACTGGACCAGCATCCGCTCGACCTGGTCGGCGCCGGGCCGCCCGGCGAGCGTGGTCAGCCGGTCCAGCTCCCGGGTCAGCATGGCGAGTTCACCGGTGTCGCGGGGGCGGGGGACGGCCCGCTCCCGATTCGCCGCCCGGATCAGCTCACGGATGCGCTCGTCGGCCGCCCCGGCCCGCGGATCCACCGAACCGGTCAGCGGATGCGGCTTGTACAGCACCCGCACCCCGGGGTCGGCGAGCAGCGCCCGCACCACGTTCTCGCCGGCCTCGATCACCGAGGTGTTGCCCGGGTTGCCGTCCCAGCCCTCCCAGGTCGGCGCGTACAGGACCGTCGTCCAGGGCCCGGTGGGCGGCCCCTGGTACGGCAGTACGCCGTCCAGCTGCGGGCGGCCGATCTCCACGACGTCCTTGTCCTCGACGCCGACCTCGGCGTACGCGTACCGCTCACGGGCCGCGGGCCCGGCCACCCAGACCTCGTCGTACGCCTTCGCGTACGGGTTGCAGGACGACAGCTTGTCGCTCTCCCCGTGGTTGACGAAGGTGTGCTTCAGCGTGGGGATGCGCAGGACCTGCGAGGTCTTCCCCGAGTTCGAGGGGTGGATGAGGATCTGGAGGGACGACTCCTCCAGGCGCAGCAGCGTGGACACCTTCGGCAGGCACAGGATCGGCACGTCGGTCGGCGCGATCTTCTGCACCATGAACCGCTCGCGCAGCACGATCAGCGGCCGGCCGTCCAGCTTCGCGAGCGGCTCCAGCCACATGTTCGCCTGGTACGCCGACGACGCGCCGCCGGAGAAGTACAGCCCGGCCGTCGGCCGGTAGTCCGCCAGCCAGGCGTCCAGCCACTCCAGCGCCTGCCGCTCACCGACCGGGCGGCGGCTCGGCAGCAGCCGCAGCAGCAGGTCGGACAGGCCCAGGACGGCCAGCCCCAGGGACAGGGCGACACCGAGGGCCGCGCACCGGGGGTCGCCGATGGCCGCCGTGACGAGCAGGCCCAGCGTGGCCGGCAGCCCGAACAGCAGCAGACGGGGGCCGGGGCGGCGCAGCAGCAGCGGCGGCGCGGGGGACAGGCGCAGCGCCGAGGCGTCGATGTTGCGGGTGACGACCGGGAGCGTGCGGGTGCGGCGGACCAGCACCGACGCGGCCTGGATCGCGCAGTGCAGGGCGTAGAAGGCGAGCAGGCCCCCGACGAGCGGGGTGTACAGCGGCTCCTGCTGCTCGCCGAGCCGCAGCAGGGCCACGACGAGCAGCAGGTCCCGCAGCACGTGCCGCACGGTGATGTCCGCGTGCGACTTGGCGAACGCCGTCAGCACGACGCGCTGCCAGCGCAGCAGCACGCCCTCGACGGCCAGGGACACCGCCGTCGCGGCGAGCAGCAGCGGGACGTGCGGGCGCAGCGCCGCGCCGGCCTGGACGCAGAAGGCGGCGGCCAGCAGGGCCGTGACGAGTGCTCCCGCCGGGATGCGGGACAGGGGTGCGGGCAACGCGGTCACTCCAAGGTCGGCGCGGGACGTCGTGCGTCCGGTTCAACGCGCGGTGGCCCGGAGACGACACGCCCGTGCCGCCGCGCACCTGGAGTGACCGTGCTGCCCTAGGACGTCAGCAGCACCAGGTCGTCGCGGTGGACGACCTCCCGCTCGTACTCCGCGCCCAGCTCCCGGGCCAGTTCGCGGGTCGAGCGGCCGAGGAGCTGGGGGATCTCCTTGGCGTCGAAGTTGACGAGGCCGCGGGCGACCGCGCGCCCGGTGCGGTCGCGCAGCTCGACCGGGTCGCCCGCGCTGAACTCGCCCTCCACGGCGGCGATCCCGGCCGGCAGCAGCGACGTGCGGCGTTCGACGACCGCGCGGACCGCGCCGTCGTCCAGGGTCAGCGAGCCCTGCGGGGTGGAGGCGTGCTGGAGCCAGAGCAGGCGGTCGGCGGAGCGCTTGCCGGTGGCGTGGAAGTACGTGCCGGTGTCGCCGCCGGAGAGCGCCTCGGCGGCGTGGACCGCGCTGGTGAGGACCACGGGGATGCCGGCGGCGGCGGCGATGCGGGCCGCCTCGACCTTGGTGACCATGCCGCCGGTGCCGACGCCGGCCTTGCCGGCGCTGCCGATCTCGACGTCGGCGAGGTCCTGCGGACCGTGCACCTCCGCTATCCGCGAGGTCCCCGGCCTGCTGGGGTCGCCGTCGTACACGCCGTCCACGTCGGACAGGAGCACCAGCAGGTCGGCGTGGACGAGATGGGCCACGAGGGCGGCGAGCCGGTCGTTGTCGCCGAAGCGGATCTCGTCCGTGGCGACGGTGTCGTTCTCGTTGACGACCGGGAAGGCCCCCATCGCCAGCAGCTTGTCGAGGGTGCGCGAGGCGTTGCGGTGGTGGGCGCGGCGGCTCATGTCGTCGCTGGTGAGCAGCACCTGCCCGACGCGGACGCCGTAGCGCGCGAACGAGGCGGTGTAGCGGGCGACGAGCAGGCCCTGGCCGACGCTCGCGGCGGCCTGCTGGCGGGCGAGGTCCCGGGGGCGGCGACGCAGTCCCAGCGGGGCGAGACCGGCGGCGATGGCGCCGGAGGAGACGAGGACGATCTCCCGCTCCCCGCCGCTGCGGCTCTTGGCGAGGACGTCGACCAGCGCGTCCACCCGGTCGGCGTCCAGGCCGCCGGACGCGGTGGTCAGCGACGACGAGCCCACCTTGACGACGATCCTGCGGGCCTCGTGCACGGCCTGCCTTGCCCCTGCCACCGCTGCTCTTTTCCCTCGTGCGCCGGTTTCCCCTTCCGGCAATCTACGCGAAGGGGATCGTGGGGCGCTCGGGCATTCCAGCTCCCGGACAGGGCGGGTGGTAACCGCTTGCTCACGACCCGCGTACGGCCAAAAGGTTGCGTCCGTTGCCTATGGAAATCAAAGATGCGGTAAATCTAAGGTGACGTCGTGTCACACGCTCCCCAGGATCACCGCAGCACACGGCGCCTTCTCCTCCGTTCGGGCAAGAGTCCCTACGACGTCGTCCCCGTCGAGGAGGCCCTCGAACAGGACGTCATCGCCACCAACTCCGGCAACCTGATCTTCAGTGACGCCACCCACAAGATCCTCGAGACCCCGGGCACGGAAGTCGTCTCCAACGGCATCCGCACCGACGTCTCGGCGGCGGGCCGGATCAACGAGGAGTTCGACGCCTTCGTCATCCCGCTGGCGAACGCGTTCCGGCCGTCGTTCGAGGCGCAGCTGAAGCGGCTCACCCGGCTGATCGAGAAGCTGCGCATCCCCGTGGTCGTGGTCGGCGTCGGCGCGCAGGCCGGGCTCGGCTACAACGCGGGACGGCTGAAGGGCATCGAGCCCGCCGTGCGCGCGTTCGTCTCCGCGGTGCTGGACCGCAGCGCCTCGATCGGCGTGCGCGGCGAGTTCACCGAGAAGTACCTCAACGACCTCGGCTTCCGGGACGTCGAGGTCATCGGCTGCCCGTCGCTGTTCCTGTACGGCAAGGAACTCACCATCACCAAGATGGAGCCGGCCCTCGGCCCCGGCTCCCGGATCGCCGTCAACGGCTCGCACAGCGCCGTGAAGTCGCAGGGTCTGGACCGGGTCCTCAAACGGGCCCACGCGCGCTATCCGCACCTGCGCTTCATCGGGCAGAACCTCAGCGACGCCCGGCAGCTGTACTGGCGTGACCTGTCCGACCCGAACGGCCTGGTCACCGCGATGCCGACGCACCCCGAGCACCCGATGTACCGGGAGGACAAGGTCCGCGTCTACATCGACCCGGTCACCTGGATCGACGACCTGCGCGGCTTCGACTTCTCCTTCGGCTCCCGCATCCACGGCAACATCGCCGCGCTGCTCGCCGGCACCCCGGCGACCGTGCTGTGCGGGGACTCGCGGACGCTGGAGCTGTGCCGCTACTTCGGCATCCCGCACCGCCGGATCGACAAGCTGCCCGAGGACCTGGACCCGGCGTCGCTGTACGAGGAGGCCGACTTCGGCTCCCTGATGAGCGGCCACCAGGAGCGCTTCGAGCGGTTCACGGCGTTCCTGGACCGCAACGGCCTGGAGAACACCTTCACGCACGGCGACGGCGGCGCCGCCTTCGACGAGCGGATGCGGTCGCTGACCTTCCCGGCGGGCATCCGCCCCTGGAACGAGGCCGACCTCGCCTCGCTGGCCGGCCGGTTCGCCTTCCTGCAGCGCCGGGTCGGTGAACTCGCCAAGGACAACGAGCGGTTGCGGCGCGACCTGGCCCGGGCCACGACCGGCGGCGGGGCGCTCCCGACGTCGGTCTACCGGCGGGCGCGGCGGGTGGTGGGCGCCCCGATCCGTCGGGCGCTGCAGTCCGGCCGCCAGGTGTATTGATCACGAGCGTTGTCAACGCTCGTGATCAATACACCCAGGCCGTGTCCGTGAAGTCCGGCCGGCCGTCCGGCGTCCGGCACGCCCCGCCGCCGTGCCGGACGGCCGAAAACAGGGGGAACACCCCGTTGTGAACGTCGTCATGAGGTGGACGTTCCGCAAAACCGCCCCGCGAGCCCTGGCGGCCTGCTCAACTTTGTCTCACGGACACATTCCGCCGACCGCCCGGTCGGTCACTGCGTGAAGGAGGCCGTCGTGAGACGAGTGCGCCCTGGGACGGCGCCCCGCAGTGCCGGTGGGGGCCCGTCCCGCGCGGCCGGTGAGGAACGCGCCCTGACGAGCGTCGCGGCCGGCGACCGGTTCGATCAGCCCGAGGACCTGCCCCGCCTGTGGCACGTCACCCTCAGCGTCTCCGGCAAGGAGGCGCCGCTGAAGGACGTCCGCCGCTCGCTCGAACAGCTGGCCCACGACCACCCCTTTCTGCTGACCAGCCGGTACGCGAACGACCACGCGGAGATCCGCTACTGGGAGGAGGCCCGCGACCTGCACGACGCGGCCGCCGTCGCGCTGCGCCTGTGGGGCGAGCACCGCCAGAGCGCGGGCCTGCCGCCGTGGGAGATCGTCGGCCTCGAGGTCATCGACCGGGAGACCTACCACCAGCGCCTCGCGGAGGGGTACGGACCGCTTCCGGCCACACCGGTGGGCGTCCACCCCTTCTGACCGTCACCCGGGCCGGGGACGCGCCCCGCGGGCCCCGTCTCGCGGTGCGGAACACGCACGGGAACCGCGCGGCGGGCGCACTACCCTTCTTCTATGACCTCGCTCTCCCCGTACGACGCCATGACCCCGGTCACCCAGGCCGCCTACCGCGCCAAGGCCGCCGCGGCCGATCTGGCCCCCCTGCCGCGGGCCGAGAAGGACGACGCGCTGCTGGCCATCGCGGACGCCCTGGAGGTCCGCACCAGCGAAATCGTCGAGGCGAACGCCAAGGACATCGCCAGGGCCCGCGAGGCCGGCACCAGTGAGGCGATCGTCGACCGGCTCACCCTCACCCCCGAGCGGGTCCGGGCCATCGCCTCCGACGTGCGGGACGTCGTCGCGCTGCCCGACCCGGTCGGCGAGGTCGTCCGCGGCTCGACCCTGCCCAACGGCATCGACCTGCGCCAGGTCCGCGTCCCGCTGGGCGTCGTCGGGATCATCTACGAGGCCCGCCCCAACGTCACCGTGGACGCCGCCGCCCTCTGCCTGAAGTCCGGCAACGCCGTGCTGCTGCGCGGCTCGGCCTCCGCGTACGAGTCGAACTCCGCGCTGGTCCGGGTGATCCGTGACGCCGTCGGCGGCGCCGGGCTGCCCGCCGACGCCGTGCAACTGGTGCCGGGCGAGAGCCGGGAGAGCGTGCGCGAGCTGATGCGGGCCCGCGGCCTGGTCGACGTGCTGATCCCGCGCGGCGGCGCCTCGCTGATCCAGACGGTCGTCACCGAGTCCACCGTCCCGGTGATCGAGACCGGCACCGGCAACTGCCACGTCTACGTCGACGCCCACGCCGACCTCGACATGGCCATCGACATCCTGATCAACTCCAAGGCCCAGCGCGTCAGCGTCTGCAACGCCGCCGAGACCCTCCTCGTCCACCAGGACATCGCGCCGGAGTTCCTGCCGAGCGCCCTGGACGCCCTCGCGGAGGCCGGCGTGACCGTGCACGCCGACGACAGGGTCATGGCGTACGCCAAGGACTCCAAGGCCACCGTCGTCGAGGCGACCGCCGAGGACTGGGAGACCGAGTACCTCTCGTACGACATCGCCGCCGCGGTCGTGGACTCGCTGGAGCGGGCGGTCGAGCACATCCGCCTGTGGACCTCCGGCCACACCGAGGCCATCGTCACCACCTCGCAGCAGGCCGCCCGCCGCTTCACCCAACTGGTCGACTCCACCACGGTCGCGGTGAACGCCTCCACCCGGTTCACGGACGGCGGTCAGTTCGGCTTCGGCGCGGAGATCGGCATCTCCACCCAGAAGCTGCACGCGCGCGGCCCGATGGGACTGCCCGAGCTGACCAGCACGAAGTACATCGTCACAGGCGACGGGCACATCCGGCGCTGACCCGGCGTCCCCTCCGGCCCGGCCGTCAGGCGCCCGCGAGGTCCTCGGGGGCGCCCGGCGCACGGCCGGGGCATATGCGTCCGACACGCGCCCCGCGCACGCGTCCGTGCCACGGGAAAGGCGTCTCAGCAGGCGGATGAATTTCCATACCGTCTGCCCAAAATGACCCCCCAGGTCTACTCTGGATCCGTGCCGGAGGACGTGGGGGGCACGCCGTTCCCGGACGGCTGGGAGCCCGACGACGACCACGACCGCGGGGTGTCGGACGAAGAGTTCGCCTCCGTGGTCTTCGACGAGGCCTTCGTACGTGCGGCCGTGGTGCACGAGCCGACCGCCGTCGAGCGCCTCCTGGCCGCCGCGCAGGCGAGAGCCGAGGCCTCCGAGGCGGAGGCCCGCCGGGCCGTCGGCCGCGGCGACCGGTTCGACGAGGCCTACGGCGAGCTCACCGGCTTCGGCCACGACCCGGACTTCGACGACCTGTACGACCGCGACCTCCCCGAGGACGGCTACGGCGGCTCCGGGGCGTTCGGCAAGCAGGTCCGCTGGCATCGCCCGGTCGCCTGGGTCCTCGCCGTCGTGATGGGCGTCGGCATGGTCGCGCTGGCCTTCGCCGCCGTCTACCGGGGCGCCTCCTCCAGCAGTGGCGACCAGGCGCCGGTCCCGGCCACCACCGGACTGGAGCAGGACGGCGGACCGGTGCCCTCGGCCTCCGCCGACTACTCCCGGCCGGCCGTCTCGGCGATCCCGCGCACCCCCTAGAGCCTTTCGTTTGGATCGTCCCGGCGTCGCGGGGCCTGGCACGCGCATCCGCGGCGTTGTCGTCGCTCGCCGACGCTCCGCGTCGACTCCCTCCTCCGCCTTGCAGCCGCACTCACCGGACCCCGCTCGGGCACGTCACCATGTCCCGTCGGCCACAGCCGGGCTGATCCAGACGAAAGGCCCTAGGCCGACCGGCCGAATCCGGTGAGAACCCGTCAGAAGTTGGCCTGTGGGCGGGCGTTTACCCGGGCCCCGCGAGACCTAACCTGAAGATATGGGAGGGTCAGGAGACCCACCGGAGGGGACACCCGAAGGCGGCCCCGGAGGTGGCGAGGACGAGTACCGGTCCGTCGTCTTCGACGAATCGTTCGTGCGGGCTGCCCGCCTCCAGGAGTTCTCCGCCCAGGAGCGCATCACCGACCACGCTCCCGCCGTCCGCCGCCTCCCGCCGCTGCGCAAGAGACTCTCCCGGCAGGCCCTGATCCTCGTCCTGCTGATGGCCCTCGCCTTCGGCACCGCGATCTACATGGGCGTCCGGCACCCCTACCAGACCCCCGACGGCTCGGGGCCGCCCGCCGAGCCGCTGCGGATGACCGTCATCCCGCTCACGCCCCGCGGCGAGGTGCCCGGAGCGGGCGACACCGACCTGCTGTACGCGCGCAGCCCCGCCGCGCAGTTCCGCATCGGCGCCGAGGGCATCCCGCTGCCCGCCGCCCGGCGCACCGCGCACTTCTCGGACAGCCAGGTCACGGGTGCGCTGTCGATCGCCAAGGACTACATCGTGCGGTCCGCCCTCTACCCCGAGGTGCTGACCGGCGACCAGACCCGCCCGGTGCGGGTGCTCCTCGACTCCGACCAGCTGGACCAGTTCGACCGGAGCTTCACCCATCCGGCCCCGGACGGACGGCACGCGCCGACCGGATGGCTGGTGCGCTTCGACGCCTCCCAGGCGGAACTCGCCGACCGCAGGATCCGGGTGCAGGGCACCCTCCAGGCGGCCGAGACCGACGCCACCACGCTGGAGGTCACCGCCGACCACACCTTCGTCTACGCCCTGCGCCCCGTGCGCGAGGCCACCGGCGGACGGAAGGCCGACGCCTCGCTGTTCACCCTGCGGCGCGAGCTGCAGTTCCGGTTCGACCGCGAGGACCTGCGGCTGCACCAGGCTCAGCTCGTCGTCTCCTACGTCCAGGCCGGACCGCTGTCCTGCGCCGAGGACTCCGTGAACCGGCTCCACCCGCTGCTGGCCGGCCAGACCGCCAAGGAGGGCGGACCGGCCGGGACCGACCCCTACGCCACCGGCGGGGCGACGGCCCTGTGCGGCTCGCTGGCGCCGGGGTCCCAGCCGAAGGTGTGAGCCGCCCGCCTCAGGCCGTGCCGCCCGCGGCGTCGTCCCCGTCCCCGCGCGCGGGCCCGTCCTTCGGCGGCGCCGAGCCCGTGAAGCCGCCGAAGCCCCTGCGCACCCGGCCGCCCAGGTCGCCCGCGCCGCCGGCGATGTCCGAGACCAGCTTCATCAGCGGGTCCTTGGACGACTTCACATGGTCGGCGTAGTGGGACGCCGACTCACGGAAGGAGTCGGTCACCGAGGTGTCCTTGTCCTCGGAGCGGCGCGGGTAGTGGCCGTCCATGATCCGCTGGAAGTCGCGGGACTCGGCCCACCGCTTCAGCTCGGCCGCGCGGACCGTCGTGAAGGGGTGCGAGCGGGGCAGCACGTTCAGGATCTTCAGGACCGAGTCGCGCAGGTCGCCGCCCGCCTCGTACTCCTCGGCCTGCTTCAAAAAGGCGTCCACGTTCATCTCGTGCAGATGGTGGCCGCCCGCGAGCTTCATCAGCCCGCGCATCGACGCCTGGAGGTCCTGGCCGACGAGCAGGCCCGCCCGGTCCGCGGACAGCTCCGACTTGCGGAACCACTCCCGCAGGCCCGTCACGATCGCTATGATCGCCAGGTTGCCCAGCGGGATCCAGGCGACCCGGACCGCGAGGCTGGTCAGGAACAGCAGGATCGTGCGGTACACCGAGTGACCGGAGAGCGCGTGACCCGCCTCGTGGCCCACGACGGCCCGCATCTCCTCCTCGTCGAGCAGCTCCAGCAGCCCTGTCGTCACGACGATGACCGGCTCGTCCAGGCCGATGCACATCGCGTTGGGGACCGGGTCCTGGCTGACGTACATCGGGGGGACCTTCTCCAGGTCCAGGATGTAGCAGGCGTCCCGCAGCATGTCGTTCAGGTGCGCGAACTGCTCGTCGGAGACCCGGACCGAGTCCGACAGGAACAGCAGTCGCAGGCTGCGCTCGGGCAGCAGGCCGCTGAGCGCCTTGAACACCGTGTCGAAGCCGGTGAGCTTGCGCAGGGCCACCAGGGCGGAGCGGTCCGCGGGGTGCTCGTACGCCCGCGAGGAGATCCCCGGGAAACGGGTGCGCCGCCTGCTCGGCACCTGCTCGTGCCCGCTGTGCTCGTGGCCGTCGGACATGTCTTTCCCCCATGTGCGTGTGAGTGGCCCTTTGCGGACCCTTGTGCGGCCCTTTGCGTCCCCGAGGATGGGCCCAGCCTAGGCGGAGTTACCGTGGACGGGCACTACAGCGAAGGAGTTCGGCGTCATGGAGCACACCACCGCGGCCGCGTGGTTCACCGAGGCCGCACACGCGGCCGAGCAGCCGGGGTCGGGCAATCTGCTGCGGATCGTGCTGATCGTCATGGTCGTGGGCTGTGTGCTGACCGCGTGGCTCCTGCTGCGGGGCTACAGGCAGAAGGACGACTGAGCCGCGGCGAAGGTTCCCCGGGGCGGGCCGGAGCGCCACCGACGGTGGAGTCGGCGTGATCGCCGTCGTGGCGGCCGCATACGATGAGCCGACGTCTTTATCCCGCCCACACCGATAGGTCACGCCGAAGATGAGCTTCCACAGCGCAGCTGCCCAGTTGGTCACTCTCGCCGCCGAGGGCGAGGAGCACGGCGGCAACCACAACAGCATCAGCCCGCTGCTCACCGGCGGCGGCGCCTTCGTCATCCTCCTCGTGCTGCTGTGGGTCACGACCCGCTTCAACCGCGACCGCTGATCCCGGGCGGCCTCCAGGCTCCGCCCGCGCGACCGCCGGCCGGAGCTCTCAGGCGGGGCCGGTAGGGTCTGCACGCATGGGAGAGCAGGACATGCCTACCGGCCCCGGCAACGGACCGACGAACCCCGGCAAGCGCCGTCTCGGCGTCATGGGCGGGACGTTCGACCCGATCCACCACGGCCACCTCGTCGCGGCCAGCGAGGTCGCCGCGCGGTTCCACCTGGACGAGGTCGTGTTCGTGCCGACCGGCCAGCCGTGGCAGAAGAGCCACCGGCACGTCTCCTCTGCCGAGGACCGCTATCTGATGACGGTCATCGCCACGGCGGAGAACCCGCAGTTCTCCGTCAGCCGCATCGACATCGACCGGGGCGGCCCCACCTACACCGTGGACACGCTGCGCGACCTGCGCGCGCTGAACCCCGACACGGACCTCTTCTTCATCACCGGTGCCGACGCCCTCGGCCAGATCCTGACCTGGCGCGACTCCGAGGAGCTGTTCTCCCTCGCGCACTTCGTCGGGGTCACCCGCCCCGGCCACCAGCTCGACGACGCCGGCCTGCCGAAGGGCGGCGTCTCCCTGGTCGAGGTCCCCGCGCTGGCCATCTCGTCCACCGATTGCCGGGCGAGAGTCGCGAAGAAGGATCCCATCTGGTATCTGGTGCCGGACGGTGTCGTGCGCTACATCGACAAGCGCGAGCTGTACCGCGGCGAGTGAGGCGAGTGAGCCGAGAGGGGCTACGGTGAACGACCGATACGACGCGGGCTACGGGGACGTCCCGTACGAACTGGTCGGCTACGACGAGTACGGCCGGCCGGTGTACCGGCAGGTCCCGGCGCAGCAGCAGCCCCAGCAGCACTACGACCCCTACGCTCAGCAAGGCTACGGACACGACCCGTACGCGACCGGCGCCCAGCAGCAGCCCCCGCCGTACGACGCCTACGGCGACACCGGCCCGCAGGCGCCCGCGCCCTCCTACGACCCGTACGGCACCGGCACGCAGGCGCCGTACGACCCCTACGGGCAGACCGCCGCCGGTGGCCGGCAGCCCCGGGTCGCCGAGCAGACCGCCTACATCCCGCAGCAGGCAGGCCCGGCCGAGGAGCGGGACACCGACACCGGGGAGCGGGCCGACCGGGACTACCGCACCGAGCAGTTCGCCTTCGTCGAGGAGCCCGACCAGGACTCCGAGGACGTCATCGACTGGCTGAAGTTCACCGAGAACCGCACCGAGCGGCGCGAGGAGGCCCGGCGACGGGCACGCGCGCGCGTGATCGCCCTCGTCGTCGTCCTCGCCCTCGTCGCGGCCGGCGGCGTCGGCTACCTCTGGTACGCGGGGAAGCTCCCCGGGCTCGGCTCGTCGGACGGCAGGACGGACACCGCGACGCCGGCCGGCGCGCAGAAGCGCGACGTGATCGTCGTCCATCTGCACAACACCGCCAAGGGCGGCACCTCCACGGCCCTGCTGGTCGACAACGCCACCACGCAGCAGGGCACCACCGTCCTGCTGCCGAACTCCCTCGCCCTCAGCTCCGACGACGGCGGCACGACCACCCTGGCCAAGTCCGTCGACGACGACGGCTCCTCCGGCACCCGCGACGCCATCGACACCGTCCTCGGCACCGAGATCCAGGGCACCTGGCGGCTGGACACCCCCTATCTGCAGAACCTCGTCGACCTGATCGGGAACATCGAGGTCGACACCGACGTGAACGTGCCCGACCCCTCCGCCAAGTCCAAGGGCGCGGCGCCCCTCGTCCGCAAGGGCAAGGCGCAGACCCTCAGCGGCAAGACGGCCGTCGCCTACGCCACCTACCAAGGCGCCGGCGAGGCCCAGAACGCCCAGCTGCAGCGGTTCGGGCAGGTCGTCCAGGCCGTGCTGCGCAAGCTGACCTCGGACACCGGCGGCGCCACCACCACCGTGCGGACCCTCGGCATGATCATCGAGCCGCCGCTGACCGAGAAGGACCTCGGCGCGTTCCTCGCCCGGCTCGCCGACCTGGCCAAGGGCGGCGACTACAAGACGGCCCTGCTGCCCGTGCAGGACGACGGCACGCTCAGCGAGGAGGCCAGCGCGAGCGTCGTGAAGGACGTCCTGGGCGGCACCGCGAAGAGCCCCGACAAGGACGCCGCCGTCCGCGTGTCCGTCCGCAACGCCAGCGGCCTCGAGGACAACTCCGCCAAGGCGCGCGTCGTGCTGCTCAACGGCGGCTTCACCTTCCTGGAGGGGGGCACCGCGTCCGCCGCGGCGACCAGCCAGGTCCGCTACGCCGACGCGGCCGACAAGGCCGACGCCACCGAGGTCGCCAAGACCCTGGGCCTGCCCGCGGGCGCGGTCCGCAAGGGCGAGGTGTCCGCGAACGCGGACGTGACGGTGGTCCTCGGCCAGGACTACGACCCGTCCTCCTGAGCACCCGGCACCCCACGTGCGCCGGTCATCACGTGGGGTGCTGTCACCGGTCCGTGAGACCCTTGAAGACAAGTGCCCATCGACCGAAAGCCTTGTAGTGACCGCTACCGACCGTTCCACCGAGCTCGTCCGCACCGCCGCGCAGGCCGCCGCCGACAAGCTCGCGCACGACATCATCGCCTACGACGTGAGCGACGTACTGTCGATCACCGATGCCTTCCTGCTCGCCTCCGCGCCCAACGACCGCCAGGTCAAGTCGATCGTCGACGAGATCGAGGAGCGGCTGAACAAGGAGCTCGGCGCCAAGCCGGTGCGCCGCGAGGGCGACCGCGAGGCCCGCTGGGTGCTGCTGGACTACGTCGACATCGTCGTCCACGTCCAGCACAGCGAGGAGCGCGTCTTCTACGCTCTGGAGCGGCTGTGGAAGGACTGCCCCGAGCTCGACCTGCCCGAGGACGCCAAGGCCACCCGCGGCAAGGCCGCCGAGCACGCCAAGCTCCAGGCCGCGGAGGAGGCCGCCGAGCTGGACGGTGAGTGGCGGTGAGCGCCACCGGTGAGGGGACCGCCGGCCGCCCCGGCCGGGGCCGACGGCTCATCCTGTGGCGGCACGGCCAGACCTCGTGGAACGTGGAGCGCCGCTTCCAGGGCACCACGGACGTCGACCTGACCGAGGTGGGCGTCTCCCAGGCCCGCCGCGCCGCCCGGCTGCTCGCCGGTCTCAAGCCCGACGCGATCATCTCCTCCGACCTCCGGCGCGCCGCCCGCACCGCCGCCGAGTTGGCGGCACTCACCGGCCTGGAGGTGACCCACGACGAGGCCCTTCGGGAGACCTACGCGGGTGTCTGGCAGGGCATGACGCACGAGGAGATCATCGCCCGGTACGGCGAGGAGTACGCCGCGTGGAAGCGCGGCGAGCCGGTCCGCCGCGGAGGCGGCGAGCTGGAGACCGAGGTCGCGGACCGTGCCGCCCCGGTGGTGCTGCGGCACGCCGAGAAGCTCCCTCCGGACGGCACGCTCGTCGTGGTCAGCCACGGCGGCACCCTGCGGACCACCATCGGCCGCCTCCTGGGTCTGGAGCCCCGGCACTGGGAGAGCCTGGGCGGCCTGTCCAACTGCTGCTGGTCCGTCCTCGGCGAGGGCGCCCGCGGCTGGCGCCTGCTGGAGCACAACGCCGGCACCCTGCCGGAGCCGGTGCTCGGCGACGACGACTGACGCCGACGGTCCCGGCCGGGGCGGCCCGGGACCCGGATTTCACTTTCCGGCAGGTCGCAGGCTAAAGTTCTTCTTGTTCGCCCCGCCGAGCGGGAAGAACAGCGACAAGGGGCTATAGCTCAGTTGGTAGAGCGCCTGCATGGCATGCAGGAGGTCAGGAGTTCAATTCTCCTTAGCTCCACAGCGAGACAACAAGATCCCGCCGATCGATCCGATCGGCGGGATCTTTTGGTATCCGGCACGGGTGCCCTGACCAACGTCCTCCGGCACGGGGGCGGTTCGCACGGGACACCACCCGCGCGAACTGTTCCCCTCCGGCTTGAGTGACTTGGGCCCCGCAGGCGTATACCTCTCAGGAGGCGTCCAGGCGCGGTGGACGCGCGGTCCCGGACGCCGACGGGCCCGCCGTGTCCGGACTGGTACTGAGGCGTCGCTGACCGTATTGGCCCGGCCGTGGCAGAATCAAACGGCCGGAAGGGGGCGCGTCCCGACGGGAGGGAGCAGTGATGCCTGCGAGCATCCTCGAAGAGGTCGGTCACCTCTTCGAGACGGCATTGGCACGGGACACGATCACCCGCCTCAGCTGCCCTTCCTGCGGTTCCGTCCATGTCGCCCAGCTTCTCGGTGACAACGGCGGGATCTCCTACGTGTGCACGGCCTGCGGCCACAGCTGGAGCTGATCGATGGGTGCACACAGGCGAAAGTGCGACTGGTGCGGCAGCGGAACGCCGATCGTCCGTGACATGGAACCGGTGAACCCCGACTACCAGTACTGGTGCGAGGAATGCGCGCGGGCGCTGATCATAAAAGGCGACCCCATCGAGACCTACCGGGAACTCGAGGGCGAGCCGATCTACGGGCGGCTGCTCGAGGAGCACTGCACGCTCAAGCGCTTCTATTCCTTCGTCACGGCGTGACGCTCCTACGGGTCCCCCAACTGTCATGAAATCCGACATTGGTGGACATAGTGGACGCGGGGGCAATGGATTTGGTGCTGCACCCCCTCGACCGGTAATGTTGGCGTCGCCGCCAGGGAGACCGGGCGGACCAGGCAAGGGGCTATAGCTCAGTTGGTAGAGCGCCTGCATGGCATGCAGGAGGTCAGGAGTTCAATTCTCCTTAGCTCCACAGTGAGATCCCCCGGGTCGATGAGACCCGGGGGATCTTTTTCATGTGCGCGCCGCGCGGGTGCCGCCGCGCCGGGGACGCCCGAAGGGGCCGCCCGGATCGGACGGCCCCTCCCCGCGCGTCTACGGCGCCTCAGCGGCCCAGCGCCCGCCGGCCCCTGCCCTCGCGGCTCTGGGACAGCACCGGCAGGTTGGAGCGGGACGCGTCCTGCGCCCGCGTGTCCTCCTCGATGCGCAGGGCGAGCGCCGGGCAACGCCGTACCGCCCGCAGGGCCTTGGCCTCCGCGTAGCGCGGCACCATGGCCTGGGCGACGGTCGGGAAGCCGTCGGCGCCGAGCTGGAAGACCTCCGGGAGGATGTCCGCGCACAGGCCGTGGCCCCGGCACAGCGTCCAGTCGACGAAGATCTTCTGCCGGCTGGGGCCGTTCTCCTCGGCCTCGCCGCCACCCCGGACGCCCGTCGGGGCCATGCCGCCCTCGAACAGCGGCAGAACGCCCTCCACGGGCCGCCCGCAGCCGTTGCCGAGGACATGGGCGGCGAGGTCGTCCGTGAACGCCTTGATGGTCGACTCGAGGAACATCGCCGAACCGTCCGGGTGCGAACAGGCACCGCGCCGCTTCACGTTCGTGGCGACCTGCTTCAGCGCCTCCAGGGCGGCCGGGCCGCCGCCGTTGATGATGTCCTCCATGCCGCGCGCCGCGGCCGGCAGACCGAGGTAGCAGGGCCCGCACTGGCCGGCGCTCTCCTCGGCCAGCCACCGCGCCACCCGCAGCGACTCGCCCAGCGGGCAGGTCTCCTGACTGATCGGCAGGATCGCGCCGGCGCCCAGCGAACCGCCCACCGCGTCCAGCGAGTTGCGGGAGACGATCGCCTCGTTCACCGTCGCCGCGTCGATCCACTTGCCGTGGTAGCCGCCGGTCAGCACGCCCTGCGGGACCGGCGGGGCCCCGGCGAGCTGGAGCACGTAGCGCAGCGGCACGCCCGTGGGGACCTCGATGACCATGGGGCGCGCCACCGCGCCGGAGACCGTGAGCATCACGGTGCCCGGTTCGTCGTACAGGCCGGTGTTGCCGTAGCGCTCGGGGCCGATGCGGGCGGCGATGGCCAGCTGGGCGAACGTCTCGGCGTTCGACAGCAGGGTCGGTGCGCCGCCCACGCCGTTCTGCGAGGCGCTGACCTTGCGGCCGGGCGGGATCGCCGGGCCGCCGTCGATGGAGCGGATCAGGGACGCGGCGGCGCCGGTCACCATGCGCACGGGGTTGCGCTGCACGAACGCGCGCAGCGCCGAGCGGCGGCTGTTGCTCAGGCCCCGCTCGGCGAGCGCGGCCTCCATGGACCGCTGCGTGGACTCCCGGGTGACCCCCACCACGAGCGTGCGGGCCCCCAGGGCCTCGGCGACCAGCAGCGCGCCGTCCAGGATGAGGTGCGGGGCACGGTTGATCATCACCGTGTCCTTGCGGCAGGCCGGTTCGTCCTCACTGCCGTTGACGACGACGACCGGCCGCACCCCACGCTTGATCGCGGACTCGGCGACCGAGCGCAGCTTCTTGTGGAAGGGGAAGCCCGCGCCGCCGCGGCCCTTGAGGTTGATGTTCTCGGCGAGCTTCGCGAGCTGCTCGCCGCCCATCGGTTCCAGTGGCCCGTGCACCTTGAGGTGCATGGGCAGGTCGAGCCGTTCCACAAGGTCGAAGCCCGACGTGAGCTGGGGAAGACCGACCACGCGGACTTCGGGGACGTCGGGCAGGGCCTCGTTCACTTAAAGCCTCCGGAAGGCGTGTTCCAAGGTTCGCCCGGACCCGGTGCGTCGAAGTCGTAGGGGGCACCGGGCATCGTTTGGGTGGCGGGACCGCTGTCGTTGTACGTGTCGTTCTGGTTGTACGTACCGAAGACGGCGTTTGTCTCGGAGGTGTCGTACACATCACTCGACCCGTAGCCCGAGGCGGCCCCTCCGTAGGCCGGGGCGCCCGCAGTGCCGTAGGCGGGGATGTTGTTGAGGCCGGTGTCGTTGAGCGGGTCGTAGGCCGAGGGGGGTGCCTCGCCGACCGGCGGCGGGGAGGGGATCGGCCAGCTGCCCGTGCCGCCGTCGGCGCGCGGGACGGCCTGCGTGGGCTGGGTGTCGAACGACAGGTCCATCCGGGCCGTCCGGTCGGCCGCGTACGGCTCCTGCCGGCCGCCGGGACGCGGGGAGACGGCACGGTAGGCGGCGGCGAAGCCTCCCGTCGTCTCGGCGGCCGACGGGGCCTGCGCCGGCATGCCGGGCAGGGGGCCGCCGCGGTCGTCGCGCGAGGAGCGCCTCGCGGCGCGCGGACCGTCGAAGCCCGGTGCCGCCGATCCGGCAGCCGCCCGCGCGCGGCTCTCCTCCAAGCCTTCGCGGACGCCCGGCTCGTTTCCGATGATCTGGGCGATCCGGTCGGCGACACGGCGCTTGACCGGGCGCGGCGCGGCCCGCAGGGCGAGGGCGGCGGCGACGCCGATCACGCACAGCTCGTAGCAGACCATGAAGAAGGGCTTGGCCGGGCGCCCGGCGAACAGGCCGTGGATCAGGGCCGCGCACCACGCCGGGTAGGCCAGCATGTGCATTGCGCGCCAGCGTGCGGCGATCGGCGCGGGGGAGGCGAACTGGTTGCGCAGGGCGCCGGTGACGCCGACGAAGATCATGAGCAGCGCGGCCAGCGAGCCGAGGCCGATCAGGAAGGCGCTGCCCGGGATCTCGTCGCCGCCGAAGAACAGCAGGCTGAACGGGATGACCGCGGCCATGAGGCCGGCATGGTCCAGAGCCAGCTTGACGCCGATGTGCACCAGCAGGAACGCGATCGAGGCCACGGCGGTGACCCGGTGGACGCCCTGGGCGATGATCCGCTGACGGGTGTCGAGGATCATCCGGTCCTGGGCGACCAGGCCCCAGATCACCGAGCAGGTGAGACACACGAGCGACAGGACGCCGGCACCGAAGTTGAGGAAGTCCTGGAGCGGGGCGCCGCCGAGCAGGACGAGCAGGGGTATGAGCAGCAGAACGGCGGCCGTCGCCACCCCGTAGGCCGACCGGCCCGGCTGGGGGAGCGAACTGTTACTACGACGAGGGTTCATGGGGGCAACTCCGAGCGGTTCGGGAAGGCGGTCCCGGTGCCGCACTCTAAGTGGCTCCATACCGGGGGGTACGGCGTTTGAGTTATTGCGTTGTTATCTACGGGCCGTGAGGGGCGTCCGATGTCCCTTAGCGTGTGTTACGCCGGGTAACGTTTGAACATTGTTCAGCTTTTCCAGGTCTTCACAACTGTCAGGTACGCAACCGAGGGCTCGGATGTTCACGCGCGCGCCCGCCGGAAGCCCGTCGCTCCCCGCTCCTGCGCTGCGGTACCCTGGCGCCATGCGTGCCGTACGCCTTCTGCTTAGCGAGCCGCGCTGATCACTCCCGACCACCGGGCGATTCGGATGGTCGGCATCGGCGCGGCGTCCCCTCCTGTGCGAGGGGATTTTTCGTTTTTCGACAATCGCAGCCGCGGGCAGAGACGATCGATGGAGCTTTGAGGATCATGAGCGAGACGAACCCCGCTGCCGCCGCCGAGGTGGCCGCGCCGCACCGCTACACGGCCGCCCTGGCGGCCGAGATCGAGGCACGCTGGCAGGACTTCTGGGACGCCGAGGGCACGTACGCGGCTCCCAACCCCACGGGCGACCTGGCGGGCGACCCCGAGCTGGCCGCCAAGCCCAAGAAGTACATCATGGACATGTTCCCCTACCCGTCCGGGGCCGGCCTGCACGTCGGCCACCCGCTGGGGTACATCGCCACCGACGTCTTCGCCCGCTTCCAGCGCATGACCGGGCACAACGTCCTGCACACCCTGGGCTTCGACGCCTTCGGCCTGCCCGCCGAGCAGTACGCGGTGCAGACGGGCACGCACCCGCGCGTCTCCACCGAGGCCAACATCAAGAACATGCAGAGCCAGCTGCGCCGGCTGGGCCTGGGCCATGACAAGCGCCGGTCGTTCGCCACGATCGACCCGGACTACTACAAGTGGACCCAGTGGATCTTCCTGCAGATCTTCAACTCCTGGTACGACGACGAGGCCGGGAAGGCCCGGCCGATCTCCGAGCTGGTCGCCCGGTTCGAGTCGGGTGAGCGGGCCGTACCCGGCCACGCGCGCGCGTGGAGCGAGCTGAGCGCCGCCGAGCGCGCCGACGTCCTGGGCGAGTACCGGCTGGCCTACGCCTCCGAGGCGCCGGTCAACTGGTGCCCCGGGCTGGGCACCGTGCTGGCCAACGAGGAGGTCACCGCCGAGGGCCGCTCCGAGCGCGGCAACTTCCCCGTCTTCAAGGCCAAGCTGCGGCAGTGGAACATGCGCATCACCGCCTACGCCGACCGGCTGCTGGACGACCTGGAGGAGCTGGACTGGCCCGAGGCCATCAAGCTGCAGCAGCGCAACTGGATCGGCCGCTCCGAGGGCGCCCGCGTCGACTTCCCGATCGACGGCGAGAACATCACCGTCTTCACCACACGCCCCGACACCCTGTTCGGCGCCACCTACATGGTGCTGGCGCCCGAGCACCCGCTGGTCGAGAAGTTCACCCCGGACGCCTGGCCCGAGGGCACCCACGAGGTGTGGACCGGCGGCCACGCCACGCCCGCCGAGGCCGTCGCCGCCTACCGCGCGCAGGCCGCCTCCAAGTCCGACGTCGAGCGCCAGGCCGAGGCCAAGGACAAGACCGGCGTCTTCACCGGCTCGTACGCGACCAACCCGGTCAACGGCGAGAAGGTCCCCGTCTTCATCGCCGACTACGTCCTGATGGGCTACGGAACCGGCGCGATCATGGCCGTCCCGGCCCACGACTCGCGCGACTTCGCGTTCGCGCGCGCCTTCGAACTGCCCATCGTCTGCGTGGTCGAGCCCACCGACGGCCGCGGCACCGACCCGTCGGCGTGGGACGACGCCTTCGTCTCCTACGACGCGAAGATCGTCAACTCCTCCGGCGACCACGTCTCCCTGGACGGCCTGGGCGTCGTCGAGGCCAAGGCGCGCATCACCGAGTGGCTGGAGGCCGAGGGCCGCGGCGAGGGCACCGTCAACTTCCGGCTGCGCGACTGGCTGTTCAGCCGCCAGCGCTACTGGGGCGAGCCCTTCCCGATCGTCTACGACGAGGAGGGCGTCGCCCACGCGCTGCCCGAGTCGATGCTGCCTCTGGAGCTGCCCGAGGTCGAGGACTACAGCCCGCGCACCTTCGACCCGGACGACGCCGACACCCAGCCCGAGACGCCGCTGTCCCGCAACGAGGACTGGGTCGACGTCACCCTGGACCTGGGCGACGGCCCCAAGCGCTACCGGCGCGAGACCAACACCATGCCCAACTGGGCCGGCTCCTGCTGGTACGAGCTGCGCTACCTGGACCCGCACAACGACGAGCGGCTGGTCGACCCCGAGATCGAGCGGTACTGGATGGGCCCGCGCCCGGGCATGCCGCACGGCGGTGTCGACCTGTACGTCGGCGGCGCCGAGCACGCCGTGCTGCACCTGCTGTACGCCCGCTTCTGGTCCAAGGTCCTGCACGACCTGGGGCACGTCTCCTCCGCGGAGCCGTTCCACAAGCTGTACAACCAGGGCATGATCCAGGCCTACGTCTACCGGGACGCGCGCGGGATCGCCGTACCGGCGGCCGAGGTCGAGGAGCGCGACGGCGCCTACTGGTACCAGGGCGAGAAGGTCACCCGGCTGCTGGGCAAGATGGGCAAGTCCCTGAAGAACGCCGTCACTCCGGACGAGATCTGCGCCGAGTACGGCGCCGACACCCTGCGCCTGTACGAGATGGCCATGGGCCCGCTGGACGTGTCCCGGCCGTGGGACACGCGCGCGGTGGTCGGCCAGTTCCGGCTGCTGCAGCGCCTGTGGCGCAACGTCGTCGACGAGACCACCGGCGAGGTGACCGTCGTCGACACCGAGCCCGGCGAGGAGACGCTGCGCGCCCTGCACAAGGCGATCGACGGCGTGCGCGGCGACCTGGAGAACATGCGGTTCAACACCGCCATCGCCAAGGTCACCGAGCTGAACAACCACCTGACGAAGGCGGGGGGCCCCGTCTCCCGCTCCGTCGCCGAGGCCCTGGTGCTGATGGTCGCGCCGCTGGCCCCGCACATCGCCGAGGAGCTGTGGCGCAAGCTGGGCCACGAGGACTCGGTCGTCCACCACGACTTCCCGGTCGCCGACCCGGCGTACCTGGTGGACGACACCGTCACCTGCGTCGTCCAGATCAAGGGCAAGGTCAAGGCCCGCCTGGAGGTCGCGCCGTCGATCTCCGACGAGGACCTGGAGAAGGCCGCGCTGGCCGACGAGAAGGTCGTCGCCGCGCTGGGCGGGGCCGGCATCCGCAAGGTCATCGTGCGGGCGCCGAAGCTGGTGAACATCGTCCCGGCGTAGGCACCGCCGCGACGGTCGGGGTGATCCCCTACGGGCAGGTTCGGGGTTCCGCCGGAACTCCGGACCTGCCCGTAGCGTTTACCGTGGAGAAGCGGCGTGGCGCACGTCGCGGCAGGTAGGAGGAGGAGCCCGTGGAAGCAGTGTTCGCAGTCGTCGCCCTGCTCTTCGTGCTCTTCGTCGCGCTCGGCGTGTTCGCCACCGTCAAGGTCGTGGGCGCCGCCAAGCGCAGCGCCGACCGGCACATCACCCAGGCCCGCCGCACCGTCGAGGACCACACCCTCAAGGCCAAGGCGCTCGGACGCCCCGGCCCCGCCGGTGAGGTCGCCCGGCTCCGCCTCTCCCTGCGCACCTCCATGCGGGCCACGCAGGAGGCGCTGGAGGCCCTCGCCGCCGAGGACGGGTCCGTCAAGGAGTCCCTCGCCCTCTTCCAGCGGCTCAGCGCCCACGGCCACGAACTGGACGGCGAGCTGCGCCGCCTGGAGTCCGAACCGGACCGCACCACGCTCGCCGCCCGGCTGCCCGACCTGCGCGAACGCACCGAGCGCATCACGCACTCCGCCGACTCGCTGCGCTGGGCGGCCCGCGACCGCGCCCACCGCTTCGCCGACGACGACCTGGACTCCCTCAGCGCCCAGATCGACATGGAGGCCGGCGCCCTGCGGCACTGGCAGACCGAGGCGTCCGAGCCCTCGGCGACGGACTCCTCGGAGCGCCCCGCGCCGCCCCCGTGGCCGGAGGCCCCCGCCACGGACTCCGCAGCGGCGCCCGAGCAGACCTGGCCGGACAGTCCCCGGACCCGGCAGGCCGAGGAGCCGACGAGGCCCGCCATCACGCCGCCCGCACCCCGCCCGACGTATCCGTGGCAGAAGAAGCCCCGCCCGGAGAGCACGACTTGAGCCCGCGGCACGATCCGTTCCGGTCACGACGGCCCCGGCTGAGCGGGGTCGGGCTGCCGCCCGGGCACTACGCCAGGTAACCTCCAGCTCATGTCCCGCCATGTCGCGATCGTCACCGATTCAACGGCCTACCTGCCGCCCCGGACGATGCAGCGCCACGGCATCACCGCGGTCCCCCTGACCGTGGTCCTCGGCGACCAGGCGCTCCTCGAGGGCACCGAGATCTCGACCCGTTCCCTCGCCCAGGCGTTGCAGAAGCGACGCCCCGTCACCACCTCGCGCCCCAGCCCCCAGGTCTTCGCCGAGCACTACCGCAAGGTCGCCGAGTCCGGCGCCACGGGCATCGTGTCCCTGCACCTGTCCGCCGAACTCTCCGGCACCTACGACGCCGCGGTGCTCGCGGCGCGCGAGGCGCCGGTGCCCGTACGGGTGGTGGACACCGGGATGGTCGCCATGGCCCTCGGGTTCAGTGCGCTCGCGGCCGCCGAGACGGCGGAGGCCGGGGGCACCGTGGACGAGGCCGTCGCCGCCGCCGAGAAACGCGCCGGGGGCACGGCCGCCTACTTCTACGTCGACACCCTCGAATACCTGCGCCGCGGCGGCCGGATCGGCGCGGCACAGGCGCTGCTGGGCTCCGCGCTCGCGGTGAAGCCCCTGCTCCAGCTGGACGCGGGACGCATCGACCTCCTGGAGAAGGTGCGGACGGCGTCCAAGGCGATCGCCCGGCTGGAGGAGATCGCCGCCGAGCGGGCGGGCGGCGCCCAGGTCGACATCGCGGTGCACCATCTCGCGGCCCACGAACGGGCGTCGGCGCTCGCGGACCGGCTGCGCACCCGGGTACCGGGGCTGGCCGACCTGCACGTCAGCGAGGTCGGCGCGGTGATCGGGGCGCACACCGGGCCGGGTCTGCTGGGGGTCGTGGTCTCGCCCCGGTGACCGGTTCGCCGATCACCCGTACGGATGGCGTGGTTGTCCACAATCAGCGTTCCGTCCACGGAAATTGAGCAAGATCATCGCGAACGCGACGGGTGCCGGAAGCTCGTGGCATGGCACTTCGATCACGTACTTCGACGGGTACATCTCCGGGTGCCCGCGCCACGGGGGTCACCAGCGGCCCCGGACGCGGGCCCACCTCCGACGGCCGCGTCCGTCATCGGCGCGGCGGACATGACGGCGCCCGGAGCAGGGCCGGGCAGCGCCGGGCTTCGGCCCGGGAACTGCGCCGCCGGGCCGAGCTGATCTTCGCCGAACGGGGCGGGGATCGGCCGGAGTCGGGGACGGGGCCGCCGGGGGCGGTGGGCGCGGTGGCGTCCGACGTCGGCGGCGGGTCGCGTCGTGGTCCCGAGCCCGATCTCGACCTGGGGCCTGATCGCGCTCCCGAGCCCGATCTCGAGCTCGGGCCTGATCGCGCCCCCGGTTCCGGGGGCCCGGTCGCTCGAGGGCTGCGGGGGAGGCTGGGGCCGGCGCTGTGGGAGCGGATGCCGGTGTGGGTGCAGGCCCGGTGCGGCCTGGAGCGGCGCAGTGTGATCGCGCTCGTCGCCGTGCTCGCCCTCGCCGGAGCCCTGGCCGTGCAGCACTTCTGGGCCGGCCGGGTGCAGCCCGTGCGGGCCCCCGAGGTGGTGAGCGCGGCGGCCTCCCACGGTGACCGAGCGCGGGGCGGGGCAGCCGAGTCCGACGCGATGGCGTCCGCGGGGCCGGGCACCGCGGGCTCGCCAGGCGCCGAGATCGTGGTCGACGTGAGCGGAAAGGTCCGTGAACCGGGTGTGCACCGGCTGCCCGCCGGCTCGCGCGTCGCCGACGCCCTGCGGGCGGCCGGCGGGGTGCGGCCCGGCACGGACACGGACGGGCTGAACCAGGCCCGCTTCCTGGTGGACGGTGAGCAGGTGATCGTCGGCGCTCCGCCGGGTGCCGCCGGACCCGCCCCGGCCGCGGGGACGGGCGGCGCCGCCGGTGCCGGGGGCGCGCCCACCGCACCGGTGTCGCTCAACACCGCCACGCTGGAGCAGCTCGACACGCTTCCGGGTGTGGGGCCGGTGCTGGCCCAGCACATCATCGACCACCGCACCCGGCACGGTGGCTTCCGCTCGGTGGACGAACTGCGCGACGTGAACGGCATCGGCGACCGCCGCTTCGCCGACCTGCGGAACCTCGTACGGCCATGAAGGCCATGAAGGGGGAGGGGTACGGCGGCGGGCCGGCCGGGGACGAGCGGCGCGCTCATCAGGACTCCCAGGACAGCGAGGCCCGGCGCGGCACCCGCGCCGCCGTGCACGCGGCGTCCGGCAGCCGGCTCGGGGCGTCCCATCCGCGGCAGGAAGGGCCGGCGGATCTGCGGCTGGTGCCGCCCGCCCTGGCCGCCTGGGCCACGTCGGCGGTGATGCTGGACGCCGCACCGGCGTGGGTGACCGGCACGGCGGTCGGATGCCTGGTCGCGGCGGGCGTCCTGCTGACCCTGCGGACGGGCCGGGCACACGGCCGGGTGACGGGCCGGTCCGGCCGGCCACGCGCCACGGCCGCCGCCGCCCTGCTCTGCGTCGCCGCGGCCGCCGTGTCCGCCGGGTTGCACGGAGCCGACCTGCGGCGCGGGCCGCTGCCGGGCCTTGCCGAGCGGTATGCCACGGTGATCGCCGAGGCGGAGATCACCTCCGACCCCCGGCTCTTCCGGCCTCCGGTGCGAGGACCGGCACCGGCGCCGACCGCCGTGCTGTTCGACGCGGACGTCCGGCGCGTGGAGACGCGGGACGGCACGACCGTGGTGACCCGGACACCGGTGCTGATGGTGGTCGACGTCGAGCGGCGGACCGCTTCCTCCGCCGGCCCGCCGCCAGGCACCGAGGAGGACCGCCCGTCCCCCTGGCTGGCTCTGCTGCCCTCCACACGGGTACGGGTGACGGCACGCGTCGTGCCGCCGTCCGGCAGCGGTGACGTCGCGGCCGGGCTGCGGGTGCGGGACCCCGCGGTGCCGGACGTGGTGGGGGAGCCGTCGGCGGCCCAGCGGCTGGCGGGGCGGTTGAGGGCGGGGCTGCGGGAGGCGACCGACGGGCTGCCCGCCGACGCCCGGGCGCTGCTGCCCGGGCTCGTCGTGGGGGACACCGCGCGGATCACCCCGGAGCTGGACGAGGCGTTCAAGGAGACCGACCTGGCGCACACGCTGGCGGTGTCGGGGAGCAACCTCACGATCATCCTCGTCCTGCTCGTCGGCCCACCCGGACTCGCCCAACGCGCCGAGCGCCGTGGGCTCGCACCCCGCCTCGGCATCCCGCTGCGGACGACCGCGCTGCTCGGCGGGGCGCTCACCCTCGGGTTCGTCGTCGTGTGCCGGCCCGACCCGAGTGTGCTGCGGGCCGCGGCCTGCGGGGCGGTGACCCTGCTCGCCCTGGCCACCGGGCGCCGCCGGTCGCTGATCCCGGCGCTCGCGACCGCCGTGCTGCTGCTGGTGCTGTACGACCCGTGGCTGTCCCGCAGTTACGGCTTCCTGCTCTCCGTCCTGGCCACCGGCGCCCTGCTCACCCTCGCGCCCCGCTGGAGCGCGGCGCTGGGCAGGCGCCGGGTCCCGCCGCGGCTCGCCGAGGCGCTGGCCGCCGCTGCCGCCGCGCAGGCGCTGTGCGCGCCGGTCGTGGTGGTGCTGTCGGCCCGGGTGAGCCTGGTGGCGGTGCCCTGCAACCTGCTCGCGGAGTTCGCCATCGCACCGGCCACCGTGCTGGGGTTCGCGGCGCTGGCCGTGGCGCCGTGGGCGATGCCCGTGGCGAAGGCGCTCGCCTGGTGCGCGGGGTGGCCCGCGGGATGGATCGCGGACGTCGCCCGGACCGGCGCCGCGCTGCCCGGTGCGGGAGTGGACTGGCCGGGCAGCTGGACCGGGGCGGCGCTGCTCGCCCTGGCCACGGTGGCCGTGCTGCTCGCGGGGCGCCGGCTGGTGCGGCATCCGTGGTGGTGCGGGGTGTTCGGGGCGCTGCTCGTGCTGGCCGTGGTGCAGCCGCCGCCGCTGACCCGGGTGGTCACGGGGTGGCCGCCGCCCGGGTGGCGGTTCGCGATGTGCGACGTCGGGCAGGGCGACGCGACGGTGCTCGCGGCGGGCGCGGAGACGGGCGTGGTCGTGGACGCGGGACCCGACCCGGTGCTGGCCGACCGGTGCCTGCGCACCCTCGGCATCACACGGATCCCCCTGGTCGTCCTGACGCACTTCCACGCGGACCACGTGGCGGGCCTGCCCGGCGTCCTGAGGGGCCGGCAGGTCGGGGCGATCGAGACGACGGGACACCAGGAACCGTCGGACCAGGCGGAGTTCGTACGACGGGAGGCGGCGGCGCGGGGCGTCCCGGTGACGCGGGCCACCGCAGGCGAGGAGCGCCGCACCGGCGGCCTGAACTGGCGCGTGGTGTGGCCGCCACCGGGTCCGGCGATGGTCCCGGAAGGGCCGAACGACGCGAGCGTCACCCTGTTCGTCCGGTCGGCGGGCCTGCGGCTGCTGCTGCTCGGAGACCTCGAACCCCCGGCGCAGCGCGCCTTGTTGAGATCGCCGGCCGGGGCCCTGCTGGGCGGGGTGGACGTGCTGAAGGTGGCGCACCACGGCTCCGCGTACCAGGATCCGGGGCTGCTGCGCCGGGTGGCGCCGCGGCTGGCGCTGATCTCGGCGGGCGCGGACAACCCGTACGGGCATCCCGCCCCCCGCACGGTCGCGGCGTTGCGGGCCCAGGGCGCGGTGGTGCTGAGCACGGACCGGGACGGGGCGCTGGCGGTCACCGGTGAGGGTGCGGATCTGGCCGTGGCGGGAGACTGAGGGCATGGATTTTGTGGAGATCGACGCCTACCTGAGCCGTCTGGGGGCCGAGCGTCCGGCCCGGCCCACCGCCGAGGCCCTGCGCGAGCTGCATCTGCGCCATCTGCGCACCGTGCCCTTCGAGAACCTGTCGATCCATCTCGGCGAGGAGATCGTCCTGGAGGAGAAGCGACTGCTGGACAAGGTGGTGGGCGCCGGCCGCGGCGGGTTCTGCTACGAACTCAACGGCGCGTTCGGGGCGTTGCTCGGCGCGCTCGGCTTCGAGGTCACGCTGCTCGCGGCGCGTGTGCACGGCAAGGAGGGAAAGCTCGGCATCCCCTACGACCACATGGCGCTGAAGGTGGGGACGGCGGACGGGGGCACCTGGCTGGCGGACGTGGGCTTCGGGGCGCACAGCCACCATCCGCTCGCGTTCGACGTCCGCGGCGAGCAGGGGGACCCGGCGGGGGTGTTCCGGATCACCGAGGCCGGGCCGGACGCGGCGGGGGTGCGCGGCGGGGACCCCACGGCAGGGGGAGAGGAGGCGGCCGACCTGGAGGTCGTCATGGACGGCAGGCCGGAGTACCGGCTGGAGCGGCGGCCGCGGGTGCTCGCGGACTTCGTGTCCGGCGCGTGGTGGCACAGCACCTCGCCCCATTCGCACTTCACGCAGTCGCTGGTGTGCTCGCGGGTCACGGAGGAGGGAGGGCGGATCACGCTCAGCGGCCGCGTGTTCAAGGAGACGGCGCCCGACGGGAGCCGTACGGAGCGGGAGCTGGGCACGGACGAGGAGGTGCTGGAGGTCTACCGGGAACGGTTCGGCATCGCACTGGACCGGGTGCCGGCGGTCCGGCGCCCCGGCGGGGGCGGGTGAGGCACCCCACGGCCGCAAGGCGGGGGCCCCGGCCTCCGGCGCTCCCCGGGTGCCGGAGAATCGGCCCGTGAGCGATGTGAGACATGTGCTGGTGCTGCCCGATCGGGACGCGGCCGAGGAGGCCGCCGAGGCGCTGCGGGAGCGGTTCGGTATCGAGGAGGAGCCGCACCTGGTGCGGGACGCCCTGGCCGGGGAGGACGACGCCGAGGACGCGCAGTGGCTGCTGGTGCTCCGCGACGAACGGGAGCGCCTCGACCCCGAGGAGCTCGACGCGTTCGCGGGGGAGTGGGAGGGCTGGCGGGAGGAGCCGTGACCGCCACCGGGGGGAGAGCGGCCCGGCCACCGTGCGGGGAGGGACCGTGACCGCCACCGATGCGCGGTCGCTGTGCGGGGAGGAGCCGGTCGCCCTGCGGGGAGGAGCCGGCCGTCGTTGTCGTACCCCCGTGCCATGCTGTACGCGATGGCCAGGAAGACTGCGAACGACGATCCCCTCGCCCCCGTGACCCTCGCCGTGGGTCAGGAGGAGCTGCTGCTCGACCGTGCCGTGCGGGAGGTGGTGGTCGCCGCGCGGGCCTCCGACGCCGACACGGACGTACGGGACCTCACCGCGGACCAGGTGCAGCCCGGCACGCTCGCGGAGCTGACCAGCCCGTCGCTGTTCGCGGAGCGCAAGGTCGTCGTCGTGTGGGACGCGCAGGACCTGTCGGCGGACACCATCAAGGACGTGACGTCCTATCTGGCGTCTCCCGCCGAGGAGATCACGCTGGTGCTGCTGCATGCCGGTGGGGTCAAGGGCAAGAAGCTGCTCGACGCCGCCCGCAAGGCGGGGGCGCGCGAGGTGGCCTGCCCGAAGATGACCAAGCCGGCGGACCGGCTGGCGTTCGTCCGGCAGGAGTTCCGCGCCACCGGCAGGTCCGCCACGCCTGAGGCCTGCCAGGCCCTGGTGGATGCCATCGGCAGCGACCTGCGGGAGCTGGCGTCGGCGGTGAACCAGCTGGTCGCGGATGTCGAGGGCACCATCGACGAGGCCGTGGTCGGGCGCTACTACACGGGGCGCGCCGAGGCGTCGAGCTTCACCGTCGCCGACCGGGCCGTGGAGGGCCGGGTGGCGGAGGCGCTGGAGGCGCTGCGCTGGTCGCTGTCGACCGGCGTCGCGCCCGTCATGATCACCAGTGCGCTCGCGCAGGGCGTGCGGGCCATCGGCAAGCTGTCGTCCGCCCGCGGTGGCCGGCCCGCCGATCTGGCCCGGGAGCTGGGCATGCCGCCCTGGAAGATCGACCGGGTGCGTCAGCAGATGCGGGGGTGGACGCCCGACGGCGTCGCGGTCGCGCTGCGGGCGGTCGCCGAGGCCGACGCCGGGGTGAAGGGCGGCGGGGACGATCCGGAGTACGCCCTGGAGAAGGCGGTCGTGACGATCGCCCGCGCCGCCCGCTCCCGAGGCCGCGGCTGACGCCCCACCCGACCCTTCTGCGCCCTGATCCGAACGGCAGGCGTCACGGTGGCGAGGGGAATCTGGCGTAGCGGCTGGATGCCGACGGCATGCCGAAGGCCCCGCCGCCCGCCCTGGGGAAGGGGGGCGCCGGGGCCTTCGGACCGAGCTGCTGGATCCGCACCCGCGTGGCGAACGCAGGCCGCGTGCGGATCCGGGGGTGCCGGACGGGAGCGGATGAGAGAGGGCCCGCTCGAGTCCCTCCGGCGGTCAGATCAGAGAGATGTCAGCCCTTGAGGGACGCGACCTTCGAAGCAAGCGCCGACTTCTTGTTGGCGGCCTGGTTCTTGTGGATGACGCCCTTGGAGACGGCCTTGTCGAGCTGACGCGCGGCAGCGCGCTGGTACTCGGTGGCCTTCTCGACGTCACCCGCGGCAGCGGCCTCGCGGGCCTTGCGGATCGCGGTCTTCAGGGAGGACTTGACGGCCTTGTTGCGCAGCCGGGCCTTCTCGTTGGTCTTGATCCGCTTGATCTGGGACTTGATGTTCGCCACGAATGAGCCTTTTCAGGTTCAGGCACGGGCCAGGAGCCTCCCGAAGCGGAGACCGGTCCCGTACCAGGTGATTTCTTGAAGGTGTGCCTCGCGCTGAGAGGGCAAGAGACACAGCCACCCAGACTAGCAGTGGGCCGAAGAATGGCCCAAACCCGCTCCACGTCGCCGCCCATGGGACCATGGAAGCCTACGTATCGATCCGACCCGAGGCATAAGGCGCCTCAAGAGACAGGACCCTGCGTGCCCGCGACCCCTAACCATGTGCCCGAGCCGAGCCGTACCGACCCGGCTCTGATCCGCAATTTCTGCATCATCGCGCACATCGACCACGGCAAGTCCACGCTCGCCGACCGGATGCTCCAGCTGACCGGGGTGGTCGAGCAGCGGCAGATGCGTGCTCAGTACCTCGACCGGATGGACATCGAGCGCGAGCGCGGCATCACGATCAAGTCCCAGGCGGTGCGTCTGCCGTGGGCTCCCACCCACGAACCCGGCAACACGCACATCCTCAACATGATCGACACCCCGGGGCACGTCGACTTCACCTACGAGGTCTCGCGGTCGCTCGCCGCCTGCGAGGGGACCATCCTCCTCGTCGACGCAGCCCAGGGCATCGAGGCGCAGACCCTCGCCAACCTCTACCTGGCGATGGAGAACGACCTCACGATCATCCCCGTGCTGAACAAGATCGACCTGCCGGCCGCGCAGCCCGAGAAGTTCGCCGAGGAGCTCGCCAACCTGGTCGGCTGCGACCCCGACGACGTGCTCCGGGTCTCCGCCAAGACCGGCGTCGGCGTCGACGCGCTGCTCGACAAGGTGGTCAGGGAGATCCCCGCGCCGGTCGGCGTCGCGGACGCCCCCGCCCGCGCGATGATCTTCGACTCGGTCTACGACTCCTACCGCGGTGTCGTGACGTACGTCCGTGTCATCGACGGCCAGCTCAACAAGCGTGAGCGCATCAAGATGATGTCGACGGGCGCCACCCACGAGCTGCTGGAGATCGGCACGAACTCGCCCGAGATGCTGTCGGCCGACGGCCTCGGTGTCGGTGAGGTGGGTTACCTCATCACCGGTGTGAAGGACGTCCGCCAGTCCAAGGTCGGTGACACCGTCACCAGCCAGCACAAGGGGGCCACGAAGGCGCTCGGGGGCTACAAGGACCCCAAGCCCATGGTCTTCTCCGGCCTGTACCCGCTGGACGGCTCGGACTACCCGGAGCTGCGCGAGGCCCTGGACAAGCTGCAGCTCAACGACGCCGCCCTCGTCTACGAGCCGGAGACCTCGGCCGCCCTCGGCTTCGGTTTCCGCGTCGGTTTCCTCGGGCTGCTGCACCTGGACGTGATCCGGGAGCGGCTGGAGCGCGAGTTCGGCCTCGACCTGATCGCCACCGCCCCGAACGTGGTCTACCGGGTGGTGATGGAGGACGGCAGCGAGCACACCGTCACCAACCCCAGCGAGTTCCCCGAGGGCAAGATCAGCGAGGTGTACGAGCCGGTCGTGCGCGCCACGATCCTCGCGCCGACCGAGTTCATCGGCTCGATCATGGAGCTGTGCCAGACCCGGCGCGGCACCCTGCTCGGCATGGACTACCTCTCCGAGGACCGGGTGGAGATCCGCTACACCCTGCCGCTCGCGGAGATCGTCTTCGACTTCTTCGACCAGCTGAAGTCCAAGACGCGCGGCTACGCCTCGCTGGACTACGAGCCCACCGGCGAGCAGACCTCCAGCCTGGTCAAGGTCGACATCCTGCTGCACGGCGACAAGGTGGACGCCTTCTCGGCGATCACGCACAGGGACCAGGCGTACGCCTACGGGGTCCGGCTGGTCGCCAAGCTCAAGGAGCTCATCCCGCGGCAGGCATTCGAGGTGCCGGTCCAGGCCGCCATCGGCTCCCGGGTGATCGCCCGCGAGACCATCCGCGCCATCCGCAAGGACGTCCTCGCCAAGTGCTACGGCGGTGACATCTCCCGTAAGCGCAAGCTGCTGGAGAAGCAGAAGGAAGGCAAGAAGCGGATGAAGATGGTGGGTTCCGTGGAGGTTCCCCAGGAAGCCTTCATCGCCGTGCTGAGCAGCGATGACAGCGCGGGGTCGGGCAAGGGCAAGAAGTAACCCCGGGTAACCCTGTGTGACCCGGCGAATCGCCACATCGGGGGGTCCGTCGTGCGAAAGCGCGACGGACCCTTTTGTGCGCGCGTCGTGACCGTTCGGAGGAAGTGACAGGGCGCAGGCTCTTACGCAGGGGGCTGCCGACCTTTACCCTGATCCCTGCTCGATAGTTACTCGCGAGTTAAACAAGCGAGTCGAACCAGCCGCACCGTCGCGGGCCCCCGGAGGATGTCGTGAGCCACCCACAGACACTGATCGAGAACCGCCCGCCCAGCGTGGCGACCCTCTTCCTGGAGCGCGTGGCCGCCACGCCGGACGCCGAGGCGTACCGCTATCCCACTCCGCCGGCGTCCGGGGAGGGCCCCGACGACTGGAAGTCGTTGAGCTGGGCGCAGGCCGCCGAGCGCGTGCACTCCATCGCCGCCGGGCTCATCGAGCTGGGTGTGCAGCCCGAGGAGCGGGTGGCGCTCGCCTCCTCCACCCGGATCGAGTGGATCCTCGCCGACCTGGGCATCATGTGCGCCGGCGCGGCCACCACCACCGTGTACCCGCAGACCAACGCCGAGGAGTCGGCGTTCATCCTCGCCGACTCCGAGAGCCGGGTGCTGATCGCCGAGGACGCGGCGCAGGTCGCCAAGGCGCGCGAGAAGCGGGCCGAGCTGCCGCAGCTCCTCCAGGTGGTCGTGATCGACGCGGCCGGGGTGGAGACCGACGACTGGGTGATCGGCCTCGCCGAGCTGGAGGCCCGCGGCGCCGCCCGGCTGGAGAAGGAGCCCGGGCTGATCAAGCAGCGGGTCGGCGCGATCACCAAGGACCAGCTCGCCACCCTGATCTACACCTCCGGCACCACCGGCCGCCCCAAGGGTGTGCGCCTGCCGCACGACAACTGGGCGTACATGGCGAAGGCGATCGCCGCGACCGGTCTGGTCGGCGAGGACGACGTGCAGTACCTGTGGCTGCCGCTCGCGCACGTCTTCGGCAAGGTACTCACCTCGGGCCAGATCGAGGTCGGTCACGTCACCGCCGTCGACGGCCGTGTCGACAAGATCATCGAAAACCTGCCGGTCGTGAAGCCGACGTACATGGCGGCCGTGCCGCGCATCTTCGAGAAGGTCTACAACGGGGTCGCCGCCAAGGCCCGCGCGGGCGGCGGGGCCAAGTACAAGATCTTCCAGTGGGCGGCCGGGGTCGCCCGCGAGTACGCCAAGGTCACCCAGGACAACTTCCGGCGCACCGGCACGCACTCCGCGCCGTTCGGCCTGGCCGCCAAGCACAAGGTCGCCGACACGCTCGTGTACACCAAGATCCGCGAGGCCTTCGGCGGCAACCTGCGCGCCTGTGTCTCGGGCAGCGCCGCGCTCGCCCCGGAGATCGGCTACTTCTTCGCGGGCGCCGGCATCCACATCCTGGAGGGCTACGGCCTCACCGAGTCCTCCGCCGCGTCCTTCGTGAACCCCGGCGAGGCGTACCGCACCGGCACGGTCGGCAAGCCGCTGCCCGGCACCGAGGTCCGTATCGCCGACGACGGCGAGATCCTGCTGCGCGGCCCCGGCATCATGGAGGGCTACCACGGGCTGCCCGAGAAGACCGCCGAGGTCCTGGAGGCCGACGGCTGGTTCCACACCGGCGACATCGGCGAGCTGTCCGCGGACGGCTACCTGCGCATCACCGACCGCAAGAAGGACCTCATCAAGACGTCCGGCGGCAAGTACATCGCGCCCGCCGAGGTCGAGGGCCAGTTCAAGGCGGTCTGCCCCTACGTCTCGAACATCCTCGTGCACGGCGCCGACCGGAACTTCTGCACGGCGCTGATCGCGCTGGACGAGGTCGCCCTGCAGCCGTGGGCCGAGGAGAACGGGCTCGCCGGCAAGCCGTACGCCGAGATCGTGGCGGCACCGGAGACCGTCGCCATGGTCGACGCCTATGTGCAGCAGCTCAACGCCGGGCTGCAGAAGTGGCAGACGATCAAGAAGTTCCGGCTGCTGCCGCGCGACCTCGACGTGGAGCACGGCGAGATCACGCCGAGCCTGAAGCTGAAGCGCCCCGTCGTGGAGCGCGAGTACAAGGACCTCATCGAGGAGATGTACGCGGGGACGCGGGAGGCCTGACCCTTCCGGTGGGGACCGCACGGCGTGCCGCGCGGTCCCCACGTCCGGGTCAGGAGCCGTGCGGACCGCCGGCCAGCTCCCGCAGCTCGCGGACCCGGTCGCGCAGCGTCGCGGTGTCCGGGGGATCCTCCCGGTCCAGGTCCCGTGCCAGGGCGTCCAGGCGCAGGAGGAACTCGGTGGGGCGCGGCGGCCTGCGCGCCAGCAGCCGGGCCAGCTGCTGGTTCTTGCGGTGCAGCTCAAGGAACACGCTGACCTTGGCACGCAGCACCCACGGGTCGAACGGCTTCGTCAGATAGTCGGCGGCTCCCGTGGCGTAGCCGCGGAACGCGAAGCCCGGCTCGTCGTCCGCGCCGGTCAGGAAGATGATCGGGACGTCCTTCGTCTGGTCGAGCCGCTTGATGTTCGCGGCGGTCTCGAACCCGTCCATGCCCGGCATCCGGACGTCGAGCAGCACCAGGGCGAACCGCTGCCGCAGCAGCGCCTTCATCGCCTCCTCACCCGACCGCGCCCGGACCAGAGGCTCGTTGAGGGACCCGAGCACGGCCTCCAGGGCGATCAGGTTGTCCTCCATGTCGTCGACCAGAAGGATGCCGGCACGCTCGTCGGCCGTTGCCTCAGCGATCATGGGAAAAGCCTCATTCGGTGATGGTGGGCGGGACCTCTTCCCTTCCGGAAGCGCCCGGTGCCGGTCCTGCGGTGGACGCCGGTGACATGGGGGAGTCCTCCGGGTCCGCGGCCCCGGGGTCCAGGAGGTCGCAGACGACGGTGAGCAGCTGGTCCACGTCCACCGGTTTCGGTACGTAGTCGTTGGCGCCCCGCGCGATGGACTTCTCCCGGTCGCCGGGCATCGCCTTCGCGGTCAGGGCGACGATGGGCAGGTCCGCCCAGCGCGGGGTGCGGCGGATGGCGGAGATCGTCTCGTAGCCGTCCATCTCCGGCATCATGATGTCCATCAGCACCAGCCCGACGTCCGGGGCCCGCTCCAGCGTCTCGATGCCCTCACGGCCGTTCTCCGCGTACAGGACCGGCATGCCGACGCGGCCGAGGACATGGGTGAGTGCGAACACGTTGCGGATGTCGTCGTCGACGATCAGCACCCGGCGCCCGGGCAGCACCCGTCCCGGGCGGCCGGTCCGCCAGGACTCCAGCTTGGCCGGCGCGGGCCAGGTGTCGTCCGCCTCGTGGACCGCCGGGAACGGCTCGGCCGACGGCTGCTGCGGCACCTGCGGCTGCCGCTGCTCGCCCAGCGCGCCGGTCACCGAGTGCCCGGGCCCGACGACGGGCACGTACAGGGTGAACGTGGAGCCCCGGCCCGGTTCGCTCTCGGCGACGATACGGCCGCCCAGCAGGCCCGCGATCTCCCGGCTGATGGACAGCCCGAGCCCGGTGCCCCCGTACTTGCGGTTGGTGGTGCCGTCGGCCTGCTGGAACGCCTCGAAGATGACCGGGAGCTTCTCCCGCGCGATGCCGATGCCGGTGTCCGACACCGCGAACGCGATGACCTCGTCGCCCTCGGCGCCGTAGCGGTGCTCGGGGTCCTTCACCCGGCCGACCCGCAGCTCGACCTTCCCCGACGCGGTGAACTTGACCGCGTTGGACAGCAGGTTGCGCAGGATCTGCTGGAGGCGCTGCTCGTCGGAGTACATCTCGTGCGGCACGTCCTCGCCGACCCGCATCTCGAAGGCGAGCCCCCGGTCCAGGGTGAGCGGGCGGAACGTGGCGTGGACGTAGTCGAGCAGCTTGATCAGCGGCAGCCGCTTGGGGCGTACGTCCATCCGGCCGGCCTCGATCTTCGACAGGTCCAGGATGTCGTTGATCAGCTGGAGCAGGTCCGAGCCGGAGCGGTGGATCGTCGTCGCGAACTGCACCTCCTGGTCGGACAGGCGCCCGTCGGGGTTGTCGGAGAGCAGCCGGGCCAGGATGAGCAGCGAGTTGAGCGGGGTGCGCAGCTCGTGCGACATGTTCGCCAGGAACTCCGACTTGTACTGCGAGCTGGTCGCGAGCAGGGCCGCCTTCTCCTCCAGTTGCGCGTTGGAGCGCTGGAGCTCCGCCTGCTGCAGCTGCAGTTCGTCCGAGCGTTCCTGGAGCTGGCGGGCCAGCCGCTGGGACTCGCCGAGCAGGGACTCGGTGCGGGAGTTGGCGATGATCGTGTTGATGGCGACCGCGATGGTGTTCACGAACTGGTCGAAGAACGCCAGATGCACGTCGGAGAAGCGGGAGAAGGACGCCAGTTCGATCACGCCGAGGAGCTTGTCCTCGAACAGGATCGGGATGATGACGACGCTGGTCGGGGCGGCTTCGCCGAGCCCGCCCGCGATCTTGATGTAGTCCGGCGGGGCCTCCTCGACCAGGATGCGCTTCTTCTCCCTGGCCGCCTGCCGGACCAGCCCGTGCACCGGGAGGCCGCCGGTCTCGATGGTGGTGCCCTGGGCGGAGCCGTACCCGGCGATGAAGGCGAGCCCCTTGGTGGGCACCGCCGTGTGCAGCGCCGCGCCCTCCTCGTCCGGGTCGGCCAGGAAGAACGCCCCGTACTGGGCGTTGACCAGCGGGGTCAGCTCGCGCAGCAGCAGGTCGGCGACCTCCATCAGATCCCGGTGCCCCTGCATCAGCGCGGCGAGCCGGGCGAGGTTGGACTCCAGCCAGTCCTTGGCGCGGGTCGTCTCGCGCAGATTGGCCACCATCAGGTTGATGTTGTCCTTGAGCTCGGCGACCTCGCCGCGCGCCTCCACCGTGATGGAGCGCGACATGTCGCCCTGCGTCACCGCGGAGGCCACCTCGGCGATCGCGCGGACCTGGGTGGTGAGGTTCGAGGCGAGCTCGTTGACGTTCGTCGTCAGGCGCTTCCAGGTGCCGTACACACCCTCCACCCGGGCCTGCCCGCCGAGCTGCCCGGCCGAGCCGACCTCGCGGGCCACCCGGGTGACCTCGGAGGAGAAGGAGGAGAGCGTGTCGACCATCGTGTTGATGGCGGTCTTGAGCTCCAGGATCTCGCCGCGCGTCGACGTCGATCTTCTTCGACAGGTCGCCGTTGGCGACGGCCGTGGTGACCTGGGCGATGTTGCGGACCTGCGAGGTCAGGTTGTCCGCCATCGAGTTGACGTTGTCGGTGAGGTCCCGCCACACCCCGCAGACGCCCAGCACCTGCGCCCGGCCGCCCAGCCGGCCGTCGGTGCCGACCTCGCGGGCGACGCGGGTCACCTCGTCGGCGAAGGCGCGCAGCTGCTGCACCATCGTGTTGACGGTGTCCTTGAGTTCGAGGATCTCGCCGCGCGCGTCCACGGTGATCTTCTTCGACAGGTCGCCGTTGGCCACCGCGGTCGTCACCTGGGCGATGTTGCGGACCTGCGACGTCAGGTTCAGCGCCATGAAGTTGACGTTGTCGGTGAGGTCCTTCCAGACGCCGGAGACCCCGCGGACCTGGGCCTGACCGCCGAGGTTGCCGTCGGTGCCGACCTCACGGGCGACGCGGGTGACCTCGTCGGCGAAGGCGGAGAGCTGGTCGACCATGGTGTTGATGGTCGACTTCAGCTCCAGGATCTCGCCCTTCGCCTCCACGGTGATCTTCTTGCCGAGGTCGCCCTGGGCGACGGCGGTGGACACCAGCGCGATGTTGCGGACCTGTGAAGTGAGGTTGTCCGCCATGAAGTTGACGTTGTCGGTGAGGTCCTTCCAGACGCCGGAGACGCCCCGGACCTGGGCCGGCCCGCCGAGGTTGCCCTCGGTGCCGACCTCGCGGGCGACGCGGGTGACCTCGTCGGCGAAGTCGGAGAGCTGGTCGACCATGGTGTTGATGGTCGACTTCAGCTCCAGGATCTCGCCCTTGGCATCGACGGTGATCTTCTGGCTCAGGTCGCCGTTGGCGACGGCGGTGGTGACCTGGGCGATGTTGCGGACCTGGGAGGTCAGGTTCGATGCCATGAAGTTGACGTTGTCGGTGAGGTCCTTCCAGACGCCGGAGACCCCCCGGACCTGCGCCCGGCCGCCCAGCCGGCCGTCGGTGCCGACCTCACGGGCGACGCGGGTGACCTCGTCGGCGAAGGCGGAGAGCTGGTCGACCATGGTGTTGATGGTCGACTTCAGCTCCAGGATCTCGCCCTTCGCCTCCACGGTGATCTTCTTGCCGAGGTCGCCCTGGGCGACGGCGGTGGACACCAGCGCGATGTTGCGGACCTGTGAAGTGAGGTTGTCCGCCATGAAGTTGACGTTGTCGGTGAGGTCCTTCCAGACGCCGGAGACGCCCCGGACCTGGGCCCGGCCGCCGAGGTTGCCCTCGGTGCCGACCTCGCGGGCGACGCGGGTGACCTCGTCGGCGAAGGCGGAGAGCTGGTCGACCATGGTGTTGATGGTCGACTTCAGCTCCAGGATCTCGCCCTTGGCATCGACGGTGATCTTCTGGCTCAGGTCGCCGTTGGCGACGGCGGTGGTGACCTGGGCGATGTTGCGGACCTGGGAGGTCAGGTTCGATGCCATGAAGTTGACGTTGTCGGTGAGGTCCTTCCAGACGCCGGAGACCCCCCGGACCTGCGCCCGGCCGCCCAGCCGGCCGTCGGTGCCGACCTCGCGCGCGACGCGGGTGACCTCGTCGGCGAACGCGGAGAGCTGCTCGACCATCGTGTTGACCGTCAGCTTCAGCTCCAGCAGTTCGCCCGTCGCCTCCACGGTGACCGTACGGGTCAGGTCGCCCCGCGCCACCGCCGTCGTCACCAGGGCGATGTCCCGCACCTGGGCCGTGAGCCGGGACGCCATCGTGTTGACCGCCTCGGTCACGTCCCGCCAACTGCCCGACAGCCGCTGCACCTTGGCCCGCCCGCCCAGCCGGCCCTCGGTGCCGACCTCCCGGGCCACCCGGGTCACCTCGCCGGTGAACAGGGAGAGCTGGTCGACCATCTTGTTCACCGCCCGGCCCAGACGGCGCAGGTCGCCGCGTAACTGGCGGCTGCCGTCGTGCAGGTCGACGCGCTGGGTGAGGTCGCCGCCCGCCACCGCGTCGAGCACCCGTGTGGCGTTGGCCGCCGGCGCCACCAGGGCGTCGAGCACGCCGTTGACGTCGTCGACCCGGGTCGTCCAGTCGCCCTGACCGGGGCTCGCCGACAGCCGCTCGTCGAGCCGGCCGTGCCGCACCAGCTCCCGTTTGACCCGCCGCATCTCCCCGTTGAAGTGGGTGCTGCGGTCCATGATCTGGTTGAAGACGGCGGTCAGTTCGGCCACGATGCCGTCCCCGGTCTCCGGGAGCCGGCGGAAGTCGCCGTCGCGCGCCGCGGTCATCGCGGCGAGCAGCGGGCGCAGCTCCGCCGCTCGAAATCGACCGTCATTCGGTCCGTCTTCGAGCACAGGCGTAGCAGGGTTCTCACTCATGGCGGCCCACTTCGGTAACTCGGTGCTTATGGGCGCGGCCAGTCTGTCACTCTGTCGGCGTCCGCTGAGGCGTATTCGTTCGAAGTGCTCGGGGAGCTGTCCATGGGGGCCATTCCGGTGCAACGGGAGACCGTCACCCGTGCCTCTGATGCGCCCGCGCACCTGGAGGACGCGCCCCCGCGCGCCCAGGACGCGCCCGCGCACCCCCCGAGTGCGCCCGCACACGGAGGCCCGCTCAGCGGTGCGCCCGCGCACCACACGGACGCGCCCGCGCACGGACCGGACGCCCCCGCACATCCGAGGGACGCCCCCGCGCCCGCCCTGCCGCCCGGGGAGACCCGTGCCACCCTCCCCGGCAGCCCTCTCTCCCCGGGCACCGCCCGCACCCTCGTGCGCACCGCCCTGACCGAGTGGGCGTGCTCCGGCCTCCCCGGCGCCGGCCGCATCCAGGAGCGGCAGATCCAGGACACCGTCCTGGCCGTCAGCGAACTCGTCACCAACGCCGTCGTGCACGCCGGCACGGACGTCCGGCTGACCTGCCGGCTGGAGCCGGACACCGGTGCCCTGGTCGTCGAGGTCCTGGACCACCACCCCTCGCGCGCCCCGCGCGACACCGAGGCCGAGGGCCCGTACGACGCCTCCGAGCACGGGCGCGGACTGCGCCTGGTGGCCCGGCTCGCCGAGTCGTGGGGCGTCACCTACCGCGCCGGGGCCAAGACCGTGTGGGCCCGGCTGCCGCCCGAGGACCAGGTGGGGGACGCGGACGGTGCGACGCGCACCTACGGCCGGGAGCACGGGCCGGACGGCGGACTGCGCGTCGCCGAGATCCTCGCGCCGGAGCCACGCCCGGCCGCGCCCCCCGACACGGCCGGGGAGCACCCCCACCGCGGGGAGCGGGAGCGGGACTGGCTCGACCGGGGCGCCCTCTCCTTCCTCGCCGAGGCGTCCGACCTGCTCGCCGGGCAGCTCGACGAGAACCTGGTCGCCGCGCTCGCCGGCCAGCTGATCGTGCCGCGCCTCGCCGACTGGTGCGCGGTGTGGCTGGAGGACGAGGTCGCCGGACGCTGGGGACACGCCGGCCCCGGCGAGAGCGGCCCGCCGGACGGCACCGGCCCCCGCCTGGCCCGCGTCTGGCACGCCTCGGAGAACCACATCGAGGACCTGCGCCACGTCCTGGGGAAGGAGCCCCCGCGCCCGGCGGACGACCACCGCACCGGGCCCGTCACCCACCCCTGGCCGGGCGCGGCGCTCGGCGCACGCGGAGCGCGGGGCACCGCGCTCGCGTACCGCCTGATCGCGGGGGGCCGCCCGCTGGGCACGCTGGTCATCGGGCGGGCCGGCGTGACGAGCTTCCCCGACGAGATCACCGGGCTCGTGGAGGATCTCGGCCGGCGGGTGGCCCTCGCCATCGGCGCGGCCCGCCAGTACGCCCGGCAGGCCACCATCAGCCGGGTGCTCCAGCGCGGGCTGCTGCCGGGCGCCGTCGCGAAGATCCCCGGTGTGGCCAGCGCGCTGGTGTACGAACCGTGCGACAAGGGCGGCCCGAGCGGCGACTTCTACGACCTCTTCCCGGCCCGCGACGGCCGCTGGTGCTTCGCCATCGGCGACGTCCAGGGCAAGGGGCCCGAGGCGGCCGTGGTGATCGGCATCGCACGCCCCTGGCTGCGGCTCCTCGCCCGGGAGGGCTACCGCGTCGCCGACGTCCTCGACCGCCTCAACCAGCTCCTCCTCGACGACGCCACCGAGGCCGCCGACGCCGCCGCCCGCGCCCTCGTCGGGCCCGTCGCCCCCGGCGACGGCCCGCAGACCCGCTTCCTGTCCCTCCTGTACGGCGAGCTGACCCCGTTCGACGGGGGCGTCCGCTGCACGCTCGCCTCCGCCGGGCACCCGCTGCCCCTCCTGCTCGGCGCGGACGGCGAGGTCCACACCGCCGCCCAGCCGCAGACCCTGCTCGGAGTGTTCGAGGACGCCACCTACACCAGCGAGACCTTCGAGCTGCGCTCCGGCGAGACCCTGCTCTGTGTGACGGACGGGGTGACGGAGCGGCGCAGCGGCTCCCGCCAGTTCGACGACGGCGACGGCCTCGCGAGCGCCCTGGCCGGCTGCGCGGGCCTGAACGCCGACCTCATCGCGGAACGCATCCGCAGGCTCGTGCACGAGTTCGGCGGGCGCCCACCGGACGACGATCTCGCGCTGCTGGTGCTCCAGGCCGAGTAACCCGAGCGGTGCGGGACAATGGAGCCCATGCCCTCCGCACTCCCCGACGGCGAGCCCGTCCCCGCCGACGGCGCGCTGCCCCCGCACGCGCTCACCGGCGCGGCCGACCGCCCCCTCGGCTTCTACCTGCACGTCCCGTACTGCGCGACCCGCTGCGGCTACTGCGACTTCAACACCTACACGGCGACCGAGCTGCGCGGCAGCGGCGGCGTCCTGGCGTCCCGCGACAACTACGCCGAGACCCTCGTCGACGAGATCCGCCTGGCCCGCAAGGTGCTCGGCGACGACCCGCGCGAGGTCCGCACGGTGTTCGTCGGCGGCGGTACGCCCACCCTGCTGGCCGCCGGCGACCTCGTACGGATGCTGGGGGCGATCCGCGACGAGTTCGGGCTGGCACCGGACGCCGAGATCACCACGGAGGCCAACCCGGAGTCGGTCGACCCGGCCTACCTGGCCACGCTCCGCGAGGGCGGCTTCAACCGGATCTCGTTCGGCATGCAGAGCGCGCGGCAGCACGTCCTGAAGGTCCTGGACCGCACCCACACCCCCGGCCGTCCCGAGGCCTGCGTCGCCGAGGCCCGCGCGGCCGGCTTCGGCCATGTGAACCTGGACCTGATCTACGGCACCCCGGGGGAGTCCGACGACGACTGGCGGGCGTCCCTGGAGGCGGCGATCGGCGCCGGGCCCGACCATGTGTCGGCGTACGCGCTGATCGTCGAGGAGGGCACCCAGCTGGCCCGGCGCATCCGCCGGGGCGAGGTCCCGATGACCGACGACGACGTCCACGCCGACCGCTATCTGATCGCCGACTCGGTCCTCGCGGAGGCGGGCTTCTCCTGGTACGAGGTGTCCAACTGGGCGACCACGCCGGAGGGCCGCTGCCTGCACAACGAGCTGTACTGGCGCGGCGCCGACTGGTGGGGCGCGGGGCCGGGCGCCCACTCCCACGTCGGCGGGGTGCGCTGGTGGAACGTCAAGCACCCCGGCGCGTACGCGGCGGCGCTCGCGGAGGGACGCTCGCCGGGCGCCGGACGGGAACTCCTCACCGACGAGGACCGGCGCGTCGAGCGCATCCTGCTGGAGCTCAGGCTCCGCGAGGGCGTACCGCTGGACCTGCTGCGGGAGGAGGGGCTGCGGGCGTCCCGCCGCGCCCTGTCCGAGGGGCTGCTGGAGCGCGGGCCCTACGACGAGGGGCGCGCGGTGCTGACCCTGCGCGGGCGGCTGCTCGCGGACGCGGTGGTCAGGGACCTGGTGGACTGATCACCGGGACAGGTGAACCGGTGCGGGACGCCGGTCCCCGGTGTCCCGTCGATCGGGCCGGTCTCCCGGCGCCTGGCACCGCTCGCTGATCCGGCCCGACCGGCAGGACACCCCGAGCCGCCGCCCCGCCCGGCGCTACCCGGTGACGAAGTCGATCAGCTCCTCGACCCGCCCCAGCAGCTCCGGCTCCAGGTCCTTGTAGGACCCCACCCGCTTCAGGATCGCCTGCCAGACCGCGCCGGTGTTGTCCGCAGGCCAGCCCAGCGCCCGGCAGACGCCCTTCTTCCAGTCCTGACCGTGCGGCACCCGGGGCCACGCCTCGATGCCCAGCGCCGCCGGCTTCACGGCCTCCCAGACGTCGATGTACGGGTGGCCCACCACCAGGGCGTGCTCGCTGGTGACCGCCTGCGCGATCCGCCACTCCTTCGAGCCCGGCACCAGGTGGTCCACCAGGACGCCCAGCCTTGCGTCGGGGCCCGGCGCGAACTCCGCGACGATCGCCGGCAGGTCGTCGACGCCCTCCAGGTACTCCACGACCACGCCCTCGATGCGCAGGTCGTCGCCCCACACCTTCTCGACCAGCTCGGCGTCGTGCCGGCCCTCCACGTAGATGCGCCCGGCGCGCGCCACCCGTGCCCGCGCGCCCGGGACGGCCACGGAGCCGGACGCCGTGCGCGTCGGACGCACCGGACCCGTGGCCGGCTTCACCAGGGTCACCACGCGGCCCTCCAGCAGGAAGCCCCGGGGCTCCAGCGGGAACACCCGGTGCTTGCCGAAGCGGTCCTCCAGGGTGACCGTGCCCGCCTCGCAGCGGATCACCGCGCCGCAGAAGCCCGTACCGGGCTCCTCGACCACCAGCCCCGGCTCCGCCGGGACCTCGGGGACGGACGCGGGCTTCTTCCAGGGCGGGGTCAAATCCGGGGAGTACTGGCGCATTCGGATGACGATAGGAGAAGCCGCCCCGCGGTCACCGCGACACGCCGAATCCGGCGGCCAGCTCGTCGCGCTGCCGCCGGACGAACTCCGCGTCCACCACCGCTCCGTGACCAGGCACGTACAGCGCGTCCTCGCCGCCCAGGTCGAGCAGGCGGTCCAGCGCGGCCGGCCAGTGCGACGGCACGGAGTCCGGGCCGGCCTGCGGTTCACCGGACTCCTCCACCAGGTCGCCGCAGAACACCACCTCCGGGTCGCCCGGGAGCAGGCCGGGCACCAGGACGACCAGGTCGTGGGCCGTGTGGGCCGGACCCACGTTCGCCAGCAGGACCTGGCGCCCGCCGCCGAGGTCCAGCGTCCACTCGCCGCTCACCGGATGGCGGGGCACGACCAGCGCGTCCGCCGCCTCCTCCGCCGCGGCCGCGTCCAGGCCGTGGCGCACCGCGTCCTCGCGCAGCTCCTCGCGCGCCCGCCGTCCCTCCAGGACGGTCTCCATGCCCACCGGACCGTAGACCTCCGCGCCCGCGAACGCCGCGGCGCCGAAGACATGATCGAAGTGGGGGTGGGTCAGCGCGAGATGGGTCACACGGTGACCCGTCAGCCACTGCGCCTGCGTCCGCAGCCGTGCCCCCTCCGCGAGGCTCGAACCGGCGTCGACGACCAAGGCGGTGCCGTCACCCGCGACCAGCCCCACGGTGCAGTCCCACCCCGGCAGACGGCACCGGCCCACCCCGTCCGCCAACCGCTCCCACCCCAGCTCTTCCCAAGTCACCGTCATACCGCGACGCTAGCCAAGACGCCCCCGCGGAGCACGGAGGCGAAACCGACCGGCCTTGCCCGGGGTGTACCCCGCCGCCGTACACTGGCCGGGGACGGCTGGCACTCGGATGGACAGAGTGCCAGGAACCGTGTCAAGGGGACCGACCACTGGAGGTGTGCGCGAGATGCTGAGTGAACGCAGGCTTCAGGTGCTGCGCGCGATCGTCCAGGACTACGTCGGGACGGAGGAGCCGGTCGGCTCCAAGGCGCTCACCGAGCGGCACAACCTCGGCGTCTCCCCGGCGACCGTGCGCAACGACATGGCGGCCCTGGAGGACGAGGGCTACATCGCGCAGCCGCACACCAGCGCCGGGCGCATCCCCACCGACAAGGGCTACCGGCTCTTCGTCGACAAGCTCGCCGGTGTGAAGCCGATGACCCCGCCCGAGCGGCGCGCCATCCAGAACTTCCTCGACGGCGCCGTCGACCTCGATGACGTCGTCGCGCGGACCGTGCGGCTGCTCGCGCAGCTCACCCGGCAGGTCGCCGTCGTGCAGTACCCGTCGCTGACCCGGTCCACCGTCCGGCACGTCGAGCTGCTCTCGCTCGCCCCCGCCCGCGTGATGCTCGTGCTGATCACGGACACCGGCCGGGTCGAGCAGCGGATGATCGACTGCCCGGCACCCGTCGGGGAGGCCTCGCTCGCGGACCTGCGCGCCCGGCTGAACAGCCGGGTCGCCGGCCGGCGCTTCACCGACGTGCCCCGGCTCGTCGAGGATCTGCCCGAGGCGTTCGACGTCGAGGACCGCGGCACCGTCTCGACCGTGCTCTCCACCCTCCTGGAGACGCTCGTCGAGGAGAACGAGGAGCGGCTGATGATCGGCGGCACCGCAAATCTGACCCGCTTCACACATGACTTCCCCCTCACCATCCAGCCGGTGCTCGAAGCCCTGGAGGAGCAGGTCGTGCTCCTCAAGTTGCTGGGGGAGGCGGGGGATTCGGGCATGACCGTGCGGATCGGGCACGAGAACGCCTACGAGGGACTCAACTCCACGTCCGTCGTGTCGGTGGGCTACGGTTCGGGCGGCGAGGCAGTCGCCAAGCTCGGCGTGGTCGGACCGACCCGCATGGATTACCCGGGAACGATGGGAGCGGTACGCGCAGTGGCACGTTACGTCGGACAGATCCTGGCGGAGTCGTAGGTGGCCACGGACTACTACGCCGTCCTCGGCGTGCGTCGCGACGCGTCGCAGGAAGAGATCAAGAAGGCCTTCCGGCGGCTCGCCCGCGAGCTGCACCCGGACGTCAACCCGGACCCGAAGACCCAGGAGCGGTTCAAGGAGATCAACGCCGCCTACGAGGTGCTGTCGGACCCGCAGAAGAAGCAGGTCTACGACCTCGGCGGCGACCCGCTGTCCCAGGCGGGCGGCGGAGGCGCGGGCGGCTTCGGCGCCGGCGGCTTCGGCAACTTCTCCGACATCATGGACGCCTTCTTCGGCACGGCGTCCCAGCGGGGCCCGCGCTCGCGGACCCGGCGCGGCCAGGACGCGATGATCCGGCTGGAGGTCGAGCTCGACGAGGCGGCCTTCGGCACCACGAAGGACATCCAGGTCGACACGGCCGTCGTCTGCAGCACCTGCAGCGGCGAGGGCGCCGCGCCCGGCACCTCCGCGCAGACCTGCGACATGTGCCGCGGCCGCGGCGAGGTGTCGCAGGTGACCCGGTCCTTCCTGGGCCAGGTCATGACGTCGCGCCCCTGCCCGCAGTGCCAGGGCTTCGGCACCGTCGTCCCCACGCCGTGCCCGGAGTGCGCGGGCGACGGACGCGTGCGGTCCCGCCGCACCCTCACCGTCAAGATCCCGGCCGGCGTCGACAACGGCACGCGGATCCAGCTGGCCGGCGAGGGCGAGGTCGGCCCCGGCGGCGGTCCGGCCGGCGACCTGTACGTCGAGATCCACGAGCTGCCGCACAGCACCTTCCAGCGGCGCGGCGACGACCTGCACTGCACCGTCACCATCCCCATGACGGCGGCGGCGCTCGGCACCAAGGTCCCGCTGGAGACGCTGGACGGCATGGAGGAGGTCGACATCCGGCCCGGCACCCAGTCCGGCCAGTCGATCCCGCTGCACGGCCGCGGCGTGACCCATCTGCGCGGCGGCGGCCGCGGCGACCTCATCGTGCACGTCGAGGTGCAGACGCCCACCAAGCTCGACCCCGAGCAGGAGCGCCTGCTGCGCGAGCTGTCCAAGCTGCGCGGCGAGGAGCGGCCCCAGGGCCAGTTCCAGCCCGGTCAGCAGGGGCTGTTCTCGCGCCTGAAGGACGCCTTCAACGGACGGTGACCCGAGCGGCCCGATCCCTTCCGCCGCAAGGGGAAGGGCCGATTCGGACTTGTTCCGAGGACGTGACAACATGCGGGCATGTCCTCCGCACTGACCGATCTCCTGCCTCACCCGATCGTGCAGGCACCCATGGCGGGCGGCGTCTCCGTGCCGCGGCTCGCCGCTGCCGTGTCCGAGGCCGGCGGGCTGGGCTTCCTCGCCGCCGGGTACAAGACCGCCGACGGGATGTACCAGGAGATCAAGCAGCTGCGGAGCCTGACCCAGCGCCCCTTCGGCGTCAACCTGTTCATGCCCCAGCCGGAGCACCCCGGTGCGAGCACCGGCTCCACCGCGACGGCCGGCGCCGCGCCCTCCCATGCCGCGGCCGTGGACGTGTACGCGCACCAGCTCGCCGGTGAGGCCGCCTGGTACGAGACCGAGCTGGGGGACCCCGACAGCGGCCGGGACGACGGCTACGACGCCAAGCTCGCCGTGCTCCTCGACAACCCGGTGCCGGTCGTCTCGTTCCACTTCGGGGTGCCGGGCGCCGACGTACTGGAGTCCTTCCGGCGCGCCGGGACCTTCACCCTCGCCACCGCCACCACCCCGGACGAGGCCCTGGCCGTCGAGCGGGCCGGCGCGGACGCCGTCATCGCCCAGGGCGTCGAGGCGGGCGGCCACCAGGGCACCCACCGCGACAACCCGGAGGCCGAGGGGGCCGGACTCGGCGTGCTCACCCTGGTGTCCCAGGTCCGCGAGACGGTGGGCATCCCCGTCGTCGCCGCCGGGGGCATCATGCGGGGCGGCCAGATAGCCGCCGTCCTCGCCGCCGGGGCCGACGCCGCCCAGCTCGGCACCGCCTTCCTGGCCACCCACGAGTCCGGCGCGAACGTCGTGCACAAGCAGGCGCTCACCAACCCCCTGTTCGTCCGGACCGAGCTGACCCGCGCCTTCTCCGGCCGCCCGGCCCGCGGCCTCGTCAACCGCTTCCTGCGCGAGCACGGCCCGTACGCGCCCGCCGCCTACCCCGAGGTCCACCACCTGACGGTGCCGCTGCGCAAGAAGGCCGCCGCGTCCGGCGACGCGCAGAGCATGGCGCTGTGGGCGGGACAGGGCCACCGGCAGGCCCGGGAGCTGCCCGCGGGCCGGCTCGTGGAGGTCCTGGCCGCCGAGCTGCACGCCGCCTCGACAGCGTTGTCCGCCCACCCGAAGGGACCCACCCGATGACCGCGCCCGTGTTCGTCGTCGACTCCCTGGAGCACGCGGGCGGGCCGTACGTCCTGGACGGGCCCGAGGGCCGGCACGCCGTGTCCGTGAAGCGGCTGCGCACCGGCGAGGAGGTCGTCCTCACCGACGGGCGGGGGCACTGGGCCGAGGGCGTCGTCGCCGCCGCCGAGGGCAGGGACCGGCTGGTGGTGGACCTGGGCGCCGTGGCGGAGGAGCCCGCCCCCCGGCCGCGGATCACCGTCGTGCAGGCCCTGCCCAAGGGCGACCGGGGCGAACTGGCCGTCGAGACCATGACCGAGACCGGCGTCGACCGGATCGTGCCGTGGGCCGCCGGCCGCTGCATCACCCAGTGGAAGGGCGAGCGCGGCGCGAAGGCCCTCGGCAAGTGGCGGGCCACCGCCCGCGAGGCCGGGAAGCAGTCGCGCCGGGTGCGCTTCCCCGAGGTCACGGACGCGGCGACGACCAAGCAGGTCGCCGAACTCCTCGCGGGGGCCGCGTTCGCCGCCGTCCTGCACGAGGACCGGGACTACGGCAGCGAGCCGCTGGCGACCGCCGAACTGCCCTCCGACGGCGACCTGGTGCTCGTCGTCGGACCCGAAGGCGGCGTCTCACCGGAGGAGTTGGCCGTGTTCGAGGGGGCCGGGGCCCGGGCGTACCGGCTCGGCCGTTCCGTGCTGCGCACCTCCACCGCCGGGACCGCCGCGACGGCCCTGCTGCTGGGGCGCACCGGCCGCTGGTCCTGACACACCATGGCCGTATGCGCCCTACCGCGTCACGCGGGACAGTGGCAGGCTGCCCTTCCATGGGGGTATCGCACACGATCCGGGTCCGTGCGGCGCGAGGGGTCGCCGTGACGGCGCTCGCCGTGCTGGGAGCCGGCGGCATGGCCGCCTGCGATCCGGGCGGCCTGAGCGCCGCGTCCGTCGCGTTCACGACCGACCAGACCGTCACCGAGGAGCTGGAGCGGCAGAAGGCCGACGTCCAGTGGCTCAACTGCACCGGCTCCTACGACGGCGGGGGCGGCGGGAGTTCGCCGAAGGCCGGTGAGCGGACGGTCGTCAAGGTCGACTGCGAGGGCGAGACCTCCGACGGCAGGGACATCACCGTCACCGGCCGGATCACCCGGGCCGTCAGCGGCTCCTGCGTGCGCGGCGACCTCGTCGCGAAGGTCGGCGGCAAGGAGTGGTTCCACGTCAACGGGCTGGGCAGGTGCGACGCCACCCCGTCCCCCGTGCGGCCCGGCGACGGCGGGCAGCCCGGCCCCACCGTCACCGTGACCGTCACGAAGACCGTCTACTGCCAAGAGCGCCCGAACTGCTGGCCGGAGGGCAAGTGAGCGGTCGGCCACCGGACCGTGGGGAACCGCCCCGAAGCCCTGTCCGGCACGGCCGCCCTTGCCTAGGGTGATCGCGTGACACAGTCCGCGACCTCCGCCCCGGCCCCGCCCTCCTATCTGCGGTACCCGCATCTGCACGGCGACCTCGTCGCGTTCACCGCGGAGGATGACGTCTGGCTCGCCCCCCTCGACGGCGGCCGCGCCTGGCGGGTCAGCGCCGACAACGTCCCCGTCAGCTCGCCGCGCATCTCGCCCGACGGCACGACCGTCGCCTGGACGTCCACCCGCGACGGCGCGCCCGAGGTGCACATCGCGCCGGTCGACGGCGGCCCCTCCACCCGCCTCACCCACTGGGGCAGCCAGCGGACCCGGGTGCGCGGCTGGACCCCGGACGGCCGGGTCCTCGCCATCAGCACCTGGGGCCAGGCGGGCAGCCGCCGCACCTGGGCGCACGCCGTCCCGCTCGACGGCGGACCCGCCACCACCCTGCCGTACGGGCCCGTCGGCGACGTCGTGCACGGGCCGCACCTGCTGCTCGCCTCCGCGCCGATGGGGCTGGAGGCCGCCCGCTGGAAGCGCTACCGGGGCGGCACCGCGGGCAAGTTGTGGATCGACCGCGACGGCGACGGCGACTTCGTCCGGCTGCACGAGGAACTCGACGGGAACCTGGAGTGCCCCCTGTGGGCGGGCGACCGGGTCGCGTTCCTCTCCGACCACGAGGGCGTCGGCGCCGTGTACTCCTCCCTCGCCGACGGCTCCGGCCTGCGCCGCCACACGCCCGTCGGGGGCACCTCCCCCTCGAGCGCGGCCGAGAGCGGGGGAGGCTTCTACGCCCGGCACGCCTCCGGCGACGGCACGCGGGTGGTGTACGCGAGCGCCGGCGAGCTGTGGCTGCTGGACGACCTGGACACGGCCGAGCCGCGGCGCCTCGGCGTCCGGCTCGGCGGCCAGCGCACCGATCGCCGGCCGTACGTCCTGAACGCCGCCCGCTGGTTCGGCTCCGCGTCCCCCGACCACACCGCGCGCGGCAGCGCGGTCGCCGTCCGCGGCAGCGTCCACTGGGTCACCCATCGCTCCGGCCCCGCCCGCGCGCTCGCCGCCGAGCCCGGCGTCCGGGCCCGGCTGCCACGCACCTTCCGCACCGACGGCGAGGAGTGGGTGGTGTGGGTGACGGACGCGGAGGGCGAGGACGCCCTCGAGTTCGCCCCCGGGACCGGTCACACGCCCGGCGCCACCCCGCGCCGGCTCGCCGCCGGACGGCTCGGACGGGTGCTGGAGCTGGCCGTGGCCCCCGACGGCAGCCGGGCCGCGGTCGCCGCGCACGACGGACGGCTCCTGATCGTCGAGCGGGAGACCGGCGAGGTCCGCGAGGTGGACCGCAGCGCCGACGGCCCTGTCTCGGGGCTGGTGTTCTCGCCGGACTCGGCCTGGCTGGCGTGGGCGCACCCCGGACCCGACCCGCTGTCCCAGCTGAAGCTCGCCAACACCACCGACCTGTCGGTGTCCGAGGCGACCCCGTTGCGATTCCGGGACTACGCGCCCGCGTTCACGCACGACGGCAAGCACCTGGCGTTCCTGTCCACCAGGGCCTTCGACCCCGTCTACGACGAGCACGTCTTCGACCTCGCGTTCGTGGTGGGCTCCCGGCCGCACCTGATCACCCTCGCCGCGACCACGCCGTCCCCGTTCGGCCCGCAGCGGCACGGGCGGGCCTTCGACGCCCCGGACAAGGACGAGACCCCCGACAGCGAGGGCACCCCGGCCACCCGGATCGACCTCGAGGGGCTCGCCGACCGGATCGTGCCGTTCCCGGTCGAGGCCGCCCGCTACTCGCACCTGCGGGCCGCCAAGGACGGGGTGCTGTGGCTGCGGCACCCGGTGCGCGGCGCGCTCGGGGCGGCCCGCGCCGGCCTCGACGACCCCGAGCCGAAGACCGAGCTGGAGCGCTACGACCTCGTGCAGCGGCGCGTGGAGCATCTCGCCGACGACGCCGACCACTTCGAGGTCAGCGGCGACGGCCGGCGGGTGCTGCTGTGGACGGACGGGCGGCTCCGGGTCGTCCCGAGCGACCGGCGCGCCTCCGGCGACGAGGGCAGCGGCTCCAACGTCGCCGTGGACCTCGGCCGGGTGCGGCAGCGCGTCGACCCGTCGGCGGAGTGGCGCCAGATGTTCGAGGAGACCGGCCGCATCATGCGCGACCACTTCTGGCGGGCCGACATGAACGGCGTGGACTGGGCGGGTGTCCTCGACCGCTACCGGCCGCTGCTCGACCGGGTGGCCACCCACGACGACCTGGTGGACCTGCTGTGGGAGGTGCAGGGCGAACTGGGCACCTCGCACGCGTACGTCGGCGGGCGCGGGCACGGCGGCGGGCCCCGGCAGGGCCTGCTCGGCGCGGACATCTCCCGTCACGAGGACGGCAGTTGGCGCGTCGACCGGATCCTGCCGTCGGAGACCTCCGACCCGGAGGCCCGGGCGCCGCTGGCCGCGCCGGGCGTCGCGGTGCGCCCCGGGGACGCGATCGCCGCGGTGGCCGGGGTGCCGGTGGACCCGGTGACCGGGCCCGGCCCGCTGCTCGTCGGCACCGCGGGCAAGCCGGTGGAGCTGACGATCTCGCCGGCCGGCGGCGGGGAGGCCCGGCACACCGTCGTCGTGCCGGTCGCCGACGAGGAGCCGCTGCGCTACCACGCGTGGGTCGCGGACCGGCGTGCGTACGTCCACGAGCGGTCCGGCGGCCGGCTCGGCTATCTGCACGTGCCGGACATGCAGGCGCCCGGCTGGGCCCAGATCCACCGCGACCTGCGGGTCGAGGTGGCCCGTGAGGGACTGGTCGTGGACGTGCGGGAGAACGGCGGCGGGCACACCTCGCAGCTGGTCGTGGAGAAGCTCGCCCGGCGCATCGTCGGCTGGGAACTGCCGCGCGGCATGCGCCCGTACAGCTACCCGGTGGACGCGCCGCGCGGTCCCGTGGTGGCCGTGGCGAACGAGTTCTCCGGCTCCGACGGCGACATCGTCAACGCGGCGATCAAGGCGCTGGGTCTCGGGCCGGTCGTCGGCACCCGCACCTGGGGCGGGGTCATCGGCATCGACAGCCGCTACCACCTGGTCGACGGCACCCTGGTCACCCAGCCCAAGTACGCGATCTGGCTGGAGGGTTACGGCTGGGACGTGGAGAACCACGGGGTCGATCCGGACGTGGAGGTGGTCCAGCGCCCGCAGGACTGGGCGGCCGGCCGGGACGCCCAGCTGGACGAGGCGATCCGGATCGCCCTGGAGGCGCTGGAGAGCACTCCGGCGAAGACCCCGCCGGCCCTGCCCGACCGCTGAGGGACCGCCGCGCGATCACCCTCCGCGCGGCGGCCCCCGGCGGCGATACGATGCCCCGGTCACACCATCGCCGTCCAACGCCCGGAGGGACCATGGCTGGGGAGCCGCAGGACGACTGCCTGTTCTGCAAGATCGTCGCGGGGCACGTGCCGGCGACGGTCGTGCGGGAGACCGAGACGACCGTCGCCTTCCGCGACATCAACCCGCAGGCGCCCACCCATGTGCTGATCATCCCCAGGGCGCACCACAAGGACGCCGCCGCGCTCGCCACCGCCGACCCGGCGCTCGCCGCCGACCTCCTGCGCGAGGCCCAGGCCGTCGCCGACGAGGAGAAGCTGGACAGCTACCGCATCGTGTTCAACACCGGTGCGGGCGCCGGGCAGACCGTCTTCCACGCGCACGCCCACGTCCTCGGCGGCCGCGGTCTCGAGTGGCCCCCCGGATAGGCAGCCGTGTCCGTACGCGAACTGGTCGTCCTCGGGACGGCGAGCCAGGTCCCGACCCGGCACCGCAACCACAACGGCTACGTGCTGCGCTGGGACGGCGAGGGCATCCTGTTCGACCCCGGCGAGGGCACCCAGCGGCAGATGCTGCGGGCCGGGGTCGCCGCCCACGACCTGAACCGCATCTGTGTCACCCACTTCCACGGCGACCACTCGCTGGGACTCGCCGGGGTGATCCAGCGGATCAACCTCGACCGGGTGCCGCACCCCGTCACCGCCCACTACCCGCGCTCCGGGCAGCGCTTCTTCGACCGGCTGCGCTACGCGACCGCCTACCGGGAGACCGCCGAGATCGCGCCGGCCCCGGTCGACGCCGACGGGGTCGTCGCCACCACCGGCGCGTACACGCTGCACACCGCCCGGCTGTCGCACCCCGTCGAGTCGTACGGCTACCGGCTGGTCGAGCCCGACGGCCGCCGGATGCTGCCCGAGCGGCTCGCCGCGCACGGCATCCAGGGCCCGGACGTCGGCCGGCTCCAGCGGGACGGCGCGCTCGGCGGGGTCACGCTCGACGACGTCAGCGAGGTCCGGCGCGGGCAGCGGTTCGCGTTCGTCATGGACACCCGGCTGTGCGACGGGGTGTACGCCCTCGCCGACGGCTGCGACATGCTCGTCATCGAGTCCACCTTCCTGGACGAGGACGGCGCCCTCGCCGAGGAGCACGGGCATCTGACGGCCGGTCAGGCCGCCCGGGTGGCGCGGGACGCCGGGGTGGGTCACCTCGTGCTCACCCACTTCAGCCAGCGCTACACCGACTCCGGGGAGTTCGAGCGGCAGGCGCGGGCCGCGGGGTTCGACGGCGACCTGACCGTGGCGCACGACCTGCTGCGGGTGCCGTTCCCGAAACGCCGGCACTCCTGACCCTCTAGGTGGCGGAAGCCAGGCGCTCCGGCGCGGCCGGTGCGGCCTCGGCGGTGTCCAGCGGGATCGCCACGACCTCGACGCCGTCCGCCGCCCGGGCCGTCTCCGGCGTACGGCGGCCCAGCGCCACCACCGTCAGCGGAACGGCGACGACCAGCAGCACCGCCGCGAGGATCACGCCCATCGCCGGGAAGCCCGCCCCGGCCGACAGCACGCTCCCGGCGAGCGGGCCCGCGGCCGTGCCCAACGACGAGGCCGAGCCGACGAGCACCGCCCAGCGGCCCCGGCCGTCGAGGGAGGCGGCCAGTCCGATGACGTACGAGAGCACGATCGGGTAGAGCGTGTTCCAGGCGATCTCGCCGGTCGCGAACGTCGTCAGGTCCGTCGCGGACGCGCTGAGCGCGATGCACACGGCGATGAGGGCGGTGCCGCCCCCCACGGGCAGCGCGCGGCCCAGCCGGGGGCCGAGCGCGCCCGCCCCGGTCACACCGAGCAGCCCGGCGCCGAGCGCCACGGCGAACACCGCGCCCACCGCGGTCTCCGTGAGGTGGGCCTGGTCCAGGCCGATCCGGCCGCTGACGCCCCACAGGGAGTTCTGCGCGAGCGACCACAGGAGCATGCAGCCGGCGAGGACGAGGCCGTGGCGGCGGTGGGGGAGCGGGGCCGGGGGAGGTGCCGCCGCCGATGCCGAGGGGGCCTCGGCGGCGGGGAGGCGGCCGGTGAGCGGCCACACCGCGAGCGCGGTGAGCGCGATCGCCGCCAGGGGCCGGTCGTGGCCGGGACCGAGGCGCGGGACCGTCAGATAGACGGCGCCGGCGAGGGCGGAGACACCCAGCAGGCCCGCGGTGGTGACCCGGTGCGGGTCGGTGCTCCAGGCCCCGCGGCCCGTCCGGGCCGGGTGCGCCCCGAGCGCGGCGATCCGGGTGGCGGCGACCGCGGTGACCGTGCCGGACCCGAGGCCGCCGGCCATGACGCCGAGGACGACGGCCGGGACGGCGTGCGCGAGCGCGGCCCCGCCGTAGCCGAGCAGCGCCAGGGCCAGCCCGGTCCGGGCGAGCGCGCGGGCGCCCAGGCGCTCGACGCGGGAGGCCAGCAGGAAGCCGGCCGCCGCCGAACTCAGCAGCAGGGCACTGCCGATGGCGCCGGCCTGGGTCGGGGTGAGCGGAAGGCCCGAGTCGAGCCTGCCGACGACGGTCGGCAGCAGATACGGGGCGAGGTACCCGGCCGTGAACAGGGCGACGAGGGGCCAGGGGGTGGTGCGAGCGGCGAGCACGGGCGTTCCCAGGGCATGCGAAAGGAGCGGCACAGAAGGGGGAGAGGCGCAGGCCGTCGACGGACAGGAACGCGCGGGCAATTTGTATCAAGCGCGGGGACACGCGAAGAAGGGCGGGTGGTGTGATCTGAGCCACGTCCCGTTTGGGTGGGGTGCGCGGGGGTAGCAGCGATGCCTCACTCCACCGCGCCGGGGCCTCTCACCTGCGCCAGTGCACCGGTCCGCCCGCCGCGCCGGGAGCCGTCGCCTCGATCTTCGTGCGGATCTCCCGCATCACGGCGACGATCCGCTCCTCATGCCGGGGCGACCAGCGGGCCACCGGCACCGAGCAGCTGATCGCGTCCTGCGCGGGGGTGTCGTAGCGCAGGGCGAAACCGAGGCCGATGATGCCGGGGACGCTCTCCTCGAGGTCGACCGACCAGCCGCGTTCGCGCACCCCGGCGAGGTCGGCGGCCAGGGAGGCGCGGGTGGTGCGGGTGCGGGGCGTCAGGGCCGGATACGGGCCCTCGGGGAGGGCGGAGTCGGGGCGTTCGGCGAGCAGGGCCTTGCCCAGGGCACCCGCGTGGGCCGGGTGGCGCCGGCCGACCCGGCTGAGGGTCCGCAGATAGGCGTGGGACTCGCGGGTGGCCAGATAGGTGACGTCCATGCCGTCCAGGCGGGCCAGGTGGACCGTCTCGCCGAGCGCCTGCGACGCCTCGTCGAGGTAGGGCCGCACGAGGCGGACCCGCGGGTCGGAGTCGAGGTAGCTGGTGCCGGTCAGCAGGGCGTGGATGCCGATGCCGTACAGCGAGCCGGTGACGTCGGTGCGCACCCAGCCCCGCGCGATCAGGGTCTGGAGCAGCGCGTACATGGAGCTGCGCGGGACGTCGAGCGTGTCGGCGAGCTCCTGGAGGCGGGCCGGGCGGTCCCCGCGCGCGGCGAGGAGTTCCAGCAGCTCGACCGTGCGCGCCGCGGACTTCACCTTGCGGACGCCGCCTGTATCCGACATGCGCCGATCGTAATCGGCGGGCCCGGCCGTTGACGTTCCGCCGTTCATTCACCTAATCCCCGTTCTCATATGTGGACAGCGTTCATAAGGGGGAGATGATCGGCGTGGGCGTCGCCACGGACACGGCCAGTGACAGGCCCACGGGCCCCGTCGGGCGGCTGCGGGACGGCATGGCCCGCGGTGTGCTGTCCTTCCCGCTCACGAGCTTCCACGCCGACGGATCACTCGACGAGGCCGGCTGCCGCGCACACCTGGCCGTCCAGCTCGCGTCCGCGCCGGGCGCCGTCTTCCCCGCCTGCGGCACCGGCGAGTTCTTCTCCCTGGACGAGGACGAGTACCGGGCCGTCGTCACCGCCGCCGTCGAGGAGACGGCCGGCCGCGTACCCGTCGTCGCCGGTGTCGGCTACGGCTGGGCGCAGGCCGCCCGCTTCGCCCGGATCGCCGAGGAGGCCGGCGCCGACGCCCTCCTCGTGCTGCCCCACTACCTCGTCGCCGCCCCGCAGGACGGCCTCGTCGCCGTCCCGGAGTGCGGCGAAGAAGGCGCTGGCGATCTCGGGTGCGAAGGCGTGGACGGCGGAGGAGTAGGCGGGGACGCCGACGGTGGCGTAGGCGCGGGCCTGGAGTTCGGCGGTGGAGGCGCCGTTGAAGAACAGGAAGCCCTCGGGGGCGGCGAGGGTGAGGCGCTGGAGGCGGTCGAGGTCGCTGTGGCCGTCCTTGAGACCGACGACGCCGGGGACGCGGGCGATGCGGCGCAATGCGGCGGGGGTGTAGGCGACCGGTCCGCGCTGGTAGGCGATGAGCGGCAGCCGGGTCCGGGCGGCGAGCGCCTCGACCGCACCACCACCCTCCTGCTGCGCGAGTGCGCGAGTTCTACGTACCGCTCGCCGACATCCGCGACCGGGTGCCCGGCTACGCCGTGTCCCTGGTCAAGGCCGCCGCCCGGCTGCGCGGGCACCCCGTCGGCCCGGTGCGCGCCCCGCTGACCGACTCGTCCCCCGGCGACCTGGCCGATCTGCGCGCCCTCCTCGCCGGCGGACTCGCCCTCGTGGGCGCAACCCTGTGACCTGACGGTCGCGCCGGACGGGGAACACGTGGCGTTGTCAGCGGCGTGGTGCACACTGGCCAGATCAGGACCACGCCAGGGAGCGCACCGTGACCACGCCCACCGCGCCCACCGGAGAGGGACCCCCGCCGCAGGGGCCGCCGCCCCCGGTCAAGGGGCTGTACCGACGGGCCCAAGTCGACCCCCTCGAGGGCCTGCGCGGGCCCGCCGACCCGCCGTGGGACGTGTATCTGACCGGCACGGTCTTCCTCGACATCATCTTCACCGGCCTCGACTCCGCCCCGGTGCGCGGCACCGAGTCCTGGGCGCGCGGCATGGGCTCCAGCCCCGGCGGCGTGGCCAACATGGCGACGGCGCTCGCCCGCCTCGGCCTGAGGACGTCCCTCGCCGCCGCCTTCGGCGACGACCACTACGGCGACTACTGCTGGGACGCGCTGGAGCAGGGCGAGGGCATCGACCTCTCGCCCTCGCGCACGGTCCCCGGCTGGCACTCGCCGGTCACCGTCTCCATGGCGTACGAGGGGGAGCGCACCATGGTCTCCCACGGGCACGAGCCGCCCCCGGAGGAGCCCGCGCCGGACTGCCCGCCCCGCGCCCGGGCCGCCGTCGCCTCCCTGGTTCCCGGCACCCGGGCCCCCTGGATCGCCCAGGCCGCGAGCAAGGGCACCCGGGTCTTCGCCGACGTCGGCTGGGACGACACCGGCGCCTGGGACCTGGCCGGGCTCACCGACCTGAAGTACTGCGAGGCGTTCCTGCCCAACGCCGAGGAGGCCATGCGGTACACCCGCACCGGCTCGCCCCGGGAGGCCGCCCACGCCCTCACCGACCATGTGCCCGTCGCCGTGGTCACCCTCGGCGCGGAGGGCGCCTACGCGGTCGACGGACGGACCGGCGAGACGGCCGTCGTGCCCGCCATCGCCGTCGAGGCGCTGGACCCCACCGGCGCGGGCGACGTCTTCGTGGCCGGGTTCGTCACCGGCACCGTCGCGGGCTGGCCGCTCGCCGACCGCCTCGCCTTCGCCGGGCTGACCGCCGCCCTCTCCGTCCAGGAGTTCGGCGGCTCGCTGTCGGCGCCGGGCTGGGCGGAGATCGGCGCCTGGTGGCGCCGGGTGCAGTCCCTGGAGGGCCAGGACCCCGAGGCCCTGCGCCGGTACGCGTTCCTCGCGGACCTGGTGCCGGAGGAGGCGGGGCGGCCGTGGCCGCTGCGCCGGGCGGTCCCGACGATCGGCTTCCGCCGCCCGGCCTGACCCGGGGTCAGCCCGCCACGACCGGGGTGAGCAGCACGAAGTCGGCGCCCGCCGGGTCCAGGCAGACCGCCAGCCGGCCCACCCCCTCGGCGTCCACCGGGCCCATCTGCACGCCGCCGCCGTTCCGGGTGACCTGTGCGACGGCCGCGTCGCAGTCCTCGGCGCCGAACACCGGGTGCCAGTACGGGCGGCCGTCCGCGAGCGCCAGGTTCTCCTTCGGCAGCTCCATCACACCGCCCTGCATCCGCTCCTCGGGCAGCCCCGCGGGCGTGATCAGGCTGTACGCGCCCCCGTCGCCCGGCAGGTCCATGGCGCTGTACCGCCAGCCGAAGAGCCCGCCGTAGAACTCCTTCGAGGCGGCGGCGTCACTCGTGTACAGCTCGGTCCACGCCAGGGCGCCCGGCGCGTCCGCCAGTTCGAAGCCGGAGGTGCTGCCCGGCTGCCACACCGCGAACTGCCCGCCCAGCGGATCGCTGAACTGGGCCATGCGGCCCCAGTCCCCGAGGTCGGTCGGTGGCACCCGCACCGAGCCTCCGGCCCGTTCGACCGCCTGTGCCGCGGCGTCGGCGTCCTCGACGGCGAAGTAGAGCATCCAGGCCGACCGCGCCCCCTCCTCGGTGAGCGGGCCCAGCCCGGCGACGGCCCGGCCGTCCTTCTGGAACATCCCGCCGTCCGAGTCCCCGGCCTCACCCATGGGCTCATGGCTCCAGCCGAGCACCGCGCCGTAGAAGGCCGCGGCCGTCCGCACGTCGGGGGCGCCGAGGTCGAGCCAGCAGGGAGAGCCGGGTGCCGAGTCGGTGGTGATCATGACGATCCCCTTTCGCGGGTTCTCGGCACCAGCCTGACACCCCGCACCGGCACGCGCCCGCCGCGGCGCACCGGCGGCGGCCCGGTCTCAGCCGGCCGGCACCGTCGTGCGCACCGTGCCGTCAGGGCCCGCCACCAGGACCGGTGTCCCCGCACCGCCCAGGTCGCGCACCGCCGCGAGGTCCTCGGCCCGGGCGCTTGCCTCCTCGGTCACGACCGCCGCCGCCTCCAGCGACTTCGCGCCCGACGCCACCGCCATCGCCACCGCCGTGCGCAGGGCGCTCAGCCTCAGGGAGTCCAGGTCGACGGTCCCGGCGACATACGTCCGGCCGGTCTCGTCTCGTACGGCCGCCCCCTCGGGCACGCCGTTGCGGGCCCGGGCGGAACGGGCCAGGGTGACGATCTTGCGGTCCTCGGGGTCGAGCGCGCTGCTGTCGGTCATGCCCCCGAGCATACGGAGCACCGGCCGGCCTACCCGGCCACGGGGTACATCGCCCCACGCCGCGCCTCAGGCGAGGCCAGCCACCGGAGCTTCGCGGCCGTCGCCTCGTCCAGCGGGGTGTGCAGCACGATCGACAGATCCGGGCGGACCGGCATCTGCATCACGCTCGACTCCAGGCGCAGCAGCCCGACCACCGGGTGGTCCAGCTCCTTGCGGATCTGTCCCGCGTCCTCGATGTCCCGGCGCTCCCACAGCTCGGCGAACTCCGGGCTGGACGCCCTCGCCTCGGCCAGCACCTCCTGGAACCCCTCGTCGTCGGGGTTGGCCATGCACAGGGCGCGGAACTGGGCGACGACCGAGGAGGCGTTCTCCGTCCAACTCCGGGACCGCGCACGGTACATGGGGTCCGTGAAGAAGTCGATCAGGCAGTTCCACCGCAGGCCCGGCCGCATGCTCAGCACCGTCGAGGCGGCCTCGTTGAACATCACGCCGTTGTAGTACCGGTCCATGATGTGCGCCGGATACGGCATCCACGCGTCGATCAGTCGCCGCAGCCCGTCGCACATCTGCCGCTTGTCCGGGGCGACTTCGGCCGCCGGGGGATTGAGCCCGGCCAGCACGTACAGATGCCGGCGCTCGGCGTTGCTCAGCAGCAGCACCCGCGCCACGGAGTCCAGCACCTGCGGGGAGACCGAGATGTCCCGGCCCTGCTCCAGCCACTGGTACCAGGAGGCGCCCACGCCCGCCAGCACCGCGACCTCCTCGCGCCGCAGCCCCGGTGTGCGGCGCCGCGCACCGCCGTCCGGCAGTCCCGCCTCGCCCGGTGAGACCCGGGCCCTCCTGCTCATCAGGAACTCGCGCAGCTCGCGCCGCCGATGACTCTTCAGCGTGCCCCCGGACACGTGCCGATCCCCCCTGTCGCGTCGGCTGGTGGTGCCACCACCAGCACAACTTGCCGCTCCCCACGCCTATTCCGCGACCGGGAGGCTCATGTTCATGGCGATCGACACCGACCTCACCCCCTCCTCGTCCCCACCGCTCGGCACCCCCCGGATGTCGCGGCGCGACAAGCTCGTCCTGTTCGTCCTGTGCGCAGCCCAGTTCATGGTGGCCCTCGACTTCTCCGTCCTGAACGTCGCGCTGCCCGTCCTCGGGGCCGACCTCGGCATGGACCGGTCCGCGCTCCAGTGGGCGGTCACCGCGTTCGCCCTGCCGTCCGGCGGCTTCCTGCTCCTGTTCGGCCGCATCGGCGACCTGTACGGGCGGCGCCGCCTCTTCCTCACCGGGCTCGGCCTGTTCGCCGCGGCCTCCGTGCTCGCGACCCTCGCCTGGGACCCGGCGTCCTTCCTCGCCGGACGGGCCCTGCAGGGCCTCGGCGCCGCGGTGATCGTGCCGACCGGCATGTCCCTGCTGACGACGACCTTCGCCGAGGGCCCCGCACGCGACCGGGCGCTCGGCATCTCCGGGACGCTGATGTCCCTCGGCTTCACCATCGGCGTGGTCGCCGGCGGCGTCCTCACCGACACCCTCGGCTGGCGCTCCACGATGGGCCTGCTCGCCCTCTTCGCGCTGATCGTCCTGCCCCTCGCGCCCGGCCTGCTGCCGGAGTCCCGCACGCCCGCGCGGCCGCACCTGGACGTGCCCGGCGCGGTCACCGTCACCGGCGGTCTGCTGTCCCTGATCTACGCCCTGACGACGGCCGCCGACCACGGCTTCGCCCGCGCCGACGTCCTCGCCACGCTCGTCCTGGGCGCCGCCCTGCTCACGGCGTTCGCGGTCGTCGAGTCCCGCACCCCGGCACCGCTGGTCTCCCTGCCGATGCTGCGCCGCCGCACGGTGGCCTGGGGCAACCTGGGCGGCCTGGTGACCTTCTCGATGATGTCGACGGTGGTCTTCGTCCTCACCCTGTACCTGCAGGGCATCCTGCACCTGTCGGCCTGGGAGACCGGTCTGGTCTTCGGCGCCCAGGGCATCGTCTCGGTGGTCGCCGGATCGCTCACGCCGCGTTTCGTCAGCCGGCTCGGAGCGCGCCGCACCCTCGTCGTCTCCCTCGCCGGACAGGGCGTCTTCACCGGCGGCCTGCTGCTCCTGGACGCGCACTCCTGGTCCGTCTGGCTCGCCGCGGCGGCCGTGTCGCTGGCCAGCATGTTCCACCTGGGCGCGATCATCTCCTACGGCCTGACCGTGACCTCCGGTGTCCCCGACGCGGAACAGGGCCTGGCCACCGGCCTGGTCACCTCGACCCAGCAGGTGGGCATCACCGTCGGCATCCCGCTGCTCGGCGTCCTCGCCACCACCTCCGGCGATCTGCTCGGCGGCACCCGCACGGTCATGGCGCTGGACACCGGCATCGTGCTGGCCGCCGCCGCTCTGGTCGCCGTCGGTCTGCGCACCGGCCGGAAGCCGGTCTCAGGGGCGGTCGAGCCGGAGCCGCTCGGCACGCGGTAGACCCGCCACGACCAGGTCGTACGAGTCCTCCACGAGCTCCCGGGCCAGCCGGTCCGGGAGCTCGCCGTCCACCGTCACCGTGTTCCAGTGCCGCTTGTTCATGTGGTAGCCGGGGACGATCAGGCCGGGGTGCTCGGCGCGCAGCCGCATCGCGTCCTCCGGATCGCACTTCAGGTTGACCGTCAGGGGCCGGGCGTCCAGGTTCGTCAGCGCGAACAGCTTGCCGACCACCTTGAAGACCGAGGTCTCCGGGTTGAAGGGGAACTCCTCCACCACGGCCTCGAACGACAGGCACAGCGCCCGCAGCTCCTGAGGTGTCACTCCTGACCCGTCTCCTCCGCGGGGGGCGCCGCGGGGCCCACCGGCTCCACGAGCACGGTCACGATCTTGTTCCGCCGGCCGGCCGCGGCCTCCGCCGTCAGACGCAGCTCACGTCCGTCGGGCAGCTCCACCGTGGACGACGCCCCGGCGATCGGGACCCGGCCCAGCGCCTTCGCGAGCAGACCGCCGACCGTCTCCACGTCCTCGTCGTCGTACTCGTCCAGGCCGTAGAGCTCGCCCAGGTCCGTGATGTCCAGGCGGGCGGTCACCCGGTAGCGGTCGCCGCCGAGCACCTCCACCGGGGGCAGCTCACGGTCGTACTCGTCGGTGATCTCGCCGACGATCTCCTCGAGGATGTCCTCGATGGTGACGATGCCGGCGGTGCCGCCGTACTCGTCGATGACGACGGCGACGTGGTTGCGCTCCTTCTGCATCTCGCGCAGCAGGTCACCGGCGTTCTTGGTGTCCGGCACGAAGACCGCCGGGCGCATCGCGGTGGACACCAGCTCGCTCTCCGCGTCCCGCGAGATGTGCGTCTTGCGGGCCAGGTCCTTCAGATACACGATCCCGACCACGTCGTCCTCGCTCTCCCCGACGACCGGGATCCGGGAGAACCCGGAGCGCAGGGCGAGGGTGAGGGCCTGGCGGATCGTCTTGTACCGCTCGATCACGACCAGGTCCGTGCGCGGGACCATCACCTCGCGCACCAGGGTGTCCCCGAGTTCGAAGACCGAGTGCACCATCCGGCGCTCCTCGGCCTCGATCAGCGACTCCGCCTCCGCCAGGTCGACCAGCGCGCGCAGCTCCGCCTCGGAGGCGAAGGGGCCGCGGCGGAAGCCCTTGCCGGGGGTGAGGGCGTTGCCGACGAGGATGAGCAGCGACGGGATCGGGCCCATGATCCGCGCCAGCGGCACCAGCACGTACGCCGCCGCCGTCGCGGTGCTCAGCGGGTGCTGCCGGCCGATGGTGCGCGGCGAGACCCCGACGGCCACGTACGACACGAGGACCATGACGCCGATGGCGACCAGCAGGGCCTGTGTCGTCCCGGAGAACTCCTGGAGGCAGGCGTACGTGACGATGGCGGCCGCCGCCATCTCGCAGGCGACGCGGACCAGCAGCGCCACGTTCAGATAGCGCGTCGGGTCGGCGGCGACCTGCGCCAGTTTCGCGCTGCCCCGGCGGCCGCCGCGCACGGCCTCCTCGGCGCGGAAACGGGACACGCGCGCCAGGCCCGCCTCCGCGCAGGCGGCGAGCCAGGCGACGACGACCAGGGCGATCGCGCCGGCGACGAGGGGCAGACTCATGACACGGTCGGGGCCGGGGAGGGGCCGGTCAGCCCCTTCTCCGCACGCCAGCCGTCCACGATGGCCGCCTGCAGACCGAACATCTCGGCCTTCTCGTCGGGCTCCTCGTGGTCGTAACCGAGCAGGTGCAGCACACCGTGGACGGTGAGCAGCTGCAGCTCCTCGTCCATGCTGTGCTGCGTGGGCGCCTCGGCGCCCTGCTTCGCGGCCACCTCCGGGCACAGCACGATGTCCCCGAGCAGCCCCTGCGGGGGCTCGTCGTCGTCCTTGGACGGGGGCCGCAGCTCGTCCATGGGGAACGACATGACATCGGTGGGCCCGGGCAGGTCCATCCACTGGATGTGAAGCTGCTCCATGGCGGCGGCGTCCACCACGATCACCGAGAGCTCGGACAGCGGGTGGATGCGCATCCGCCCCAGGGCGTAGCGGGCGATGTCGAGGATCGCCTGCTCGTCGACCTCGGTGCCGGACTCGTTGTTGACGTCGATCGACATGCTGGTGCTCGGTCTACTTCCCCTTGTGCCCGGACTTGCCCCGGCTCTGCCCCTTGTGGGTGCCGTTCTGGGTGCCGTGCGTGCTGTCGTACTTCTCGTAGGCGTCGACGATACGGCCGACCAGCTTGTGCCGGACGACATCCTGCGACGACAGACGCGAGAAGTGGACGTCGTCGACGCCGTCCAGGATGTCCTGCACCTGCCGCAGACCGGACTTGGTGCCGTCCGGGAGGTCGACCTGGGTGACGTCACCGGTGATGACGATCTTCGAGTCGAAGCCCAGGCGGGTGAGGAACATCTTCATCTGCTCGGGGCTGGTGTTCTGCGCCTCGTCCAGGATGATGAAGGCGTCGTTGAGCGTGCGGCCGCGCATGTAGGCGAGCGGCGCGACCTCGATCGTCCCGGCCGCCATGAGCCGCGGGATCGAGTCGGGGTCGAGCATGTCGTGCAGCGCGTCGTACAGCGGGCGCAGATAGGGGTCGATCTTCTCGTAGAGCGTGCCCGGCAGGAAGCCCAGCCGCTCGCCCGCCTCGACCGCCGGCCGGGTCAGGATGATGCGGTTGACCTGCTTGGACTGCAGGGCCTGTACCGCCTTCGCCATGGCCAGATAGGTCTTGCCCGTACCGGCGGGGCCGATGCCGAAGACGATCGTGTGCTTGTCTATGGCGTCGACGTACCGCTTCTGGTTGAGCGTCTTGGGGCGGATGGTGCGGCCGCGCGAGGAGAGGATGTTCTGCGTGAGCACCTCGGCCGGGGTCTCCTGGCCGTCCCCCTCGCCGTTGTCACTCGCCCTGAGCATGGCGATCGAGCGTTCCACTGCGTCCTCCGTCATCGGCTGCCCGGTGCGGAGCACCAGCATCATCTCGTCGAACAGGCGCTGGATGAGGGCGACCTCCGCGGCGTCGCCGACCGCACTGATCTCGTTGCCCCGGACATGGATGTCGGCCGCCGGGAAGGCCTTCTCGACCACGCGCAGCAGGGAGTCGCCGGACCCCAGCACGGTGACCATGGGGTGCTGGGCGGGGACGGTGAACTGTGCTCTCGCCTGTCCCTGCGCGGGTGTGGGAGCTGTGGGTGTCTGAGTCATGGGCCGGCTCTGAAGGCCTTGCTCGTCCTCCTCGAAACGACTCGCCCGCCACATGGGCGGCCTGGCGTTTTCCAGGGTACGCCGGGGGACCGACAACGCCGTAGGGCTTTTCCCCGGGCGGCCGTGGGAGCCGGCCGGGCCTCAGAACCCCAGCTTGCGCAGCTGGCGGGGGTCGCGCTGCCAGTCCTTGGCCACCTTGACGTGCAGGTCCAGGAAGACCGGCGTGCCCAGCAGGGCCTCGATCTGCTTGCGGGACTTGATGCCGACCTCCTTCAGGCGCTTGCCCTTGGGGCCGATGACGATGCCCTTCTGGCTGGGCCGCTCGATGTAGACGAAGGCGTGGATGTCCAGGAGCGGCTTGTCGGCGGGCCGGTCCTCGCGGGGCAGCATCTCCTCCACGACGACGGCGATGGAGTGCGGCAGCTCGTCGCGGACGCCCTCCAGCGCGGCCTCGCGGATCAGCTCCGCGATCATGACCTGCTCGGGCTCGTCGGTGAGCTCGCCGTCCGGGTACAGGGCGGGGCCCTCCGGCAGCAGCGGGACGATCAGGTCGGCCAGCAGGTCCACCTGCTCGCCGGAGACCGCCGACACCGGGATGATCTCCGCCCACTCGAAGCCCAGCTCCTTGCCGAGCTGGTCGATCGCGATGAGCTGCTCGGCGAGCGTCTTGCCGTCCACCAGGTCGGTCTTCGTGACGATCGCGATCTTCGGCGTCTTCTTGATCGACGCGAGCTCCTTGGCGATGAAGCGGTCACCGGGACCGAGCTTCTCGTTCGCCGGGAGACAGAAACCGATCACGTCGACCTCGGCCCAGGTGGTGCGGACCACGTCGTTCAGCCGCTCGCCCAGCAGGGTGCGCGGCTTGTGCAGGCCCGGGGTGTCGACCAGGATCAGCTGCGCGTCCGGCCGGTGCACGATGCCGCGCACGGTGTGCCGCGTGGTCTGCGGCTGGTCGGCGGTGATCGCCACCTTCTGGCCGACCAGAGCATTCGTCAGCGTGGACTTGCCCGCGTTGGGACGGCCCACGAAGCAGGCGAAGCCCGCGCGGTGGGGGGCCTCGGACTGGGCCGACGGCTCGGAAGACTTGCTGCGAACGCTCATGGCGCCCATTGTCCCTGATCCCCGGAGCCCCGCCGCACACAGGGCGGCCTCGTGCCCTTACGCCGCGCGCGCGGAGCGCCTACGATCACGGGGCCCGGCGCCCCCGGCGCCCCGCATCGCTGCACGTCCCGTGTCCGCCACCCCGCCCGGAAGGCCACCCAGCAGGCATGAAGCTGATCACCGCGGTCGTCAAGCCGTACCGGCTCGACGAGGTCAAGAGCGCCCTGAGGGAGCTCGGCGTGCACGGCCTGACCGTGACGGAGGCGAGCGGCCACGGCCGGCAGCGCGGGCACACCGAGGTGTACCGGGGCGCCGAGTACCAGGTCGACCTGGTGCCGAAGGTGCGGATCGAGGTGGTCGTCGAGGACGCGGCGGCCGACGACGTCGTCGAGGCCGTCCTCACGGCGGCGCGGACGGGGAAGATCGGCGACGGCAAGGTCTGGGTGCTGCCCGTCGAGACGGTCGTCCGGGTCCGCACGGGCGAGCGCGGCCCCGACGCCCTGTAGCACCGCCCGGCGCCCCGGGCGCGGTCACCTCGTGCCGGCCGTCATGTCCTGCAGCCCCACCACGCGCAGCAGCTGGAGGCGTTCGTGGGCCTCCGTGCCGGGGCGGGCGGAGTGCACGACCAGGCGGTGGCGGTGCTGGTTGCTGACCATGACCTCGCAGTCCAGCTCCAGCAGACCCACCAGCGGGTGCACGAACCGCTTGGTCGCCCGCTCCCGCCGCGACACCTCGTGCTCGTCCCACAGCCGGGCGAACTCCGCGCTCCCCGCGCGCAGCTCGGCGACCAGCCCGGCCGGCTCCGGGTCGTCGGGGCGGGCCGCGGCCACCGAGCGCAGATGGGCCACCTGGGACCGTGCGAGGCCCTCGAAGTCCTCCGGAGGGAACAGCGCGCGCGAGTCCGGATCGAGGAAGAAGCGCCGGGTGAGGTTCCGCTCCCGCCGCGGGCGCGACATCACGTCCCCCACCAGCGCCCTGGCCATCGCGTTCTGCGCCAGCACCTCACCGCAGTCCGTCACCACCTGGGCCGGTGTGTCGTACAGCCGGTCCAGGATCAGCAGCAGCCCGGGGCGCACGTGCTCCGACGCCGTCTCGTGCCGCGGCGGCTCCTCGCCGGCCAGGTGGAACAGATGGTCCTGCTCGACGTCCGTCAGACGCAGCGCGCGGCCCAGCGCGGTGAGCATCTGACGGGACGGCCGCGGGCCCCGGGACTGTTCCAGCCGGGTGTAGTAGTCCACCGACATGCCCGCGAGCTGCGCCACCTCCTCCCGGCGCAGGCCCGGCGTACGGCGCCGGGAGCCGGGCGTGAGACCCACGTCCGACGGGGCCAGCCGGGCACGGCCACGACGCAGGAAGTCGGCGAGTTCCGCTCGGTTCATCCCACCAGCCTGCTCCCTGGCGCGCCCCTTATCCAGGGACCGCCGATCCCCTGATCGACGGGTCTCTCCCGCCCGCACCGGTCCCGTCCGACGGTGGTGGGTGACGAGAGGAGCAGATCATGCAGACACTGGTGACGGGTACGACGGGACAGGTCGGCCGGCGCTTCGTGCCGAGGCTGCTGGCGCAGGCCGGCGCGGGGGAGCGGGTCAGAGTCCTGGTCCGGGACGCGGCCCGGGGCGAGCGGTTCGCCGAGCTGGGCGCCGAGGTCGTCGTCGGCGACCTGCGGGACGTCGAGGCGCTCGGCAAGGCGGTCGCGGGGGTCGACGCGGTCGTCAACGTGGCGGCGTCCTTCCGCGGGGTGCCCGACGAGGAGGCGTGGGCGGTCAACCGGGACGCCGCGGTGGCGCTCGGCCGGGCCGCCCAGGCGGCCGGGGTGGAGCGGTTCGTGCAGGTCAGCACGAACAACGTGTACGGCACCGGACGCGGGCGCCCGCTGGTGGAGGAGGACGAGAGCAGGGCCGGCGGGCACATGTGGGGCGCCTACCCCGCCTCCAAGGCCGAGGCCGAGCGGGCGCTGCTGGCGATGGAGGACCTGGACGTGCGCATCGCCCGGCTCCCGTTCGTCTACGGCGAGGGCGACCCGCACCTCGCGAACGTCATGGCCTGGGCGCCGCGCTGGGCCCCGCACCAGCGGCTGCACATGGCCCACCACGCGGACGTCGCCCAGGCCCTGATGCGGCTGCTGTACACACCGGGCATCGCGGGCCGGATCTACAACGTCGCCGACGACGCCCCCGTCACCACCGTCGAGCTGTACGGGCTCAACGGCCTGGAGGTGCCCGCCGGGCTGTACGACAACACCGACCCCGACCCCTGGCACAACATCGTGGACACCCGGCGCATCCGCCGCGAGCTCGGCTTCCGGCCGATCTACCCGAGCGTGTGGACCGCCCGGGACGCCGGGGCGCTGTGACGCCGGTCCGGACCGGTCAGGCGGTCCGGGTCCCCGTCCGCCGCTGGGCCCGCAGCAGGTCGCGGAACCAGCGGTAGGAGGCCTTCGGGGTGCGCCGCCCCGTGGCGAAGTCGACGTGCACCAGGCCGAAGCGGCGCGCGTAGCCCTCCGCCCACTCGAAGTTGTCCAGCAGGGACCACACGAAATAGCCGCGCACGTCCACGCCCGCCTCCAGGGCCCGGTGCAGCGCGCGGACGTGCCCGTCGAGGTAGGCGATCCGCGCGTGGTCGTCGACGCCCTCGTAGGAGCAGCCGTTCTCGGTGATGACGACCGGGGGGAGACGGTCGCCGTAGCGGTCCCGGAAGCCGGTGAGGAGTTCCGTCAGCCCCTCCGGCACCACCGGCCAGCCGAAGTCGGTCCTCGGCACACCCTCGATGTCCCGTACGGAGAAGGGCAGTTCGGCGGGCATGCTGGCCCCGCCGAACTCGATCTCGGTGCCCTGCGGCGCTCCCACGCGGGTCGGCGCGTAGTAGTTGACGCCGTAGAAGTCGAGCGGCTCGGCGACGACCCTCAGATCCGCCTCGACGTCCCCCGGCATGAGCGCCTCGACGCCCTCCGGGTAGCGGCCGAGCAGCAGCGGGTCGGCGAACAGCCGGTTCAGCAGCAGGTCGTAGAAGTCCGCCGCCTCCAGGTCCGCCTGCTCCCGGGACGCCGGCCAGGTCGGCCCGTGCGAGTTCGCGATCCCGACGTCCGCCGCGCCGGCCGCGCGCAGGGCCTGTACGGCGAGCCCGTGCGCCAGCAGCTGGTGGTGGGCGACCGGCAGGGCGTCGAACAGGAGCCGCCGGCCGGGCGCGTGCGTGCCCAGGGCGTGGCCCAGCAGCGTGTGCTCGGCCGGCTCGTTCAGGGTGATCCACGTGCCGACCCGGTCCCCGAGACGCTCGGCCACCCGGGACACGTACGCGGCGAACCGGGCGGCCGTGTCCCGCTCCAGCCAGTCCAGCGCGACGGGCAGGTCCCAGTGGAAGAGCGTCGGCACCGGCCGCACGCCCGCCGCGCACAGCTCGTCCACCAGACGGTCGTAGAAGTCCAGTCCCCCCGGGGAGTCCACCCGGGGCCAGGAGATCGAGAACCGGTACGCGTCCACGCCGAGCCCGGCGAGCAGCGCCACGTCCTCGCGGTAGCGGTGGTAGTGGTCGCAGGCCACGTCGGCCGTCGAGGAGTCCTTCACCCGCCCCGGCTCGGCCGTGAACGCGTCCCACACGGACCGCCCACGCAGGTCCGCCGCGCCCTCGATCTGGTGGGCCGAGGTGGACACCCCCCACAGGAAGCCCGCCGGGAAACGGGGTGTCGGCCGGGTCGCACCGCGCTCGTCGATCGCCATGCGCCGGATCATCTTCATCGGCGGCGCGGTAAGTCAACGCCCGGACGGGAACTGCCCGTCGCCCCGCTACGCGCCCTCCTTCAGCACCCGTGAGACGAGCGCGCGCTGCTCGTCGGTGAGACGGGGGTCGGAGCAGTACACCGTCCGCCCGTCCACGGTGATCTGGTAGCTGAAGCCGTCCGGCACCCCGACGGGAGGCGTGCCCCGGCCGGACGCCAGCGCGCCCTCGGCCAGGGCGTGCCACTCCCCGGCGTCCGCCCGCCCGGCGGTGTCCACCTCCGCGTGCCGCTCGATGCCCGCGAACCCACCCGTGCGCCGTACCCGAATACGCATGGGACCTGTCTATTACGCCGCTACAGGATCCGCACCCCCACCTGCTCCCACGCCTTCGCCACGGCCCGGAACTCGTCACCGCCGTCACCGAAGCGCTCCCGCGCCGCCTTCACGGTGAGTGCCGCGAAGTCGGTGAACAGCGCCCGGTCCGGGAGCTCGCCGCCGGTGAGGACGTCGAACCAGATCCGTCCCGCCCGTTCCCAGGCGTGCCCGCCGAGCGCGGTGGCCGCCAGGTAGAAGGCGTGGTTGGGGATGCCGGAGTTGATGTGGACGCCGCCGTTGTCCCGGCCGGTGCGGACGTAGTCATCCATCGTGGCGGGCTGCGGGTCCTTGCCGAGCACGTCGTCGTCGTACGCGCTGCCCGGCTCCTTCATCGAGCGCAGCGCCTTGCCGGTGACTCCGGGGGCGAGCAGGCCCGCGCCGATCAGCCAGTCGGCCTCGGCGGCGGTCTGGCCGAGCGTGTACTGCTTGATCAGGGCGCCGAAGACGTCGGACATCGACTCGTTGAGCGCGCCCGGCTGCCCGTAGTAGGTGAGGTTGGCCGTGTACTGCGTGACGCCGTGGGTGAGTTCGTGGCCGATGACGTCGATCGGGATGGTGAAGTCGAGGAAGATCTCGCCGTCCCCGTCGCCGAACACCATCTGCTCGCCGTTCCAGAAGGCGTTGTTGTAGTCCTCGTCGTAGTGGACGGTGGCGTCCAGCGGCAGGCCGTCGCCGTCGATGGAGTGCCGGCCGTACGCCTTCAGGAACAGCTCGAAGGTGGCGCCGAGCCCCGAGTAGGCGCGGTTGACCGTGGCGTCCCGGCCGGGGTCGCCGCCCTCGCCGCGGGCCTCGGTGCCGGGCAGGGCGGTGCCGTGCCCGGCGTCGTAGACCGTGCGCAGCGGCTGGTCCGACGGCGCCTTGGCGCGCGGTGCCGGCGCGAGCCCGAACTCGGTCGTCACGCGGCGCCTGCCGCGCAGCTCGCTGTCGCGGATCAGGGTCCGGCGGGCCGGGCCGGAGAGCGCCGGGTCGTCGTGGCGGGCCAGCCGGTCGAGGACGTGCGGCGGTACGACGGTGCAGAAGACGGGCTCGAAGCCCCCGTTGGTCGTCATGTGCCGCACCATCGCACTGCGTGAGGACGGTGTCACTACCTGCGACCATGATTGGTGAAATAAGCGGATCTGGTCACCGTGCGTGGTCGCTCTGTGTTATGCGACCGTGTCCGGATTGTGGCTTTTCGCACAGGCGCTCGGGGCTCTCCGCATGACGCCGGTCCCGCATACTGATATGGACCGCCGCATACCGGAGGGCTCGGCTAGCATGCTTCGCATCATGCTTTTCGGGCTGCTTCTTCTTAGCTGCCGCGGCGAGGGCCTGTAGTCCAGGTCGACTCCCTCCCCGCGGAGCTTGGCGTTGCGTCGTCGGCCGTCCTTCCGGACATCCTGAGGAGCCCCGCAGACATGGCGAACCGCCAGCAGCCCAGCACCATGCCGATCCACAAGTACGGCCGCTACGAGCAGGTCGACATCCCTGACCGGACCTGGCCGGCCCAGCGCGTCACCACCGCTCCCCGCTGGCTCTCCACCGACCTGCGCGACGGCAACCAGGCCCTGATCGACCCGATGTCGCCCGAGCGCAAGCGCCGGATGTTCGACCAACTGGTCAAGATGGGCTACAAGGAGATCGAGGTCGGCTTCCCCGCCTCGGGCCAGACGGACTTCGACTTCGTACGGTCGATCATCGAAGAGCCCGGCGCCATCCCGGACGACGTCACCATCTCCGTACTGACCCAGGCCCGCGAGGACCTGATCGAGCGCACGGTGGAGTCCCTGAAGGGCGCCAGGCGCGCCACCGTCCACCTGTACAACGCCACCGCCCCCGTCTTCCGCCGCGTGGTCTTCCGCGGCTCCAAGGACGACATCAAGCAGATCGCCGTCGACGGCACCCGCCTGGTGATGGAGTACGCGGAGAAACTGCTGGGCCCCGAAACCGAGTTCGGCTACCAGTACTCGCCGGAGATCTTCACCGACACCGAGCTGGACTTCGCGCTGGAGGTCTGCGAGGCGGTGATGGACGTCTACCAGCCCGGCCCCGGCCGCGAGATCATCCTCAACCTGCCCGCCACCGTGGAGCGTTCGACGCCGTCCACGCACGCGGACCGCTTCGAGTGGATGCACCGCAACCTGTCCCGCCGCGAGTACGTCTGCCTGTCCGTCCACCCGCACAACGACCGCGGCACCGCCGTGGCCGCCGCCGAGCTGGCCCTGATGGCCGGCGCCGACCGCGTCGAGGGCTGCCTGTTCGGGCAGGGTGAGCGCACCGGCAACGTCGACCTGGTCACCCTGGGCATGAACCTGTTCTCGCAGGGCGTCGACCCGCAGATCGACTTCTCCGACATCGACGAGATCCGCCGTACGTGGGAGTACTGCAACCAGATGGAGGTCCACCCGCGCCACCCGTACGTGGGCGACCTGGTCTACACCTCCTTCTCCGGCTCCCACCAGGACGCCATCAAGAAGGGCTTCGACGCGATGGAGGCCGCGGCGGCGGCCCAGGGCGTCACCGTCGACGACATCGAGTGGGCGGTCCCGTACCTGCCGATCGACCCCAAGGACGTCGGCCGCTCCTACGAGGCGGTCATCCGCGTCAACTCGCAGTCCGGCAAGGGCGGTATCTCCTACGTCCTGAAGAACGACCACAAGCTGGACCTGCCGCGCCGGATGCAGATCGAGTTCTCCAGGATCATCCAGGCGAAGACGGACGCCGAGGGCGGCGAGATCACCGGCGCCGACATCTGGGCGACCTTCCAGGACGAGTACCTGCCGAACCCGGAGAACCCCTGGGGCCGGCTGCAGGTCAGGAACGGCCAGTCGACCACCGACACCGACGGAGTGGACACCCTCAAGGTGGAGGCGACCGTCGACGGCGTCGACACGGTCCTGGAAGGCAGCGGCAACGGTCCGATCTCGGCCTTCTTCGACGCCCTGGCGAAGATCGGCATCGACGCGCGCCTGCTGGACTACCAGGAGCACACGATGAGCGAGGGCGCGTCCGCGCAGGCCGCCTCGTACATCGAGTGCGCCATCGACGGCAAGGTGCTGTGGGGCATCGGGATCGACGCCAACACCACCCGCGCCTCGCTGAAGGCGGTCGTGTCGGCCGTCAACCGGGCCGCCCGCTGACGGTCCGCCGCAGCCGTGGAGGAGGCCCCGCCCGCCGTGCTCCGGCGGGCGGGGCCCGCTCATTTCCGGCCAGGCGAACGCGCAGGTCACGGAGAGGTCTCGTCCGGGGTACTGACTCCACGTCCAAGATGTGGCTAACATCACGCAAGCGCGGCGATGTTGCCGTGGCGTTACGGAGGTGCGACGTGCTGCCAGGACGGGGACGAGACGGCCGTGCCGCCAGGCCTGCGCGCCTCCTGGGCACCCGCACCGTGTGGACGGCCGCCGGAGACGGCGAGTTCTTCTGCCCGGGGTGCGGAGGCGACCGCAACTACCAGCGGCTGACCGGACGCCGCCGCTTCACCCTGCTCGGCGTCCCGGTGCTGCCGCGCGGCGAGACCGGCCCCGTCGTCGAGTGCGCCGCCTGCCGCCGCCACTTCGGCACCGACGCCCTGGACCACCCGACCACCACCCGCTTCTGCGCGATGCTCCGCGACGCCGTGCACACCGTCGCCCTCGCGGTGCTGTCGGCGGGCGGCACCTGCGCCCGCCCCGCCCTGGAGACCGCCGCGGCCACGGTGCGCGCGGCCGGCTTCGACGACTGCACGGAGGAGCAGCTCAGCGCCCTGGTGGACGCGCTGGCCGCCGACACCGGCCGGGTCCTGTCCGAGCCCTGCGGCCCCGGGCTCGCCATAGAGCTCCACGAGGCCCTGGACCCGCTCGCCCCGCACCTCGCCCCCGCCGGCCGCGAGTCGATCCTCCTCCAGGGCGCCCGCATCGCCCTGGCCGACGGCCCTTACACCCCCGCCGAACGCGACACCCTCGCGACGGTCGGCGCCGCCCTCACCCTGTGCGCGGACGACGTGGCGGGCCTGCTCGCGGCGGCGGCACGGACGCCTTCCTGACGTCCTCCCGACCCCCTTGCGGGGCCTCCGGCGACGAGGTCAGGAATCGAGAAGCGCCGCCCTCCGCCCGCCGCTAGCGTGACGGGCATGGACATCAGCATTCACGCCAGCTTCCTCCCGCACGACGATCCGGAGGCCTCCCTGGCCTTCTACCGCGACGTCCTCGGCTTCGAGGTCCGCAACGACGTCGGGCAGGGCACGATGCGCTGGATCACGGTGGGCCCGCCCGGACAGCCCGGCACCTCGCTTCTGCTCGCGCCGCCCGCCGCCGACCCCGGCGTCACCGACGACGAGCGCCGCGTCATCGCCGAGATGATGGCCAAGGGCACCTACGGTTGGCTGCTGCTGGCCACCGCCGACGTCGACGAGACGTTCGAGAAGGTCCAGGCCGCCGGAGCCGAGGTCGTGCAGGAGCCCACCGACCAGCCGTACGGTGTCCGCGACTGCGCCTTCCGCGACCCCGCGGGCAACATGGTCCGCATCCAGGCCAGGGGCTGAACCGCCCGCTCACCGGACGACGCGCCTTTACCCAGTCGCAGATGGAGACCTCACGATGACCGAGCCGCACGTCGCCGACAGCCACGATCTGATCCGTGTGTACGGGGCGCGGGAGAACAACCTGAAGGACGTCAGCATCGAGATCCCGAAGCGCCGGCTGACGGTGTTCACCGGCGTCTCCGGCTCCGGCAAGAGCTCGCTGGTCTTCGACACCATCGCCGCCGAGTCGCAGCGGCTGATCAACGAGACCTACAGCGCGTTCGTCCAGGGCTTCATGCCGAACCTGGCCCGGCCCGAGGTCGACGTCCTCGACGGACTGACCACCGCCATCACCGTCGACCAGCAGCGCATGGGCTCCGACCCGCGCTCCACGGTCGGCACCGCTACCGACGCCAACGCGATGCTGCGCATCCTCTTCAGCCGGCTCGCCGAGCCGCACGTCGGGCCGCCCTCCGCCTACTCCTTCAACGTCGCCTCCGTCTCCGCGAGCGGCGGCCTCACCGTCGACCGGGGCGCCGACCGGACGAAGACGGAGAAGGTCAGCTTCAGCCGCACCGGCGGCATGTGCACCCACTGCGAGGGCCGGGGCCGGGTCTCCGACATCGACCTCACCCAGCTCTACGACGACTCGAAGTCGCTCGCGGAGGATCCCTTCACCATCCCCACCTACACGGGAGACGGGTGGGTCGTGCGGGTCATCACCGAGTCCGGCTTCTTCGACAGGAACAAGCCGATCCGCGAGTACACCAAGAAGGAGCGGCACGACTTCCTCCACCGCGAGCCCACCAAGGTCAAGATCAACGGAGTCAACCTCACCTACGAGGGCCTGATCCCCAAGCTGCAGAAGACCTTCCTGTCCAAGGACCGCGAGTCGATGCAGCCGCACATCCGCGCCTTCGTGGACCGCGCCGTCACCTTCGCCGTCTGCCCCGAGTGCGACGGCACCCGGCTCAGCGAGCAGGCCCGCTCCTCCAAGATCAAGGAGCTGAGCATCGCCGACGCCTGCGCCATGGAGATCCGCGACCTCGCCGAGTGGGTCCGCGGCCTCGACGAGCCGTCGGTCGCGCCGCTGCTGGCCAAGCTCCGGCACACCCTCGACTCGTTCGTGGAGATCGGCCTCGGCTACCTCTCCCTGGACCGGGCCTCGGGCACGCTCTCCGGCGGCGAGGCGCAGCGCACCAAGATGATCCGCCACCTCGGCTCCTCGCTCACCGACGTCACCTACGTCTTCGACGAGCCCACCGTCGGACTGCACCCGCACGACATCCAGCGCATGAACAACCTGCTGCTGCGCCTGCGGGACAAGGGCAACACGGTCCTCGTCGTGGAGCACAAGCCGGAGACCATCGCGATCGCCGACCACGTCGTCGACCTCGGCCCGGGGGCGGGCACGGCCGGTGGCACCGTCTGCTTCGAGGGCACCCTCGACGGCCTGCGGACGTCCGACACCGTCACCGGCCGCCACCTGGACGACCGCGCCAAGCTCAAGGACGCGGTGCGCACCCCCACCGGCACCCTGGAGATCCGCGGCGCCACCGCCAACAACCTCCAGAACGTCGACGTCGACATCCCGCTCGGCGTGCTCTGCGTCGTCACCGGCGTCGCCGGCTCCGGCAAGTCCTCCCTCGTGCACGGCTCCATCCCGGCGCCCGAGGGCGTCGTCTCCGTCGACCAGACGCCGATCCGCGGCTCGCGCCGCAGCAACCCGGCGACCTACACCGGGCTGCTGGAGCCGGTCCGCAAGGCGTTCGCCAAGGCCAACGGCGTCAAACCGGCCCTGTTCAGCGCCAACTCCGAGGGCGCCTGCCCCACCTGCAACGGCGCCGGCGTCGTCTACACCGACCTGGCGATCATGCAGAGCGTCGCCACCACCTGCGAGGACTGCGGCGGCAAGCGGTTCGACGCCTCGGTGCTGGAGTACCGCCTCGGCGGCCGGGACATCAGCGAGGTGCTCGCCATGTCCGTGACCGAGGCCGAGGAGTACTTCCGCGAGGGCGAGGCCCGCATCCCCGCCGCGCACCGGATCGTCCAGCGGATGGCGGACGTCGGGCTGGGCTACCTCACCCTCGGCCAGCCGCTGACCACCCTGTCCGGCGGTGAGCGCCAGCGCCTCAAGCTGGCCGTGCACATGGGCGACAAGGGCGGCGTCTACGTCCTCGACGAGCCGACGACCGGTCTGCACCTGGCCGACGTCGAGCAGTTGCTCGGCCTGCTGGACCGGCTGGTGGACTCCGGCAAGTCCGTCGTCGTCATCGAGCACCACCAGGCCGTCATGGCCCACGCCGACTGGATCATCGACCTCGGCCCCGGCGCCGGCCACGACGGCGGCCGGATCGTCTTCGAGGGCACCCCCGCCGACCTGGTCGCCGCCCGCTCCACCCTCACCGGTGAGCACCTCGCGGCCTATGTGGGCGGCTGAGCGCCGATGTGCCTGACCGGATCACCGGCCAGGGCCCTGCTGGCGTCCCGCTCCCGCCCGCCGCGGGAGTGGACGTCGCCGCGGGCGCCCGGCGAAGATGTGAGGGTGACGTCCCACCGTTCCACACCCGACGGACAGCGCCTGCGCACCCTGGTCGCGCTGCGCCGCGTCCGCGACCGGATGGACCGGGAGTACGCGCAGCCGCTCGACGTCGAGGCTCTCGCCCGCGGCGTCCACATGTCGGCCGGCCACCTCAGCCGCGCATTCCGGGCCGCCTACGGTGAGTCGCCCTACGGCTATCTGATGACACGGCGCATCGAGCGCGCGATGGCCCTGCTGCGCCGCGGCGACCTCAGCGTCACCGAGGTCTGCTTCGAGGTCGGCTGCTCGTCCCTGGGCACCTTCAGCACCCGCTTCACGGAGCTGGTCGGGATGTCGCCGAGCGCCTACCGGCGTCAGGAGACCGGCGCCGTGGCCGGCATCCCGTCCTGTGTGGCCAAGCAGGTGACGCGGCCCATGCGGAACCGGGAGGCTCCGTTCTCCCTGGCCGCCGCCGTCAACGGGACGGCACCGGCGGGCGCCCGCGCCACCACGTGACGGAGGGCCGGGGGCGCCCTCCCCGGCGCGGCGCCCCCGGCCCTCCTCCCTCGCGGAACGGCCCTACGGCAGGGCCTTGTCGAAGTACTTGTCGTCGTCGGAGTCGTACACCAGCCCGCCCCCGGCGTCGTAGCCCTTGATGTGCGGAGCCCGCGTGACCTGCTCGTTCAGCACGCCGGACGCGACGAAGCGGCCGTCGTTCACGGTGGCCTCCGCACGGTCGTCGCCGTAGGAGACCGTCACCCGGGCCACCGACGGCTTGGCCGTGCCGATCACCGCCCAGCGGAACGGCAGCCTCCAGCGGCCGTGGTCCAGGACCGACTGCTGGAAGAGCCGGTTGCTGTTGGGGTTCACCAGCACCGCCCCCTCGTCCGCGATGGCGCCGCTGTCGTCGGTGAACGCGGTGATGCCCTGCGTCACCCCGTCCCGGAGCCGGCAGATCAGCGAGGACCGCTCCTGGTCGTCGGCCTGCGCGACCACGTACACGCCGTCGCCCGGCGCGTCGGAGTCGCCGGTGCTGCGCATCGCCAGCACGATCGCGTACGCGTCCGGCGGGGCCAGACCCGGCCCGCCGGGCCGGTCGCGGGTGAACTCCGAGTCCAGGCAGTGTTCCAGCCCGTCCCTGGCCTGGTCGTAGGTGATCCCGTCGAACAGCGCCGCCCCCGCGCGGTCGGGCTCCGCGCTCGGCGTCGGGGACGCCTCCCGCGAGGCCGGGGCCGAGGCCGACGGCGTCGGAGCCGCCGCCGTGCTGCCCTGCGCGCTCCCGGCCCCCAGTCCGTACACCGCGGCCGGCACCGCCGCCAGCGTCGCCAGGGCCGCCCCCGCCACCGCCACCCGGCGCCGCCGTTCGAGCGCACCCCGCCGCCGGATCTGCGGATAGGGGGCCGCGGACGGCCGGATCGTGTACGCGTCCTCGGCGAGCAGTTCCCTCAGTTCCTCCTCGAAGTCCCGCTCGTCGTGCGCCGCCTGCCGCTTCTCGTCGTCGTTCACCGGTTGCCTCCCTGACCGGACGGGGTCCTCCGGGCGAGCCCCGGATACGTACGCAACTTCGCCAGCCCTTTGGACGCCTGGCTCTTGACCGTCCCCACGGAGCAGCCGAGCAGATCGGCGACCTCCGTCTCGGACAGGTCCTCCCAGTACCGCATGACCACCACCGCCCGCTGTCTGGGCGGCAGTTGGGCCAGGGCGCCGAGCAGCGCACCGCGCTCGTCGACCCCCGCGTAGCCCTCGTCGCGTCCCGCGCGTTCCGGCGGGGCGTCGGTCAGCGACTCCGGGACCCGCCGCTTGCGGAACCGGTCGCTGTTGCAGCTGACCAGCATCCGCCGGACGTACGCCTCCGGGTTGTCGGCGCGCGACACCCGCCGCCATGAGCGGTACGCCTTCGCCAGAGCCGTCTGGGTCAGGTCCTCCGCGTGGTGCGTGTCCCCGGTGAGGAGATACGCGGTCCGTACGAGGTGCGACCATCGCGCTCTGACGAATTCCTGGAACTGGGCCTCTGGTTCGGCCTGCATCAAGCACCCTCCCTCGCCCCACAGACCACCACCGCGCCGGAATCGGTTGCCCGGCGCGCGGCGCCCGGTTCGAATGGGACGGTGGAGACCGAGAAGCAGTGGCACGAGAGCGACCCCGGGGTCCTGAGACTGCCGTCCGGGCGGCTCGTGCGCGGGCGCGCCCTGCGCCGCCCCCTCGACCCGGCGGCACCCCCGCCCACCTACGGCGTCTATCTGCTGGGCCGCCGGCCGCCCGAGGCCGGCTGGGAGACCCACTGGATCCGCTGGCCCGACTTCCGCCTCCCCGCCGACCGGGCCGCCGCCCGCGCGGCGCTCGCGGCGGCCTGGGAACGGGCCCCCGAGGAGCGGGTCGAGATCGCCTGCGGCGGCGGACGCGGCCGTACGGGGACGGCGCTGGCGTGTCTCGCGGTGCTGGACGGCGTACCGGCCGGGGAGGCCGTGGACTTCGTGCGGCGGCACTACGACCGGCACGCCGTGGAGACGCCGTGGCAGCGGCGTTACGTGCGGGCGTTCAGGTGAGCGTGTCCGCCACCAGCCGTGTCGCCTCGGCGATCAGCGGATGGTCGTACTCCGCGTCCCGCTCGGGCCGGGTCGTCATGACCGCGAGGACGAGCGGGACGCCCGCCTCCGTCCAGGCGACTCCGGCGTCGTTGTTCGCGGCGTAGAAGCCGCCGCCGGTCTTGTCGGCGACCGTCCACGGCGGCGGCAGGGCCGCGCGGAAGCGGTTGACGCTGGTGGTGTTGTGCAGCAGCCAGTGCGTCAGCCGGGCCCGGTCGCGGACGTCGAGGGCGTCACCGAGGACCAGCCGGGCGTAGCCGCGGCCGATGGCGCGCGGGCTGGTGGTGTCGGTGACCCGCCACGGCTCCGCCGAGTTCAGCTCGGTCTCCCAGCGGTCGAGCCGGGTCACCCGGTCGCCGATGGAGCGGGCGAAACGGGTCACCGCCGCGGGGCCGCCGATCTGACGCAGCAGCAGGTTGCCGGCCGTGTTGTCGCTGAACCGGATCGCCGCGTCCGCGAGTTCGGCGACGGTCATGCCGGTCTCCAGGTGCGCCCGGGTGACGTCGGAGTTGTCCACCAGGTCGGCCTCGGTGTAGTGGATCCGCCGGGCCAGCACCTCGCCGTCCCGGTCCAGGTCGCGCAGCACGGCCGCGACGGCGAGCGGCTTGAACAGCGAGCACACCGGGAAGCGTTCGTCGGCGCGGTGGGCCACGGTCCGGCCGGTGGCCACGTTGTGGGCGTACACGCCCAGCCGGGCGCCGTGGCCGCGCTCCAGCTCGCGCAGCCGGGCCCGGACGTCACCGCCGGTCGTGGCGTGGGCGGGCCCGGCGGCCAGGGCGGCGGCCGCGGTGCCCGCCGTGAGGAGCAGGGCGCGGCGGCTCAGGGGGGAGGGTGTGGGGGAGGGAATCGCGCTCTCCTTCGTTCGAGGGACTTCGACGATCTGTCCATGACCGACGCCACCGGTCATCCCTTGGTTGCGGAGCCGTGGACCATCGGCCGACGGCGGGACGCGTCCGTCCTCGCCACAGTGGCCGTATGGAGAACACCGACGGGATCAGCAGGGCACGTTTCCTGGCCGGGACGGCGGCCGTCGCGGCGGCTCTCGCGGCGCCACCCGCGGGGCGCGCGGAGGCAGCCGGGCGGCGCACCCGGCGCACGGGCCTCAGGCACCGGGGCGTCGTCTACACGGTCGGCGCGGGCGAGACGCCCGGCACCGCCTGGAGCGTCACCCGGATGCGCGCGGACGTCCGGGTGATCCGTGACGTGCTGCACGCCGACACCCTCGACGTCACCGGCGACGGGGTGGACCGCCTCACCGCCACGGCCGCCGAGGCCGCCGAACGGGGACTGCACGTCTGGCTCCAGCCGACCTTCGCAGACATCCCGGCCCGGGACATCCTGGAGACCGTCGCCGAGTGCGGCCGGTTCGCCGAACGGCTGCGCCGGCAGGGCGCGAGCGTCGACTTCAGCGTGGGCTGCGAGTTCTGGCTGTTCGTCCCCGGCATCGTCCCCGGCGCGACGGTCCTGGAGCGCGTCGCCAACCTCCGGAACGGCGGTGTCGACATGGCGGCGATGCGGCGCCGGCTGGCCGCCTTCACCGCGCGGGCGGCCGCGACCGGCCGGTCCGTGTTCCACGGCCGCCTCGGCTACGCCGCCGCGCAGGACGAGGAGTTCGAGCCCGTCGACTGGGGCCTGTTCGACGTGGTCGGCATCGACTACTACTCCTGGTTCCCCCGGCGCCCGGAGTACGTCCGCGACCTGCGCCGGTATCTGCGCTGGGGAAAGCCCCTGGCCATCACCGAGTTCGGCACCTGCGCGTTCGTCGGCGCCCCCCGGACGGCCGGCATGGGCTGGGACATCGTCGACCGCACCAAGGAGCCGAACGAGATCAAGGGCGACGTCGTGCGCAGCGAGCGCACCCAGGCGGCCTGTCTGACCGACCTGGTGGACGTCTTCGAGTCGATGGGCCTGTACGCGGCGATGGCCTTCGAGTTCGTCACCCCGGACGCCCCGCACCGCCCGGACGACCCCCGCCACGACCTGGACCTGGCCAGTTACGCCATCACCAAGCCCCTCAGGGACCGCCCGGACGACCCCGCGTCCCCCTGGCACTGGGAGCCCAAGGAGGCGTTCCACGCCCTGGCCGCCCGGTACGGCGCCTGCCGCGAGACGGCCTAGCCCGGTCCCATCCGCAGGACCATGATGAGCCGGTCCTCGCCGGGCCCCAGGTAGCTCCGGTGCACGCGCCCGTCGGTGGAGAAGCCGAGGGTGCGGTACAGCGTGATGGCCGCCGCGTTCGTCGGCTCCACGGTCAGCCGCACCTCGTGCACCCGCTCCCGGCGCAGCTGCCGCAGCACCTCCAGCATCAGCCGTTTGCCCAGGCCCCGGCCGCGCTGGTCGGCGCTGACGGCGAGGCTCAGGACCCAGCACACATAGCCGTCCGAGGTGGTCACGAACAGCACATAGCCGTGCAGGCACTCGCCGTCGTCCAGGACGAGGATGCGGTCCCCGTGGACGTCGATGTGCTGCCGGAGCACGAAGTACGGGTACGGCTCCTCGGGGAAGACCTCCCGGTCCACCCGCAGGAGCTCGGGCAGATCGGCCTCGGTGACGCCCCGCATGGTCAGGGGCCGGTCGGCTCGGTCGGCGAAGAACGCCCGGTCGGTGTGGTGTCCCGAGAAAGGGAAACGTTCCTCCGGTAGCGCCATCAGCCGCCCCCTGTGTGATGGAATGCCGTCACTCGTACAGGTGAGTACCCGTTGCCCGCCGTTTCGGGAGCCCACCGAGGTCCGCCCCATCTTGAGCAGCGCCCTTCCCACTGGACAAGACCGCACTGTGCCTATGCCCCAACGCGCTCCCGATGCGCCTCCTTTTGGTACCGTTGGTGGAATGACCCAGAGATCGTCGGGGGGCGTCCAGGTGATGAATGCCGATGTGCCATGGGACGCGGCATTCGACTCGATCGCCTACCTTGATCACAATTACCGCGCCTTACAGGCGGAGGACGCGGAGATCCTGCACATCATCCGGGACCATTTCGGCGACCATTTCCGGAAGCAGGGCGTCGGACCGGTCAGCGGGATCGACGTGGGGGCGGGGGTGAACCTGTACCCGGCCCTGGCCATGCTGCCCTGGTGCGACGAGATCACCCTCTTCGAGCGCTCGGCGTCCAACGTGGACTACCTGACGAGCCAGATCGACGGCTACGACGACAACTGGGACACGTTCTGGTCCGCCCTCTGCCGCAAGGACTGCTACCGCTCCCTGGACATGGACCCGCGTGAGCGCTTCCGCAAGGTCGTCCGGGTCGAGCAGGGCGACATCTTCGACCTGTGGCGGCACGAGGGGCGCTGGTCCGTGGGCACCATGTTCTTCGTCGCCGAGTCGATGACCGCCGCCCACGAGGAGTTCCGGCTCGGCGTCGAGAGATTCATGCGCGCCCTGGCTCCGGGCGCCCCCTTCGCCACGGCCTTCATGGAGCATTCGACGGGGTATCACGCCGGTGAGCATTTCTTCCCGGCGTGTGACGTGGGAGAATCCGAGGTGCGCGCGAGCCTCGAGGCATTCGCGGGTGACTTCAAGGTCCAACGACTCGAATCCGCGGCAGCCGTACGCGACGGATATTCGGGGATGATCGTGGCCTACGGCTGGCGCGCGAATTCGGATTCGGCCATTCCGGTCGGCTGATCGACGAGGCTTCACAACAGCACAGCGGTATTCCTGAAGTGAAGGCAGTGCGGCCTGTGTGAGGGGCATGGGATGCAGATCAAGCCACGCCAGCATCTGCTGGACATCTGGCAGGCGATTGCCCGCCACTCTTTCGACGGGGGGGAGTGGCAATGGGGCGAATGGGGCAAGGAGAGCAGCGTCGCCGACGCCGAGCGGCTGCTCTGCCTGCTCTATCCCGCCACCGAGATCCCCGCCTTCCGGCTCGACGACCCCGACACCACCCAGGAGGACGTCCAGCAGGTCCTGAAGAAGGCCGGAGGACGCCTGGACATCCCGGCCAACCTCGTGACCGCGGCGGCCGACTTCATGCGGACGCACACCGGTGAGGACAAGAGGCCCACGTTCGCGGGCGGTTACTACTTCGGCTCCCAGGACAAGGCGAAGGAACTCACCGAGGAACAGCGCCGGCTGGACGTGGTCGACTCCTACTCCATGTCGATCACCCTGTGCCTCGCCCTGCTCGGTTTCCTCAAGGTCTACGAGACCAGGACCCGGCGCAGCGACATCAGGGAGACCATCGCCGAACTGCGCTCCGCCACCAGCAACCGCCTCACCGCCGCCATGGTGAGCCTGCTGCGCTCCTTCGTCGTCAACGTCTTCGACACCGACTCCTCCCAGGGCCGCACCCTCACCGAACTCCTAGGTCAGCAGCGGCTGTCGCAGCGCCAGGTGCTGAGCCAGTTCCAGAACCGCTTCCGCCCGCTGCGCGCGGCGATCAACGAGAGCGTGTTCCTCGGCATCGACGTCCAGGAAGGGCTCAAGGACGAGAACCAGCTCTTCGAGTGCGGCTGGGCCTGGACCATGGTCAAGGACGCCCCCGAGGTCGAGACCACCGAACCCATCGGCCCGCAGCCCGAGGGCGTCGCCAACCCGGTGCCGTACCTGTACTTCACCGTGGTCGCCCTCGACGGCATCCAGGACCTGTTCTCCGACCGCACCCTCACCCTCGGCCTGCTCAACACCGAACAGCAGAGACTCGCCGAGTCGCTGCGCCTGCGGTGGGAGCTGACCCAGCAGTACTGGTCCGGCATCGCCCGCTTCGACACCGACCGCTGGCCCCTGGAGGACATCCCCTGGCGCACGACGGGACAGAAGCTGGAGTCCGAGTACTTCTCCCTCTCCGTCGCCGCCATCCTCGTGCACGACCTGATGCGCCGCCGGGCCACCGACGACGACTTGACCCGCACCGTCGGCGTCATGGAGCGCCTCGCCGAGCGCGGCCGCATCACCAGCCGCATGGTCCGCGACGACCCGGTCGTCCACGAGCTGCACAACGTCGGCGTCGCCCTGCCGCTGCAGGGCAGCGAACGCCTCGGCCCGCCCATGACCTGGGCCATGACCGACTTCTCCGCGCAGCTGCTCAAGCGGACCGTCCAGCTGTGCACCCTCTCGCGCAACCTGGCCTCCCACGACCGGCTGCTCCGCCTCGCCGAGGACGTCTTCGGCCACATGTGGCGCCGGCGCATCCGCGACGGCGAGGGCATCGGCCTGTGGGACAACATCCACGCCGCCTACCCGGAGGCGGAGATCCACCAGCGGCGCGTACCGGTGTCCTGGAGCATCACCGAGCGGGTCACCGAGGTCATGGTGCAGGCCAACGTCATGTACCGGCAGCCCCCGATCCGCAGCAACGACCTGACCGAACTGGCCCGGGCGCTGCTCAGCGAGGCCGCCCACCTGCTGGGCAACGAGCAGATGGAGCCCGCCCCCGCCGACGCCGGCCGGCACGGCATGCAGCTGCGCAACATCGAGGTGAAGCTGCGCCGCGCCCGCAGCCTCGTCGAGGAACAGCCCGGCACCGCCTACGCCCTCACCCTCGACGTCCTCGGACAGCTCGACTCGCTCGCCCGCGCCCGCGAGGCCGCGGACCGGGGAGTGTGACACGTGCTGATCTTCTCCGCCTCCGACAAGGGAGGCACCGGCCGCTCGGTGACGAGCGCCAACCTGGCCTACCACCGGGCCCTGGCCGGTGACGACGTCTGCTACCTGGACTTCGACTTCGGCTCGCCGACCGCGGCGGCCGTCTTCGACGTGGCCGACGCCCGCCAGGCCACCGAGGACCACGGTCTGCACGCCTACCTGATAGGAGAGGTCGGCGAACCCGCCCGGATCGACGTCTGGGCCGAGACCGAGCACCAGGTGCTGCGCTTCCCGCCGCCCGGCTGCGGCCGGCTGGTGCTGATGCCCGGTGACGTCAGCGGCGGCGAGTTCGCCACCAGCGAGGACAATCTGCACCGCTGCGTCGACCTCCTGATGAACCTCTCCTACGAGTTCGACCTGGTCATCGTGGACCTCAGCGCCGGCCGCTCCTACGCGGTCGACATGGTCCTGGAGGCCACCGCCCAGCCCGAGATGAGGGAGGTCGCCGCCCGCTGGCTGGTCTTCCACCGCTGGACCCGCCAGCACGTGGCGGCCGCCGCCAGCCTGGTCTTCGGCAAGCGCGGCATCCTCGCCGGCGGCGTGGACCGCGGACACGGCGAGGAGGCACTGCGCAACGCCATCCGCTTCGTCCGGGCCGCCGTACCCGACCCCGAGTCGCCGCTGTGGTCGCAGGTCTCGCCCACCCAGTCGGCGTGGATGCGCAAGACCGACGGCGACCTCAAGCAGCTCGCCTCCACCCAGGGCATCGGCTACAGCATGGTCCTCGGGTCCGTGCCGCTCGAACCGGTCCTGCAGTGGCGGGAGCAGCTCATCACCGACGAGGACGTGCTCGACAGCCAGATCGCCAACCAGGAGACCTGGCAGGCGCTCAGCCGCCTCGCCGAACGCCTGACCGACGACAAGTACTGGGAGCCGGCATGAGCGAAGCCGTCTTCCAGGAGACCACCGCTCAGCCGCGCACCCAGTCCGTGCCGCTGGCCCATCTCTCCCTGGAACTGGGCCACCTCTACATGGAGGACTACGAGGCCGGGCCCAAGCGGCTGGGCGAGCACTTCGCGGAGGTCCGTGTCTGGGCGGACGCCGTACGGGCCTCCGCGGCCCGGCGCGGCAGGCGCCCGCGCATCAGCACCTGCTTCCTGATCGACGACTACTTCAGCCGCTTCTCCACACCGGCCGAACTCGTCCCCATGGTGCTCAAGGAGGCCGAGAAGGCGGGCCTGGTCATCGACTACCTGGCCCGCGAGTCGGCCTGCGCGGTCGCCGACCGGGTCGAGCTCGCCGAGTCCGTCATGCACCGCCTGGTCGAGTCGCCGCCGCCCGGCAGCCACGGCTCCCGCCCGCCCGTCAGCCGCACCGGCTGGCTGGCCAACGGCGAACGCAGCCCTTCGGCGTCCCGCAGCGCCCTCGGCGAGGTCAAGGGCTGGCAGCCGCCGCGGGAGACGGCTGCCCGCAACCACTCCATCTTCATGGACGTCGAGCTGTGGTCGGAGGAGGACGGCCGGCGTCTGTGGTCCTGCCCCTTCCTGGCCGCCGTGTGGCAGCTCGCCCGGCTCGGCCTGCTGCGGCACCTGGGCGACCCGGTCCTCGTGCCCACCGAGTGGCGGGGCGCGGACTTCCCGCAGGAGTGGGACCGGCTGCCGCCGGTGGTCAAACTCAGCGACACCAACGCGGCGTTCAGCGCCTACCGCACGTGCAGCCTGATGCCGAACCGCTTCGTCGCCGTGGAGGACGCCGTCCGGCTCGTCCTCGACCAGATAGACGTCGACGCGGGGGCGCTGCGGCAGGTCGCCGAGCGGTCCGCCGCCGAGGGGATGCCGGTGCCCGCGGCGGTCGCCCAGCGCGCCACCTACGTCTTCTACGAGGAGCCCGGCGACTCCTCCGAGGCCGGGGGGACCTGAGATGACGGCGGCCCCGGCCCACCCGGCGCGTTCGGTCCTCGCCTGCGGCGAGGTGCGCACCTGTCTGCTGCCGTCGCTCCAGCCGCTCGACATCCGGGCCGCCGCCCAACTGCTCCGGCTCCGCGCCGACGAACCCGTACGGCTCTCAGAGCGGCCCTCCATGCATGCGCTGTCCCCCGAGGTGCTGACCGGCGTGGACTGCCGGCTGCCCGCCTCCAACGGCAGCAAGGTCCGGGGCGTCGGCACGGTCGCCGCCCGCGCCGCGCTGACCGAGGGGCGGCTCCTGCAGGCGACCGCCTGGTTCGGCGTGCCGGCCACCGGTCCCGACCTGCGCCGGCCCTGGGGCCAGTACCTGGTGCGGCCGGGCCTCGTCGAACCGTTCGGCAAGCTGCCCGAGCAGGCCACCGCGGACGGGGTGCTGCGCGGCGCCGGACGCGGCGAGCTCGACCTCGGGGTGATCGCCGAGGGACTGCTGGCCCGGCTGCGGCGGCACGCGCTGCTCGACCGCCGGGTGCCGTTCAAGTCCAGCCCCACCCGGCTGCGGTGGGTGGCCCGGCGGGAACCGGCGGGGGAGCGGGCCTCCCTGACGAGCTTCACCCTCGCCGAGGGCGGACTGCGCACGATGGAACTGCGGATCCCGGCCGACGTCCCGGCCGCCTCCGCCGCCGGTCTGTGCGAGGATCTCGCCCTGCACGACTGGCTTTTGACGACCGTTCAGCACATGCTGGACAACAGCAGGCTCGGAGCGGCGGGCGGCCCGTCGGTGATCGAGACCCTGCAACCGGTCGTCGTCCACCTGCTGCATCTGTGGATGCCGCGGGCCCACGTGGACCCCGCGCTGGCCCACCTGTGGGACGTACTGGAAGAGCGGCCGGGGTTCTCCCGTCAGTGGGAGAACCTGAGCCGGCGCATCAGGGACCGACTCGCCCTGCAGGCCGTGGCGGCGCCGCGGCAGGCGCTCAGCGACGCGCGCTGAGGGGTATCACCGCAGTACAACCGGAACCGACGGGGGATGACAGATGAGCACGACGTCATTAGGGAACGGGAACGGCGGCAGGAACCAGCCGCAGCCGCAGAACGCGGGCCGGCACAAGGTGCTGCTGAGAGTGCTGGTCGCGGGCGTGGCGGGCGCCGTGACCTTCCTCCTGAGCGGTCTGCTGAACCAGGAGGACGACAACCTGTGGGAGTGGACGATGTCCATCTCCCTCGGCTGCACGGTGCTGATCGTGCAGTACCTGGTCGACTTCGGCGAGCGGTTCGAGAAGGTCGACCAGGGCTTCGCCGAGATCCTCTCCGCGACGGAGCTGTTCAGCCAGGTCGACGGCTCGGTGCTGCGCTCCGAGGAGGTGACCCGGCTCGTCCTCGGCTACACCCGGGTCCGGGAGCGCGGGGGCGACATCATGCAGGCCTTCGCCGAGAAGGAACTCGGGCGCCTCGCCCGGATGATGGAGGGTCTGGGCAGCGGCACCGCGGACTGCCCCGGCGAGAACCACGAGTGGCTGATCGACCTCACCGACTGCACGAAGATGACCCTGGACGCCACCAGCACCTCGGTGGACCGGGAGTTCTGGTACAGCGGGCCGGCCGAGCGGTATCTCGCGGCGCAGGAGAAGGCGATCCGGAGGCGGGGCGTCGAGATCCGCCGCCTGTTCATCGTCAGGACCGAGGACGAGGTCACCCCGGAGCTGCGGGCGCTGTGCGACGACCACCGCAGGCGGGGCATCGACGCGCGGATCGCGGTGCGGTCGCTGATGGAGTCCAACCCGAGGGTGAGCGACTTCATCGTCTTCGACGGCGAACTCTGCCACGAGACCAAGCCGGACCAGGAGAACAACCCGGACAGCACCCTGCTGAGCGCCGACCCGGACCACATCGAGGACCACGTCACGCAGTTCACGGACCTGTGGGCCGAGGCGGAGCGCCAGCAGACGCCGCGGGTCACCTCAGAGACGTGAGGAACCCCGCCCAGGCGTGAGCGGGGAACAGCAGCACGGGACCGTCCGAGGCGAGTTTGGAGTCCCGGACGGGAACGGTCCCGGGGACTCCGTCGGCCACCTCGACGCAGTTGCCTCCGTCGCCGTTGCTGTAACTGCTCCTGTGCCAGCGAGCGCCGCTCAGCTCGTCCGTGTGCATCGTCTGAAGTCCTCAGCTGCCGACTCGACCAGGGCCAGGGACGCGTCCGGAGACAGCGCGGCTCCCCTGAGCAGATCGTAGGCGCGGCTCGCACGCTTCACCACCGCCGGGTCGTCCAGGACGCTGCCCGAAAAGGACGTCTCCGTATAGGCAGTTGGCGGTGCGTCGTCGAACTCCATCAGGCGCAGCGAGCCGTTGTTCGCGGCCGCCCCCGCCGCGAAGGGCAGCACCTGGAGCAGCACCTTGCGGCTGCGCGCGGCCGCCGCCAGGTGCGCCAGCGCCTGCGCCGCGACCTCCGGGCCGCCGACCGGCACGCGCAGCACCGTCTCGTGCACGATCGCGCAGTACTCCGGCCGTGTGGCGTCCTCCAGGATCGCGGACCGCTCGGCGCGCGCCGCGACCCGCTCCTCGATGAGATCGTCGGTCGCGAACGGCTGCGTCGCCACGACGAGCGCTCTCGTGTACGCCCGTGTCTGGAGGAGCCCCGGGACGACGGACGGCTCCCAGTCGCAGATCCTCGTCGCCAGCCTCTCCAGCTCCGCCGTCCTCGCGAAGTAATCCGCGTACCGGCGGTCCCTGATGAGCTTCTGCCAGAGGCGCTCGAAAATACCGTCGGTTTGCAGGGTGTCGTCAATCCTCTGAGCGATATCCAGCTGAGGCTTTCGAATCGCCTGTTCGAACTGGCCGATGTATCCGCCCGACACGAAAACCCGCGCCCCCAGTTCCGACTGCGTAATACCGGCGTTCTCCCGGCGCCTCTTCAGCTCCGCGCCGAAGAACTCCCACGCCGCCTGACGTGAAGCGTTGGCCATGGCAACCCCCCTGCCCTGCGACGCCCTTGTAGTGCGCAGACTCCCACCGAGTGTAGGCGCCACGGGTCACTATGGACCGGGGATGCGTGAAATCCGAATTCGAGGGGAGCAAAGTGAGGGAACGGCACTCGGCGCACTGCGTCGAAGAAGCGGAGGAAGTGGTGAAGGAATTGCGGGCCGCGCTGGAGAAGGCAGGAATTGCGCTCCCGACACTCCGGATCGATCCGGCGAGTCTCGCGCGTGAGGCGCCGTGCCCGCTCGTCGAATTGGGCCGCTGCACGGTGGACACCGCACGGCGACTCGCGGCGGTGCTGCGGTGAAGCCGTCCATCGGGTCGTATGTCTATGACACTCTTTCGGGTCGCATCGGCGTCGTGATGGGCCACGAGGGCCCGTACGTGCAGCTCCGGCCGCACGGCGGCGGCAAGGAGTGGGACGTCGCCCCGGCGTCGGTGCGCCCCGCGACCCCGTCCGAGCGGCTGCGCGCGGCGACGGCGTACGCGAACGCCCGCAGCAGGGGCGAGGTGCCCTGAGGGGGCGCCTCCGACACCCAGCGCCACCGCCCCGGCACCGTCCGCGCCGGCGGGGCGGTACGTGACCCCGGCCGCACCCGCCGGTCACCCGCGTACGCGACAATGAGGGCATGAGTCTGTTCCGCGACGACGGCATCGTGCTGCGCACCCAGAAGCTGGGTGAGGCGGACCGGATCATCACCCTGCTCACGCGCGGGCACGGGCGGGTGCGGGCCGTGGCGCGCGGGGTGCGGCGCACCAAGTCGAAGTTCGGGGCCCGGCTCGAACCGTTCTCCCACGTCGACGTGCAGTTCTTCGCGCGGGGGAGCGAGCTGATCGGACGCGGGCTGCCGCTGTGCACACAGAGCGAGACCATCGTTCCCTACGGCGGCGGCATCGTCACGGACTACGCCCGCTACACCGCGGGGACGGCCATGCTGGAGACCGCCGAGCGGTTCACCGACCACGAGGGCGAGCCGGCCGTCCAGCAGTACCTGCTCCTGGTCGGGGCGCTGCGCACCCTCGCCCGCGGCGAGCACGAACCGCACCTCGTGCTCGACGCCTTCCTGCTGCGCTCCCTCGCCGTCAACGGGTACGCCCCGAGCTTCGGGGACTGTGCCAAATGCGGCATGCCGGGACCGAACCGCTTCTTCTCGGTGGCCTCGGGGGGCTCGGTCTGCGTCGACTGCCGGGTGCCCGGTAGCGTCGTACCGTCGCCGCAGACCCTGGACCTGCTGGGCGCGCTGCTCACCGGTGACTGGGAGACCGCGGACGCCTGTGAGCCGCGGTACGTCCGGGAGGGCAGCGGACTGGTGTCCGCCTATCTGCACTGGCACCTGGAGCGCGGGCTGCGCTCGCTCCGGTACGTCGAGAAGTAGAAGAAGCCAAAGGGAGACGAGAAACACATGGCCGTGAGTGGGTTCCTGGGGCGCCGGCGCCGCGAGTACAGGACGCCGGAGCCGCACCCGTCCGGTGCCCGCCCGCCCAAGCTGCCGGGCGAGCTGGTCCCGGGCCATGTGGCGATCGTCATGGACGGCAACGGCCGCTGGGCCAAGGAGCGGGGCCTGCCGCGCACCGAGGGCCACAAGGTGGGCGCGGAGCGGGTGCTGGACGTCCTCCAGGGCGCGATCGAGATGGGCGTCGGCGCGATCTCGCTGTACGCCTTCTCCACCGAGAACTGGAAGCGCTCGCCCGACGAGGTGCGCTTCCTGATGAACTTCAACCGGGACTTCATCCGCAGGACCCGCGACCAGCTCGACGAGCTGGGCGTGCGGGTGCGGTGGGTCGGCCGGATGCCCAAGCTGTGGAAGTCGGTCGCCAGGGAGCTGGAGATCTCCCAGGAGCAGACCAAGGACAACGACAGGCTGACCCTGTACTTCTGCATGAACTACGGCGGGCGGGCGGAGATCGCGGACGCCGCGCAGGCGCTGGCCGAGGACGTGCGGGCCGGGCGGCTCGACCCGTCCAAGGTCACCGAGAAGACCTTCGCGAAGTACCTGTACTACCCGGACATGCCGGACGTGGACCTGTTCCTGCGGCCCAGCGGCGAGCAGCGCACCTCCAACTACCTGCTGTGGCAGAGCGCCTACGCCGAGATGGTGTTCCAGGACGTGCTGTGGCCGGACTTCGACCGGCGTGACCTGTGGCGTGCCTGCCTGGAGTTCGCCTCGCGCGACCGCCGCTTCGGCGGCGCCATCCCGAACGAGGAGCTGCTGGCCATGGAGGGCCGCTCCGAGGAGGAGTGACGCCCCGCGCACGGGAACGGCCCCGCCCCACCGAGGTGGGACGGGGCCGTTCGCGGTTCCGTGGACCCTTAGTGGTCGTTGAGGAACGTGTAGTCCTTGCACTCGCCGTCGGGCGCCCGGCAGAACTTGAAGCCGATGCGGGTGTTCTCCGGCAGGTCGAAACTGCCGCCCATGCTGGCCTTGCGGGTGGCGGTGTTGCCCTCGCCGCCGACGGTGAACGAGTAGCGCGGGTTGCCGCTCGGGCTGCCGATGTACACGTTCATCGTGACACCGCGGCCGTCGGCGTCGTTGTCCTTGATCGTGACAACGTCACCGTACTCGTTGAAGAAGCCGGTGCCGCTCCAGTCGACACCCGGCACGTCCCCCCAGGCATCCCCCGTGTGCATGGTGTGGTCCGCGGCCACCGCCGAGTTGGCGACGGCCAGCACCATGGCGGCGCTCGCGGCGGTCACACCAGCGATACGTCCCAGTCTCAAGTTGTACTCCCCTGTTTCCTGTGTGACTCCTGTGGTCGCAGAAGCCATCGTGATCATACAAACACAAGATCAGGGCAGGCCAACGGTTTTGTGATCCAGCCAACTCGGCCGGGACGACTCAGGAGTTGACGGGAAGTCAGCAGCTGGCGGCCGCGCAGTCGGCGCAGGTGCCGAAGATCTCCACCGTGTGCGCCACGTTCACATAGCCGTGCTCGGCGGCGATGGCGTCCGCCCACTTCTCCACGGCCGGACCCTCGACCTCGACGGCCTTGCCGCAGACCCGGCAGACGAGGTGGTGATGGTGCTCGCCCGTGGAGCAGCGGCGGTAGACGGACTCGCCCTCGGAGGTGCGCAGGACGTCGACCTCGCCGGCCTCGGCGAGGGACTGCAGGGTGCGGTAGACGGTGGTGAGCCCGACCGAGTCGCCCTTGTGCTTGAGCATGTCGTGCAGGTCCTGGGCGCTGCGGAACTCGTCGACCTCGTCGAGGGCCGCCGCCACGGCGGCGCGCTGCCTGGTGGCCCGGCCCTTCACGGGCGGTCCTGCCGTCGTCACCGTTGCCTCCTCACGTCTGCGCCTTGCCCGCGCCATTGTGCCAGCCTGACCTGTGCCCGGTCAGACGCCGACCTTGCCCGCGGCGTCCCCGCTGTCCGGAACCGCACACTCCACAGGGTCCCCGGCCGGCTGCGCCGCCGCCAGGGCCCGAGCGCGTCGCCGGGCCAGCGGGGTCGCCAGCGCGGTCAGCACGATGAACGCGCCGATGGTCAGCAGCACGATGGTCGCGCCGGGCGGGACGTCCTGGTAGTACGAGGTGACCGTGCCGCCGATGGTCACCGTCACACCGATCGCCACGGCGATCGCGAACGTCGCCGCGAAACTGCGGGACAGCTGCTGGGCCGCCGCCACCGGCACCACCATCAGCGCGCTCACCAGCAGCAGTCCGACCACCCGCATCGCGACCGTCACCGTCACGGCCGCCGTGACCGCCGTCAGCAGGTTCAGCGCACGCACCGGAAGGCCCGTGACCCGCGCGAACTCCTCGTCCTGGCTGACCGCGAACAACTGGCGGCGCAGCAGCAGCGTGATGAGGACCACGAACGCCGCGAGGACGCAGATGGCCGTCACATCGGACTCGGACACCGTGGACAGCGACCCGAAGAGGAACGACAGCAGGTTGGCGTTGGCCCCGCCCGGCGCGAGGTTGATCAGCATGACGCCGCCGGCCATGCCGCCGTAGAAGAGCATCGCCAGGGCGATGTCGCCGCGCGTCCGGCCGTACCAGCGGATCAGCTCCATGAGCACCGCGCCGAGCACCGACACCAGCGTGGCCGTCCACACCGGCGACCAGGACAGCAGGAAGCCGAGGCCGACGCCGGTCATGGCGACGTGGCCGATGCCGTCGCCCATCAGCGCCTGTCGGCGCTGCACGAGGTAGATGCCGATCGCCGGCGCGGTGATGCCCACGAGGATCGCGGCGAGCAGCGCCCGCTGCATGAAGTCGTAGTTCAGGAATTCCATCAGCTCAGCAGTCCCGTCCGGATCGGTTCGGCGTCGTGAGCCGCGTGCGGGTGTACGTGGTCGTGGCCGGGCAGCGCGTGCTGGCCGACCGCCTTCGGAGGCGGGCCGTCGTGCAGCACACAGCCGTCGCGCAGCACGACCGCCCGGTCGATCAAGGGCTCCAGCGGGCCCAGTTCGTGCAGCACGAGCAGGACCGTGGCACCGGCCGCGACCTGCTCGCGCAGGGTGTGCGCGAGGACCTCCTGGCTGGCCAGGTCGACGCCCGCCATCGGCTCGTCCATGATCAGCAGCTCCGGTTCGGCGGCCAGGGCGCGGGCGATGAGCACCCGCTGGTGCTGGCCGCCCGACAGGGCGTCGACCGAGTCCTTGGCACGGTCCGCCATGCCGACGAGCTCCAGCGCGTGCCGGACGGCCGCGCGGTCGGCCTTGCGGAAGAGCCCGAAGCGGGTGCGCGAGAGCCGGCCCGAGGAGACGATCTCGCCGACCGTGGCGGGCACGCCGCCCGCGGCCGTCGTGCGCTGCGGGACGTAGCCCACCCGCGCCCAGTCGCGGAACCGGGCCCGCGCGGTGCCGAACAGCTCGATCTCACCGGCGCTGACCGGCACCTGGCCGATGACACTGCGCACGGCCGTCGACTTGCCGGAGCCGTTGGCGCCGAGCAGGGCGACGACCTCGCCGCGGCGCACGCTGAGGTCGATGCCGCGCAGGACCGGGCGCGAGCCCAGCTCGGCGCGGACGCCGCGCAGCGAAATGACGGGCTCGCTCATGCCGTCCTCCAGAGAGTGGGTCATCGGGCGCCCAGCGCCTTCTTCAGGGCTGTGAGGTTGGCCTCCATGACCGCGAAGTAGTCGTCGCCCCGGGACGTGCCCGTGATGCCTTCGAGCGGGTCCAGGACGTCCGTCCTCAGGCCCGCGTCGCGGGCGAGGGTCTTCGCGGTCTTGCCGGACACCAGGGTCTCGTAGAACACGGTGGTCACCCCGTCCGCCCGGGCCTCGGTCCGCAGCTCCCTGATCCGGGCCGGGCTCGGCTCGCTCTCCGGGTCGACCCCGGAGATGGCCTCCTGGGTCAGGCCGTAGCGCTCGGCGAAGTAGCCGAAGGAGGCGTGGTTGGTGAAGAAGACCTTGGTCTTCGTGTTCTTGAGCCCGTCGCGGAACTCGGTGTCCAGCGCGTGCAGCCGGTCGACCAGCGCGTCGGTGTTCTTCCGGTAGTCGGCCGCGTGGTCCGGGTCCGCCTTCGCGAAGGCGGACCCGACGCCCTCGGCGATCTCCGCGTACCTCACGGGGTCGAGCCAGACGTGCGGGTCGAGGCCGTGCGACTCCTCCTCGGAGTGCTCCTCGCCGCCGTGGTCGTGCTCGGCGCCGCCGTGGTCCTCCAGCTTCGTGAGGTCCGCGGCGTCGATCTTCGTCTTCAGGCCCGCCTGGTCGATGGCCTCGTCGACGGACGGCTGGAGTCCCCTGAGGAACAGCGCCGCGTCGGACTCGTCCAGCTGGGCCCGCTGGCGGAGGCTGAGCTCCAGCTCGTGCGGCTCCTGGCCGGGTTCGGTGAGGGTGGTGACGTGCACATGGTCCCCGCCGATCCGCTCGGCGAGGAACTGCATCGGATAGAACGACGCGACGACATCGAAGTCGCCGCCGGCGGCGGCGCTGTCCGTCGAGCAGGCGGACAGGGTGCCGAGCCCGAGGGCGGCGACGGCCGCGAGGGCGACCCGGGGTATGTGAGATCGTCGTACGTTCATGACAGTCATTTTCAACTGTACTGGAAACCATTGTCAACAAGCGTGTTGGAGCGTCCACGGAGCGCTACCGATTTGATTGGAGGGGAGCCCCCGCCGGTACCCTGAAGCATTCGCTGTAGAAGCGCCTCGCTTCGTCGCCCATCGTCGTAATGAAGAGAGCACCGTGGCCGCCGACAAGATCGACACCATCGTCAGCCTGAGCAAGCGCCGTGGCTTCGTATTCCCGAGTAGTGAGATCTACGGCGGCACGAAGGCCGCCTGGGACTACGGACCGCTGGGTGTCGAGCTCAAGGAGAACCTCAAGCGCCAGTGGTGGCGTTACATGGTGACGTCGCGCGAGGACGTCGTCGGTATCGACTCGTCCGTGATCCTCGCCCCCGAGGTGTGGGTCGCCTCCGGTCACGTCGCCACCTTCACGGACCCGCTGACCGAGTGCACCTCCTGCCACAAGCGGTTCCGCGCGGACCACCTGGAGGAGGCGTACGAGGCCAAGAAGGGTCACCTCCCCGAGCACGGCCTCGCCGACATCAACTGCCCGAACTGCGGCAACAAGGGCCAGTTCACCGAGCCCAAGCAGTTCTCGGGTCTGCTGTCGACGCACCTCGGCCCGACCCAGGACTCCGGTTCCGTCGCCTACCTGCGCCCCGAGACCGCCCAGGGCATCTTCACCAACTTCGCCCAGGTGCAGACCACCTCGCGCCGCAAGCCGCCGTTCGGCATCGCCCAGATGGGCAAGTCCTTCCGCAACGAGATCACGCCCGGCAACTTCATCTTCCGCACCCGCGAGTTCGAGCAGATGGAGATGGAGTTCTTCGTCAAGCCGGGCGAGGACGAGAAGTGGCAGGAGTACTGGATGGAGCAGCGCTGGAACTGGTACACCGGTCTCGGCCTGCGCGAGGAGAACATGCGGTGGTACGACCACCCGAAGGAGAAGCTCTCCCACTACTCCAAGCGCACCGCTGACATCGAGTACCGCTTCCAGTTCGGCGGCAACGAGTGGGGCGAGCTGGAGGGTGTCGCCAACCGCACCGACTACGACCTCTCCGCCCACGCCAAGGCCTCCGGCCAGGACCTCTCCTACTTCGACCAGGAGGCCGGCGAGCGCTGGACGCCGTACGTCATCGAGCCGGCGGCCGGTGTCGGCCGCGCGATGCTGGCGTTCCTGCTCGACGCCTACGTCGAGGACGAGGCGCCCAACGCCAAGGGCAAGATGGAGAAGCGGACCGTGCTGCGGCTCGACCCGCGCCTCGCGCCGGTGAAGGTGGCCGTGCTGCCGCTCTCCCGCAACGCCGACCTGTCCCCGAAGGCCAAGGGCCTCGCCCAGGCGCTGCGCCAGAACTGGAACATCGAGTTCGACGACGCCGGCGCCATCGGCCGCCGCTACCGCCGCCAGGACGAGATCGGCACGCCGTTCTGCGTCACCGTCGACTTCGACACGCTGGAGGACAACGCGGTCACCGTCCGTGAGCGCGACTCCATGAAGCAGGAGCGCGTCTCCCTCGACCAGATCGAGGGCTACCTGGCGAGCCGCCTGATCGGCGCCTGACCGCCCGGACACCGTCACACGGGGTCCCCACCGTCCTCTCCGAGGGGCGGCGGGGACCCCGCGTCGTCTCCACCGGCCCCCGGCCGCCCCCACCGACGGCGTCCGAGAGAATCTGCGGCATGGCCATCATCCACCGCACCACCCTCACGCCCACGAAACTGGAACTGCTCGCCGCCTGGCTGCCCTCGCGCCCCTGGTACGCCGGTGCCGGTGCGCCCCGGCCCGAGAAGGCCGGCGGCTTCCGGCTGGACGACCCGCAGGGCGAGGTCGGCATCGAGTTCATGGTGATCACCGACGCATCGGCCCCGGGGACGGCCGGCTACCTCGTCCCGATGACCTACCGCGGCGCCCCCCTCGACGGGGCCGGGCACGCCCTCATCGGGACCACGGAGCACGGGGTCCTGGGCCGGCGCTGGGTGTACGACGGCTGCCACGACCCGGTGCTGGTCGCCGAGTTGCTCGCCCTGATCGACGGGCGGGCCGAGGCGCAGGCGCAGAGCGTCTCCGACGCCGTCGACCGGGACGTCACCCGCTCCCGCACCGGCCCCGCCCTCACGGGGGAGCAGCCCGGCCTCCCGGTCGCCGAGGACTCCGCGCACGGCACCCGCGTCGCCACGGCCGACGGCTCGCTCCTGCTGCACCGCGTGCTGAGCCCGGCCCCCCAGGGCGCCCCGCCGCTGCCCGACGGAGCCCTCGGGCACGTCGGCGGCGTCTGGAGCCTGCCGGACGGCACCCGCGCCCACGGCCTCTTCGTCACCCTGCACCCCGGAACCGGCCGGGACTGACCGCCGTATGGGGACGCCCCTGGCCGGCGCGCGCCTCTCCGACGGGGAGATCACCCTGTCCCCGCTCGGGCCGGACGACGCGCCGGCCCATCTCGCCGGCGAGGACGAGCAGTTGATCCGCTGGCTCAGCGGCGGCCCCGGCACCCCCGAGGGTGTCGCGGCCTATCTGCGGCACTGCGCCGGACAGTGGGCGGGCTCCGGCTCCCTGCGGGCCTTCGGCATCCGCGTGGACGGCGGCCGGACGCTCGCGGGGACGATCGACCTGCGCTTCGCGGCGGAGGGCCTCACCCGGGGGCAGGTCAACGTCGCGTACGGCCTCTACCCGGCCTGGCGCGGGCGGGGCCTCGCGACCCGGGCCGTCCTGCTGGTCTGCCGGTACGCGGCCGCCGCGGGCGCCCGGGCGGCCGTCATCCAGGTCGAGCCGGGCAACGCGGCGTCCGTCGCCGTGGCCCGCCGGGCGGGGTTCACGCCCGGCGGGCAGCGGTTCGCGGACGACGGGACCCTGTTCGACCGGTACGTCAGGGAGCTGGGGAGTCCGTGATCAACGGCCTTGCAGAGCCTTGACGCTGTCGCCGAAGGTCCAGTTCTTCGAGCCGTCCCAGTTGAGCGACCAGGTCATCAGGCCCTTGAGGGCGCCGCCGTAGTGCCGCCAGGCCTCGCCGACCCGGGACGGCGACATGTGGCCGCCGCCCGCGCCGGGCTGCGCGGGCAGGCCCGGCACCTGCTTGCCGTAGGGGACCCTGATGGTGGTGCCCTGCACTACAAGGCCCTTGTCGAGGCAGTCGGTCTGGGCGACGAAGCCCTCGACGGTGCCGGCCTGGTAGGAGTCTCCGGAGCAGCCGTACATGCTGCCGTTGTAGTACTGCATGTTCAGCCACCACAGGCGTCCGTTGTCGGCGTACTTCTTGATGATCGGCAGGTAGGCGCCCCAGATCGAGCCGTAGACGACGCTGCCGCCCGTGACGTACGCCGTCTCCGGGGCCATCGTCAGGCCGAAGCCGGACGGCATCCGCGCCAGGATGCCGTCGATGACGCGGACGAGGTTGGCCTGCGACGCCGACAGCTGCCCGATGTTCCCGCTGCCGGTCAGGCCCGTCTCGATGTCGATGTCGATGCCGTCGAAGTTGTACCGCTTCAGGATCGGGACGATCGTGTCGACGAACCGGTCCGCCACCGCCGTCGAATTGAGGTCGATGCCGGCGGTGGCGCCGCCGATCGACATCAGGATCGTGGCGCCGGCCGCCTTCGCCGCGCACATCTCCGCGGGGGTGGCGACCTTCACCCCGCTGTCCATGCCGTCCTCCCACAGCGCCGTGCCGTCGGAGCGGATGACCGGGAACGCCGCGTTGATCACGTTGTAGCCGTGCTGCCCGATACGGGAGTCGGTGATCGGGGTCCAGCCGAACGGCGGGTGGACGCCGTTGGCGGCACCGTCCCAGTTCTCCCAGTAGCCCTGGAGCACCTTGCCGGCCGGTTTCGGCTTCACGGCACAGGTGTCGGCGGCGGACGCGGGGGCGGCGACGGGGAGCTGGGCGAGAGCGGCCGTCGTCAGCGCGACGGCGAGCACGCGCAGGGCGCGGCGGAGCATACGGGCCTCCCGGTGGGGGGTGCGGTGAGGTGTCGTAGGCATGACATTGCTCGTGGTCCAGACCTTTCGTTAAGAGGTCTGGACCAGTGTTCCGAGTGGACGGGCCCGGACGGTGAACAGCGAATGACAGATGACGGATGACAGATATTGAAATCTGTCATCCGTTGCGGCATGGTGGAGGACATGACGATGCCAACCCGACCCCTCGGAACCACCGGCCCCCAGGTCTCCGCCCTCGGCCTCGGCTGCATGGGCATGTCGGCGCTCTACGGCGACGCGGACCGGGCCGAGTCGATCGCCACGATCCACGCCGCCCTGGACGCGGGCGTGACCCTGCTCGACACCGGCGACTTCTACGGCATGGGCCACAACGAACTCCTGATCGGTGAGGCCCTGCGCACGGCGCCCGCAGAACTGCGCTCGAAGGCGCAGGTGAGCGTGAAGTTCGGCGCGCTGCGCGGCCCCGACGGCGAATGGAGCGGCTACGACGGCCGGCCCGCCGCCGTGAAGAACTTCGCCGCCTACTCCCTGCAGCGCCTCGGCGTCGATCACATCGACGTCTACCGGATCGCCCGGCGCGACCCCGACGTGCCCATCGAGGAGACGGTGGGCGCCATCGCCGAACTGATCGAGAAGGGTCACGTCCGGCACGTCGGCCTCAGCGAGGTCGGCGCCGAGACGATCCGCCGCGCCGCCGCCACCGCGCCCGTCACCGACCTGCAGATCGAGTACTCCCTGATCTCCCGCGGCATCGAGGAGGCGATCCTGCCCACCACACGCGAGCTGGGCATCTCCATCACCGCCTACGGTGTGCTCTCCCGCGGACTGATCTCCGGGCACTTCACCCGCGACCGGCAGCTCGCCGCGCACGACTTCCGGGCCCACTCGCCCCGCTTCCAGGGCGACAACCTCCAGCACAACCTGGACCTCGTCGACGCGCTGCGGAGGATCGCCGAGCGCAAGGGCGTCTCCGTCGCCCAGATCGCCATCGCCTGGGTGCTGTCCCGGGGTGAGGACATCGTGCCCCTCGTCGGCGCCCGCACCCGCGAGCGGCTCGGCGAGTCCCTGGGCGCCCTCGACGCCACGCTGGACGAGGCGGACCTGACGGCGATCGAGGAGGCGGTGCCCGCGGGCGCCGCGGCCGGCGACCGCTACCCGGCCCCGCAGATGGCCCACCTGGGGACCGAGTAGTGCCCGCGGCGCCACCCGACACGCCGGGTACCGTCTAGGGCATGCCACCGACGTCTCCGACCCTGACCGCCGAGCGCATCCTCGAAGCGACCGAGGAGGTGCTGCGCCGCCACGGCCCGGCCAAGGCCACCGTGGTCGACGTGGCCCGCGCGCTCGGCGTCAGCCATGGCAGCGTCTACCGGCACTTCCGCACCAAGGCGGCGCTGCGGGAGGCCGTGACCAAACGCTGGCTGGACCGGACGACGCGGCTCCTGGCGGACATCGCCGGCGCACCCGGCCTCGACGCGGAGACCCGGCTGCGGGAATGGCTCGCGGCGCTGTTCGCCGCCAAGCGCCGCAAGGCGTTCGACGACCCGGAGCTGTTCGCCACGTACTCGGTGCTGACCACCGAGACCGCCGAGACGGTCGTGAGCGAGCACATCGCCGACCTCATCGGCCAGCTCACCGCGATCGTCCGGGACGGCGTCGCGTCCGGCGCCCTCACCGTCGCGGACCCGGCCGTCGCGGCCCGCGCCCTCTTCCGGGCGACCGACCGCTTCCACGACCCGCACTACGCCCGGGAGTGGGAACAGCCCGGTGTGCAGGACGACTTCGACGCCCTGGTGGACCTGCTGATCCGGGGAGTACGGGCCCGCGTCTGAGCCGTCACCCGGCGCCGGACGTCTCCGTCGTCCGCCCCAGGTAGGTGACCGGACCGGCGTCCGGCACCGGTATCTCGTGGAAGCCCAGCCGGTCGTAGAAGGCCCGCGCGGGGGTGTTGGCGGTGACCATGCACAGATGGACGGCCGGGACGCCGCGCTCCCGCAGGGCCCCGAACAGGGTGTGCATCAGCGTCCGGCCGTATCCCCGGCCCTGCCAGCCGGGCAGCAGGTCGATGTGCAGATGGGCCGGATAGGCGGCCACCTCCGGCACCAGCATGCGCTCCGGGGTGTGCAGCAGACGGGCGATCTCCTCGTCCGGCGTGCGGGGTTCGGCCGGATCCGGGTAGCGGCCGGCGATCCGCGGCAGCCACGTGGTCCGGTAGTCCCGCACGAACCGCGCGGTGTCCGCCGTCCCCACGACATAGCCGACGGCCTGCCCCCGGCCGTCGTCCACCACGAACGCCAACTCCGGCTCCAGGACGACGTACGGCAGCGCGAAGGCCGCCGGGAAGACGCCGGGGTCCTCGTAATGCGGCCGGCTGTCCCCGCCCAGATGCGCCGTGCGCACACAGATGTCCTCGACCGCCTCGCGGTCACCGGGCTCGTACAGGCGGACATGACTCGTCATTCGCGCTGCGTCTCCGTCGGGTCCACGGTGGCCTGGTGGGCCTCCGCCAGGTGCTCCTCGGCCTTCAGCCACGGCAGGAACTGCGCCGCCCTGCGCCACCCGCAGGTCTCGCATCTCAGCGTGCGCTGCGGCCCCTTGCGCACGACCCGCACGACATGCACCCGCCCGTGCTGGTCCCAGCGGCTCACCTTGCTCGTGTTGATCTCCAGCATGACGCCTCCAGCGTCCGGGGACAACGGCCCGTGGGGTGGGGCCGCGCAGCAAGGAGTGTGCAGTAACGCCCGGGACGGGCGATACCCCTCCGGGTCAGTCACGGCGGATCGACTCGGGGCCGGCGCGCCGCCCCGCCAGGGAAGCGTGCCGGCGACGAGGCCACGAACTCGGGGTGGCGGACGCCGGGACGGCACCTTGGGGCAGTGCGCCGGGCGGGACCGGCAG